>DGVT01000030.1:0-28914 GCA_002395965.1 Porphyromonadaceae bacterium UBA4277
GGGTGCAGTTCAAAGTTAGAGGGGGCCAGGGGGAGTGTGCCCGGAGGCTGTGGAAGCGCATCGGAGAGAAGAAGCCACGCTTTGCGTGGGGAATTATTCAAATTATTAACAAATTTCCCCAGACTACCTATTTGTTTAATTTTGTATTAAATTTTGATTAATTTCCCGCCGCAAGGCGGCCATTACCCAGCGCGGGGCGCGGGGCGACAGCTTCCCCTCTAAGTTAGAGGGGCCAGGGGGAGTGTGCCCGGAGCAGTGGAAGCGCATCGGAGAGAAGAGGCCACGCTTTGCGTGGGAAATTATTCAAATTATTAACAAATTTCCCCAGACTATCTATTTGTTTAATTTTGTATTAAATTTTGATTAATTTCCCGCCACCAGGCGGCCATTCCCCAACGCGGGGCGCGGGGCGACAGCTCCCGGGAGCTGTGACTCAGCAACTTATTGTCGTCAAATTCACATTAACTTATAGTCTGATAAATCTCTGCAATCTGTTGAATCTGTATGAGAATCCCGTGCGCCAGCCCACTTAGCCCTTAACCCTTATTTGCTTATTTCTGTGGCTTATATCAGGGGTTTACACCCCTGCCTATGTCCTGTCGCCCTTTCAGGGCTTACTGCGCATCGCGACTCATTCATAATTCATAATTGCTAAAGCGCCACTCCTTATGAAACTTATGTGGCTTATAGTCTAAAATTCTCTTGCTCGGAAATGCTCAAATAAAGTTGATTTTTCGCTCGCTTAATCGTAACGTTGAGGCTTTGCCTCGAAGTTACTCACGCTCGGAAAAATTCAAATAAATTTGATTTTTCGCTCGCTTAATCGTAGCGTTGAGGCTTTGCCTCGAAGTTACTCTCGCTCGGCATAAAAAAATGAAAAATTTCGTTTTTCATTTTGTTATGCGCTCGCTTAATCGTAACTTTGCAAGTCTGTTGGTGATGCAACTGTGCAAGACGAGGTAAACACCAAGCAAATGCACGGCTCATAGCCGCTGGCAATCATCACATTGAGAAATTCTTTACAAACACTATATTTCTATTATGGAAAAAACGACTAAGACCGACAAGAAGACAGGGAAAAGCATTTTCCCTCTCGAAAAGATAAATATGCTGTTAATGGCCTGCTGCCTGCTGCTGATTGTAGTGGGTTTCTGGCTGATGACCGGCAGTGCCAACGAGGGGAGCGAGTTTAACAATGCCATCTTTGAGAGCCGGCGCACCACAGTAGGGCCGATGATTGCCCTTGCAGGTTTTGTGCTAATGGCACCGGCCATTCTGTATCGCCGCAAGCAAAATAACACCGACACCGACGAGAAATAATCACAAGCATGGATTGGTTACAGTCGATTATCATCGCTATAGTGGAGGGACTCACCGAGTTTCTCCCTGTGTCATCTACCGGCCACATGATTATCACCGAAAACATGCTTGGCGTTGACATAAACGACAAGTTTGTTAACGCGTTCACGGTGATTATTCAGTTTGGTGCCATACTGTCGGTGGTGGTGCTTTACTGGAAACGCTTTTTCCGCCTTAACAAGGTGGACGAGGGCGTGACGGGCTGGCGCGCATGGCTGCAGAAGTATGACTTTTACTGGAAACTGCTCGTGGCTTTCTTTCCGGCCGCAATCATCGGGCTGGCATTGGGCGACTTCATCGAAAGCCTGATGGGAAACGTGTGGGTTGTGGCCGCCATGCTGGTGGGCGTGGGCGTGCTATTGTTATTTGTAGATAAATGGTTCGACCGCAAAGACGACAAGCCGCTCACCGAGCGCCGAGCGTTCACGATAGGCCTGTTTCAGTGCATTGCCATGATACCAGGCACGTCACGGTCGTTTGCCACCATTGCCGGCGGCATGCAACAGGGGCTCACACGCAAAACGGCTGCCGAGTTCTCGTTTTTCCTGGCTGTGCCCACCATGGCTGCAGCCACCGGCTATGAGCTGCTCAAGATGCTGTTCAAGCCCGAATACCGCGAAGTATTGGTTCAGAACCTTGACGTGTTGCTCATAGGATGCATTGTGGCATTTATCGTTGCAGTTTTAGCAATCAAGTTCTTCATCTCGTTTCTCACGAAATATGGTTTCAAGGCATTCGGCTGGTATCGCATCATAGTTGGAGGCGTGATTTTAGCTCTGCTCATGTCTGGACACAACCTGCAAATGGTTGATTAACAACATATTGCTTATTCATTATGCTAAACCCTATAGCCGGCGAAATATTCTGCATCGACAAACCGCTGGAAATGACGTCGTTTTTAGCAGTAAAGAAGGTGCGCAACCTGCTCTGTCGCAAGCTGGGTGTGCGACGCATGCACGTGGGGCATGCCGGCACGCTCGACCCGCTTGCCACCGGCGTACTCATCATCTGCACCGGCCGCAAGACTAAACAAATCGACACCCTCCAGGCCGGAGTGAAGGAATACACGGCATGGATCAGGCTGGGCGAGACCACCCCATCGTTCGACATGGAGACTCCGGTGGATGCCACCTACCCGTGGCAACACATTACCCGAGAACAAATCGAGGCTGTACTGTCAAAGCAATTCACCGGCACTATCGAGCAGACGCCCCCGGCGTTCTCGGCCTGCAAGGTGGATGGCAAGCCGGCCTACAAGCTCGCCCGCAAAGGGCGTGATGTGAATATTCAGCCCAAGACATTGGTTATCGACGAAATCGAGGTGCTGGAATGCGGACTGCCCGCCGAGCCCACCCTTGTAGTGAGGGTGGTGTGCAGCAAGGGAACCTACATCCGCGCTCTGGCTCGCGACATTGGAGAGGCATTAGGCAGCGGAGCACACCTGTATGGATTGCGCCGCACCCGGGTGGGTAACATCGACGTCAACAATTGTGAGCAACTTGACTCACTGCTCGAACGACTCGCCACCGAGGACTATGTGCCCGAGCAGCAAGCCCTGTCCGAGCTTCTGGAGCAAGAACGCATTGCCAACCGTGAACGAGCTGCAGCTGAAAAGGCCCGCCGACAAAGCTCACACGACAAAATCACCACACAGCGCCACGACAATGTTTAAGTTCCGTCCCATACTCAAGAGCGTGTTGTGGGGAGGAAACCGCATCGCACCATTCAAGCATCTGGACACCGACCAAGCTCACATAGGCGAAAGTTGGGAGATTTCGGGCATCAAGGGTCACGAGTCGATAGTAGCATGCGGTGAAGACACCGGCCTCACACTGCCACAACTCATTACCAAATATCAAGCCGCACTCATGGGAGCCGAGGCCTACGATCGTTTTGGCAATGAGTTTCCGCTGCTTGTAAAATTCATTGATGCTGCAAGCGACCTTTCAGTGCAGGTTCACCCCAACGACGACCTCGCGGCCCGACGACACGGCTGCCAGGGAAAGACCGAAATGTGGTATGTGATAGACGCTGAACCTGGAGCACTCATCCACGCAGGCTTCAGCCAACGCATCGATGCCGAGGAATATGGGAGCATGACTGCACAAGGCACTATCATGAATGCTGTTCAGCATCACGACTCGCACGCCGGCGATGCCTTCATGTTGCCACCGGGCACCATTCACAGCATCGGAGCCGGCAACCTGCTGGTGGAAATACAGCAAAGCAGCGACATCACCTATCGCGTGTATGACTACGGCCGCCGCGATGCCATGGGTAACCTGCGGCCGCTACACACCGACCTGGCTCGTGAAGCACTCGACTTTGAGCCGCACAGCGGTTACAAGCTCGCCTACGACCGCACAGCACAGTCGGCACTCATTGCATCATGCCGCCACTTTGTCGTCAGCAAGATGGCAATTAACGGCAGCCACACCTGTGATGTGAGCCAGATTACATCGTTCGTGATAATGATTTGCATCGATGGCGAGGCCTCACTGGCCGACGACAGCCACCTAAGCAGCCATCCTTGCCACCCAACCGCCCTGCACCGAGGCGACACAGTGCTGATACCGGCATGCGCCTCAAGCATCAGCATCAAGGGGCATGCCACCTTCATTACGGCTCATCTGCCGTAACTCTTCGGGATCCTTCCCTAACCAGTCGTTCTCGATGTGGTCGAGAATAGCTTCCAGTTCGGCCTTTGTCTCGGCTCTCAGCATGGCAATGCGTGTAGAACGGAAGTTATATAGTCCCTTTAGAACGGGCGTTGCCGCCAGATGGCGGCGGATGTGCAAGATGCCGCGCTTCTCGTCGATGCGGTCGATGCTCTCGGCTATCTGCCGGCGAATGAGCGCCATCTTCTCTTGATAAGAAATCTGGGGCAATGTGCCGTCGGCAAGATACTGCTTCATCTCACGGAAAATCCATGGGGCACCTATCGAAGCCCTGCCCACCATCACACCGTCCACCCCATAGGTATCGAAACACTCTCTTAGTCGCTCGGGGGTGGTAACATCGCCATTGCCTATGATGGGGATGTGCATCTTGGGGTTATTTTTCACGGCACCTATCAGTGTCCAGTCGGCTTCGCCATTGTACATTTGTGAGCGAGTACGCCCATGAATAGTGAGAGCCTGGATGCCGCAGTCTTGCAGTTGCTCGGCAAGCTCCACAATGATCTTATTATCGTGGTCCCAGCCAAGGCGGGTCTTTACCGTCACCGGCAGCGACACGGCCTTAACCACTTCGCGCGTGATTTCGAGCATGAGAGGCACGTTACGCAACATGCCGGCACCGGCACCCTTGCCTGCCACTTTCTTCACCGGGCAGCCAAAGTTGATGTCTATCACCTCGGGGCGGGCTGCTTCGGCAATGCGGGCAGCTTCGACCATAGCCTCAACGGTGCGGCCGTAGATCTGAATGGCGGCCGGACGCTCGCCGGGCTGGATGGTCATCTTGCGCACAGAGCTGTCGATGTTACGCACCAAGGCATCGGCACTCACAAACTCGGTATATACCATGTCGGCACCCTGTTCGCGGCAAATCTGCCGGAACGACTGGTCGGTGACATCTTCCATAGGCGCAAGCATCACCGGACGCTCACCCAAATCAATATTTCCTATCTTCATTTTTAATTAGCTACAAGTTAAGGGCTACAAACTACATGTGGCCGACATGATAGTTTTTATACTATAAAAAAACACAAGTATCACTAAATGGCTGGTGCACAAGACTGTCACATGTAATTTAGTCAAACATACAAGCTGTTTACGATTAAACTCAAGTTAGAACACGGTGCGGTGACGCAAGTAGTGATCGATGACAATGTTACACCGGCACTCGGGCATCTCGCGCAGCAGGTTGCGAGTGGGATGGTCGGTGTAGGCTTTGCGCATCTTGCGGAAGTCGCGATGGGCACGCAAGATGGCGCGGGCGTCGCCCCAGTGTCCTTTAACTAATGCCATGCCTAAGGCGAGTGTGTCGTACAGGCGCCGCACAAATAGCAGCCGTTTCCCTTCTGTTTTTGGCAAGTTTTTGTGCAGCAGGAGCAGATTGTTGCGGAAATTGAGGTAGGTCTTGCGCGGATTGCCTTGTGGCAGGCTGGCACCTCCCAGGTGATACACCCGGCTGCCGGGCAACATGCGCACGTCGCTGCCCAACAGATGAATGCGCCAGCACAGGTCTATCTCCTCCATGTGGGCAAAGAAATCGGCATCGAGCCCTCCCACACGGCGGTAAAGCTCGGTGCGCACCATCAGGCAGGCACCACTGGCCCACAGCACTGAGGGTGTGATGTCGTCATACTGTCCTGCATCCTGTTCTATACTCTCAAAGATGCGTCCGCGGCAGTAGGGGTAGCCATGACAGTCGAGATAGCCGCCGGCAGCACCGGCATATTCAAACATTTCCCGTCCGTCGGGCTCGCCATCGTGCAGCAGCTTGGGCTGCACGGCACCCACATCGGGATTGGCCTCCATGTATTCAAACATTGGCTGCAACCAGCCTTGTGGCGTGCGCACATCGCTGTTAAGCAACACCACATAGGGGTGACTCACCTGCTCGATGGCGCGATTATAGCCACCGGCAAAACCGTAGTTCTTGTCGAGCACGATGGTGCCGACCGCAGGAAACTCTTCGGCAAGTATTTTAAGGCTGTCGTCGCTGCTACCATTGTCAGCAACGATCACGTCGGCAATGGCAGCAGGCGTGTTTTCGACCACCGAGGGCAGATAACGGCGCAGCAGGTCGGCGCCATTCCAATTGAGTATTATGACAGCAACTTTAGACAATTTATTACATTTTATGGATTTGCACTTCGGCATCGACCGTTAAGTCGTCGTTAATGCTTAACAGGCGCACCGGAACCACGCGGTTAACGAGTGCCTCGTCGGGAGTGACGTTGACGCGGATGTAATTGTCGGTAAACCCGTGCATGGGAGCATTGCCGTGACGCTGCTCTAAAAGCACTTGCCGCGTGGTGCCTAAATACCGACTTATAAATTCGCGCTGCTTGGCATCGCTCAGTGCTATCATGCGTGCGGCACGCTGTTGCTTTGCCCGCTGGTCAACAATGTATGGTATGCGCAATGCCATCGTTCCGGGGCGCTCGCTGTAGGGGAACACATGGAGGTGTTGCAGGTCGAGCGACTTGATAAACTCATAACTTTCAGCAAACAGTTCGTCGGTTTCACCTCGACTACCCACCATCACATCCACACCGATGAAGCAGTCTGGCATCAGTTCGCGGCAGCGGTTCACCTTTTGGGCAAACAGCTCCCGGTCGTAGTGGCGGCGCATGAGGCGCAGTACCTCGTTACTGCCGCACTGCAACGGGATGTGAAAATGCGGCATGAAAGCCCGCGATTGCGCACAGAAGTCGATAATCTCATCGGTAAGCAGATCGGGCTCAATCGACGAGATGCGGTAGCGCTCTATCTGAGTGATTTGATCGAATGCCCGTAACAAGTCGATTAGCCTCTCACCGGTGTTCTTGCCGAAGTCACCTATGTTCACACCAGTGATAACAATCTCTTTGCCCCCCTCTTCGGCCACCTGCCGCGCTTGGGCAAGCAGGCTGTCGATGGTGCCGCTGCGACTGCGTCCGCGGGCCATGGGAATTGTGCAGTAGCTGCAATAATAATCGCAGCCATCCTGCACCTTTAGCCAGTAACGGGTGCGGTCGCCTCGCTCACACGACGGAGCAAAGCGCTTTATATCTTTCAGTTGCGACACAGCCACTGCTTGTTCATGGTTGTCAAACCATCGATCGACATAGGTGGCTATGTCAAGTTTCTGTTCGCTGCCTAACACAATGTCCACACCAGGCAACTCGGCTACCTCCCGGCTCTTAAGCTGCGCGTAGCAACCGGTAACAACCATCAGCGCATCGGGGTAGCGCTTCACAAGGCTGCGGATGTGCTGGCGGCACTTGCGGTCGGCAAGCTCGGTGACACTGCATGTGTTCACGATGCATACATCAGGCACCGCTTCGTCGGGAGCACAAGAATAGCCGTGCTCACCAAGCAGCTTGCCTATGGTAGCAGTCTCCGAGAAATTGAGCTTACAGCCCAACGTCTCAATCTTATATGTTCGTTTTGACGTTATGTGCATTAATGATTCTGGAGCTTGAAAAACTGCATATTGCACATTTTTCTTGCCAATAATTTTCAGCTATTGCCGTGTTTAGAAAGCATTTGTACTTTTTCTTTTGCCAAACCGGTGTATTGCGCAACAGCATCAATGTCAAGTCCGGCAGCAAGCATCTTGGCAGCGATTTCCTCGCGGCCCTGAGCGATGCCTTCCTCGCGGCCCTGGGCAATGCCTTCCTCGCGGCCCTGAGCGATGCCTTCCTCGCGACCCTGAGCGATGCCTTCCTCACGACCCTGAGCGATGCCTTCCTCGCGGCCCTGAGCGATGCCTTCCTCGCGGCCCTGAGCAAGACCTTCCTCGCGGCCCTGGGCAATGCCTTCCTCGCGGCCCTGGGCGATGCCTTCCTCGCGACCCTGAACAATGCCTTCCTCGCGACCCTGAGCGATGCCTTCCTCGCGGCCTTTTATTATACCACTATTGAATTGACCTGTCATTACAGCTATTGTGTCGCGGTAGTTACGCAGACTTGCTTCATACTGTACCTGCTCTTCCTTTGTAAGCGAACGCACTTCGGCTATTTTACTCAATCGGTCGAAGACTGCACTGCGAGCAGCAAATGGTAATCGTTGAAGTGTTTCCATGTTCTTTAACAAATAAATCCAACATTTGAAATCGGTATCGCAGCTATGCTCTTCCTCATTAAAAAGAGGCAGCTGCAGGTAGATGAGCCGCATCTTATCACTGAACAGCTCATGGGTTTTCAGGTTGGTCAAGCCAACATCGGTGCGAAATTCATTTGATATTTCAGGCAGATGAAAATTCAGAAATGCTATCAAATAGACAGCATGAATTTCATACATCCAGTCCGAACCGCGACGCGCCTGCCGCGTGATTGATTTAGAAATGTAAAACAGGCTGCGATCCTTGAAAAATGGCTGGCTGCGGTTCTGCATCTCGACAATGATATACTGGCCGCTGTCGGTCCGGCAATAGACGTCATATATGAGCGACCTTTGCTCGTTATAATCAGGCAACTGCTCTTTGTCCAAGAACGACACATCAATTATGGTAAACTCGTCAATAACGTTATTGAGAAAGTCTATCAGCAAGTCTTTATTTATTTCTTGGCCAAAGATACGCTTAAAGCCTACATCGGTAAATGGATTGATAAAAGTAGCCATGTTCAAGGGTATGGTTTTAGGAGTTTTGTGCAAAGTTACGAATAAGCGAGAGAAATGCCAAATTTTGGAACAGTGAAAGCAAAGAAATTCTTAAATTATCTTTGCTGAGTCGTGACAAAATAAGGCGAAGCCAAATTTATTTGAGCATTTCCGAGCGAGAGTTACTTCGAGGCACAGCCTCAACGTTACGAATAAGCGAGAGAAATGCCAAATTTTGGAACAGTGAAAGCAAAGAAATTCTTAAATTATCTTTGCTGAGTCGTGACAGAATAAGGCGAAGCCAAATTTATTTGAGCATTTCCGAGCGAGAGTAACTTCGAGGCACAGCCTCAACGTTACGAATAAGCGAGAGAAATGCCAACTCAATTACAAATAATTCCTTTTCCTAAAAAAAGCCCGATAGGGCTGAAAGAGCTTAGGCAGGTGGTGGAGCAAGGCGGGCTCCCTGCCCTACTTGAATGTTCGCATTTTGAGCCACATCATCGTCTGCACAACACCGCGCATTGCCAGATAGATGACAAAGGCAAGCCACAGGCGATGATTACCCATTCCATGGGGCAGACAGCCATATATTACTATAAATGCGACCCCGGCCACAGCCACAGCAATGAGCATGCCTCGCGTGTTCGTGAGCCCTATAAACACGCCATCCCACACAAAGGCTGCCATGCCCGCTATCGGCAGCAAGGCACACCACCAGCGGTAGTGCATTGCAGCCGCGATGACTGTGGCATCATCGGTGAGTATGCCGAAAATTAATTGTGGAAACGAATATAGAATCGTGAAAACAGACGTTATGGCCAACGCCCACAGGAATAGCCGCTTCACACACAACCGTAGTCGTTTCACATCGGCACGGCCATAGTACTTACCCACAAGTGCTTCACCGGCAAAGGCTATACCATCAAGGAAGTAGGCAAACAGTGTGTTTAGCTGCTGTATGAGGGCATTGGCAGCAAGAATCAGGTCACCACTGCGGGCTCCAATCGACACAACGGCCAAATTCACGAGCATTAGCAAGAAGCTACGCAAGAAGATATCACCACTAACCCTGAAGAAACGCATAGCTCCAAACTGCATCTCATCGGCTGTCGATGCCACAGCAGTCACATCGGCCACCGGCAGAGCGCGAAGGTGGCGCATTACCACCGCTGCGGCATAGGCCAGCCCGAGCCACTCGGCTATCAGTGTGCCGACGGCGATTCCCACAAACCCCATTCTCATCACATACACAGCCACGAGGCTGGCTGCGATGTTGAGCACATTCACCACTATCGACACCAGCATTGCCCCCTTAGAGTCTTGCATGCCCAACAGCCAGCCCTTGATGGCCATCATCACCAGCACAGGCGGTGCACCCCACACCACAACGTAGTAATAGTTCATCGCCAGTTGCTCAACTTGAGCCGAGGGCTTGATTATCCACATTGCCACCTTGAGTAGCGGCACCTGCAATGCGATGATACCGGCGGCCACACCCATAGCCACCACTACGGCCTGCCGAAGCACTTGCCGGCTGGCTCGGGCATCGCCACGGCCATAGGTCTGTGCTGTAAGGCCCGATGTGCTCATGCGCAGGAACCCGAAGTTCCAGTACACAAGGTTAAATATCATCGTCCCCACTGTTATGGCTCCGATAAACGTAGCCGACCCAAGGTGGCCGGCTATGGCCGTATCAAGGAGCCCAAGCAAGGGGATGGTGATATTGGCTATTATGGCCGGAAAGGCTATGCGCAGTATCTCACGGTTCATCAACTTTTATGAGTTTTCCTCGGGCGGCATTAGTCACCTATGCGGTCGATCTGCTTCTTTGCCCACTCCTTGGCAGTCTTCACCACCTGTCGCTTGCCTTGCGCGACAATGCTGTCGAGCAGTTCCTCGGCAGGATTTGGCTGACGCTGGGGCTCCACAGCCGAGTCCTGCTCTTCGGGCGTTGCCAGATAGCTGTCGTCCTCGTCGGAGGCCGGGTCTTCTGAGACTGTGGGCTCGTCGTGGCGCGGTGCTATTGCCGGAGCTTCACCCATGCCAATCTGGTTTTTAAGGGCATTCACCATAAACCGGTCCACATCATCCTTGTCGAAGGTGAATATATGATTGAGCACGCCCAACGACACTATTTTACTCTTGTCCCCTACATTGATGCGCCCCACCGAGCACACACCATAGTTATCTACGTCGAGATACTGGTCAACAACGAAGTCGATGCCTTGTCCCGACACCCACTCGATGGCTCCGGTGAGCACCGACGCCAATCCTCCCCACTGCTCGTCCACGGCTGCCATCTTCTCGTTTACCCACTGGTGGGTAGATTGCGAAATGGCATCTTTGTGCTCCTGACGCGACGGGCAGGTAACCGCCAGCACGCCGAGCACTATGACCAGGATAAGAGTCGCCAACAGCAACTTCACGCCACAGCCATTTCTCTGCTTGACAGGTCTTGACACTGATCCATCGTCAGTAGCGGCTTGGGGCTGCTCCCATGGCTGTGACTGTGCCGGCGATTGCCCGACGGGGGCCGGTTGGGCCGGGGCTTGTGCTGCATGAGGCGGCGGGGTGGCTGGAGCCTGACCCATGTGCTGCTGGAACTGCAACTGCTGCAGTAGCGATGTCAGTTCGGGAACATCGCCCGCCTGTTGCCAGTCGGCCATGCCGGCCGTCCACACTTCGGTTTCGGGTGTTATAGCCATTTCGGCGAGTTGCTCGATGGTGAATGGGCCTTGCTGCTGCTCATTGACGATAACAAAAAATTCTTTCATCGCTATTACTGAATTAAATTGTTATTCAAGTTTCTGAAGCTTCAGAAACTTGAGTTCATAAAATGCTTGTGTTTGACGCGGTAAGGTCACAAAAGTTTAACCCCTTCAACCACCTTGCACAAACCATGCCATGCAAAATTACATCATTTTCTTGAAAAGACAAAGCATGAGCGCAGCATTGCCACACTCATGCCTATAGTCCTGAGACTGGTTATACCCAGCCCGCTTACTTACTAAGAATGATATTGATTATAGCATTCACGTCGTCAACATCCACCAGGCCGCTGCCGTCAATATCGGCAATACTTGCCAAACCGGCATTCGAGCTCTTACCTAAGATGTAATTAATCAGTTCGTTCACATCATCCACATCCACCAGGCCGCTGCCATCCAGGTCGCCCGCTACTCCGGTGCTGCCACTGCCCACTGTCACATGGCAGATGTGGCGCGTCAGGCACTCTGTGACCACGATATCGACCTCACCGGCTTGCATGGCGGTCATTCGTCCGGTGCCATCAATTTGCACTATGCTGTCGTCGGTCGAATAGAATGCCGGAACGAAGTCGGTGGCCGAGGCCGGGACACAGGGCAACATCTCGCTCTGTCCGACTGTGAGCGTGAAGGTCTCAGGGATGTCCCATGCCGGCGTCACCATGTTTATTCCATTTATGCCGGTGAAATCCTTCCACTCTGTTGCCGACGAATAGGCGCCGGCTGATGCTTGCGGCACATTGACGGGCACCGATGTCTTGTCGCAACCGGCGGCAAACGTGCTGGCGTCACATTCTGGCGGTGTGGTGGCGGTGATATAGATTACCGTGGGATTAAGTCCGGCGCCTTTCAAGCCATAGGTTGTCTTGCCAATGAAACAATAGCCCGATGTGCCCAAGAAGGCATTCTTGCCCAGTGTTTTAACTGGACGGGTGTGAATCGAGCTCACTCCCGAGCAACCCTCAAAGGCGCTGGCACCTATCGAGCTGACCGTAACGGGAATCACAAGGGGACCTCTCAAGGCCGAACAGCCGGCAAATGCACGGGCACCGATGGCGGTGAGGCTGGAAGGAAGCACAAGCATTTCACGCAGTTCACTGCAGTTCTCAAACGACCGAAGTCCGATGGTCTTGACGTTGCTCGAAAACTCCACCGACTTCATGGGCAGATTGCTGAACAGCTGATCGGGCACATTGATAATGGCATCACCCACGATGAGCTTATCTATGCCCTTGACATAGTCGAGCACATTGCCGTTGTCATACGTCAGCGGGTTGCCATAGGAGAAGGTGAACTCGGGGCAGTTCCATGTGAGCGTAGTCAAAGTGGTGTTATTTGTCGTAGTGAAGCTATCGGTGCCATGCGTGCCGGTGTATTGCGCAAAGGCTTTCAGGTTGATAACCGAGCACTTGGTTGGGTTGAACACCAGTGTCTTTAGCATCGAGCCCGAGAAGGCGTAAGAGCCCACCTGCGTCATGGTCGCCGGCACCGTGAGGCTGGCTATGCTCGTGCCTGCGGTGGCATAAGCCGGCACGCGGCGCGCTGTGCTGCCAAAGGTCATTTTTGTCACGCTGGCAGGCAGGAACGGGCCGCTGCAGGTCACATAGGTGGAATTCACGTTCACGGTGGCAAGGTTACCGCAGTCGCCAAAGGCACCCGGGGCAATAGTCTTCAAGCCCTCGGGCAGGGTGACCGTCTTCATCGGCAAGTTGTTGAACAGCCGGCCGTCAACGTCGGTTATGGCATCGCCCACGATGAGCGTCTCCAGGGCCTTGACATAGTCGAGCGGAGTGCCGTTGTCATACGACAGCGGGTTGCCGTAAGAGAAGGTGAACTCGGGGCAGTTCCATGTAAGTTTCGTCAGTGTGGTGTTATCTTTCACCGCAAAGCCGTCGGTGCCGGGAGTGCCTTCATATTGCGCAAAGGCTTTCAAGCCGACTACAGAGCACTTGGTAGGGTTGAACACCAGTGTTTTCAGTTTTGTTCCTGAGAATGCGTATGAACTCACCTGGGTTATGGTCTCGGGCACCGTGAGGCTGGCTATGCTCGTGCCCGCGGTGGCATAAGCCGGCACGCGGCGCGCTTTGCTGCCAAAGGTCATTTTTGTCACGCTGGCAGGCAGGAACGGGCCGGTACAAGCCACATAGGTGGAATTAAGGTTCACGGTGGCAAGGTTACCACAGTTACCAAAGGCGCCCGGGGCAATGGTCTTCAAGCCCTCGGGCAGGGTGACCGTCTTCATCGGCAAGTTGTTGAACAGCCGGCCGTCAACGTCGGTTATGGCATCACCTATGATGAGCGTCTCCAGGCCCTTGACGTAGTCGAGCGTGCTGCCGTTGTCATACGACAGCGGGTTGCCGTAAGAGAAGGTGAACTCGGGGCAGTTCCATGTGAGCGTTGTTAGTGTGGTGTTGTCTTTCACCGCAAAGCCATCGGTGCCGGGGGTGCCGGTGTATTGCGCAAAGGCAGTCAGGTTGATAAACGAACACTTGGTGGGATTGAACACCAGTGTCTTTAGCTTTGTGCCCGAGAAGGCATGCAAACTCACCTGGGTTATGGTCTCGGGCACCGTGAGGCTGGCCACACTGGTATTAGCCGTTATGAAGGCCGGCACGCGGCGCGCTGTGCTGCCGAAGGTGATAGATGTGACCGTTGTGGGGAATATCGGGCCGGTGCACACGCAGTAGGTCGAATTCCAAACCACGGTCTTCAGCCCACCCATGCCCATAATAAAGGCACGGTCGGAGACACTCTTGATTGTACTGGGAACAGTCACTTTCGTTATCTTGTTCAGCGCATCATTGTAGCTGCCGCTCACGGCACTGCTTGCAAACATGCCATCGATGCGAGTCACCGTATAACTCACACTGCCGCTGGTAAAGGTCGAAGGGATAGACACCGCCGTCACAGCCTTCGACTCGTCAAGAGCGGGGTAACCATGCATATGATTTTCGTTGGCGCCATTGATAACGTGCTTAAGCGTCAGGGTGTTGGCAGCATCGTCGTTACGGTCAAAGTGGTAATGCACTCCGTTGCTATAGTGGCACACATCATAGTCTTTATACACTCCGCCACCATTATCAACTACGGTTACGTTATAGGTAAGCCAGCAAGTTATTGTTTGGTTTTGATTTCGAGAAAAACCTTGAGCCCACCCGCTCAACTCATATGTGCCCCATTTATTAGCTGTTACGGTAAAAATAGTCCGGGTGCCGGTAACCCATTCATAAGATGTACTTGTCTGTGATTTTACCGACACGGTTAGGGCATTTGCTTCGCCTACTTCCCATAAGCTTGCATCTGTCGAAATTACGCATTCGCTCGACAGACCGGAGTCTTTATAGGGGTCAACAGTCACCGATTCTCCTAAGACTATATAAATATCCTTAGTTACATAAGAATCGGCATTAACCGGCGCAACATAGAACACGATTGCCAGTAGGCAAAAAATTAAATGTAGTTGTTTCTTCATATCAACAGTTTTTTAGGTATATAGCTCAGAATTTATTTTTAGCATCTCACTTTATGGTACTACTCAAGTATCCGAAACAAACGAAACCCAAATTTGTAATCTACAAAATTAATACTTATTTTTTACCCCTCCCCGATTTTTACTTTCTTCAACACTTAAAAACCGAAAATTTAACATTTCTCACCACCTCAGCCTGCTATCTAAAGTCTTTCGAGCCATCTCATCCTATAAATTGAGTTCATTAAGCTCTGCAAATTGATTAACTGAGTCCACTTGAAAAAGTCGCATTTTGTGCTTTTGCCCTTTCAGGGCGAAATGTAACTTGCTGATTATCACCCAGGGCGTTGCCCTGGGCTGGCGGCTTACAGTCCTTTCAGGACTTTTTCAAGTGGACTCAAAATTTAAGTTTCTAAAGTAGCTAACATGCTCAGATAGTGCTACAAAGTTCCTCTTCGAGGCACTTTCCCGCTACATCCTGCGACCAAGCTGCGAACCCCGCTGTGGTTCTTGCATGTCTTTAACACGAAGTGAGGGTGTTGCAAAAATCCGACAAAATTTAACAAACAAGTGATTTTTCTGAATTATCATATTTTATATATTTTTTATTCCTCTCTATTTCAGGCGATTAAAAATTAGAAAAGTCAGATTAATCCGTAGCTTTTTTGTCTTTTGGGAGTTTTGCAACAACCTCCCAGCGTCTTCGACGCTTTTGCTGACTTTTGATACACTTACCTTTTCGTCGATAGACGAATTTATCTCTTTAACCCCACTTTACGGGAGCAGATGCTCCTTAAGTGGGGTCAGATGACTGCGTGAGAGTGGGTGTGTCATAATTCAGAAAAAGCGTTGAAAACGCAGGCGCATCGAAGATGCGACCATTTCTTTAACACCATGCAAGCAACATCGAAGATGTGCGCAGCTTGGTGAGAGACAGCGACTTAAAAGGTGCTTCGAAGATGCACTATATCAGTGACGTAATCTCAAAATTCAATCAAAGCCTTATGAAATAGAATTATGACACATCCCCAGAAAGAGAAGATATATAAAGATCCGAGAAACGTACATCCGCGTAATCGGCTTTGAAGTTGAGATGCACAACGTGGCAAGGCTTAATAATGCCGTGCGTCAGCCATTATGCCCCACTAATTAGTTCTTTCAATTTTACTCAAGCTTCAAGTATCTTCAAGTATCTGAATTAAGAAAGTTGAATTAATTCATAATTCTTAATTCATAATTCATAATTATTTCATAACTTTGTAAACTAAAATCTATGCACCGCAGCAAACGGTGCCACCCCTACTGTGCCGGCGACGGCGCATGCATGCTCGCAACATTACATTTATCAACTAATAAACACTTTCAACACACTATGAAATCAATCAAAGGAACACAGACCGAGAAAAACTTGCAAATCGCCTTTGCAGGCGAGTCGCAGGCCCGCAACAAGTACACCTACTTCGCTTCTAAGGCCAAGAAAGACGGCTATGTGCAGATAGCAGCCATCTTCGAAGAAACGGCCGACCAGGAAAAGGAGCACGCCAAGATGTGGTTTAAGCTGCTTGAGGGTGGAGCCATCAAGAGCACACCCGAAAATCTGAAGGCTGCCGCCGAAGGCGAGAACTATGAGTGGACCGACATGTACAAGGAGATGGCCCGCGTGGCTCGCGAAGAAGGCTTTGACGAGATAGCCGACAAGATGGAAGGTGTGGCCGCCATCGAAAAGGCCCACGAGGAGCGTTACCGCAAGCTGCTGGCCAACATCGAGGGTGACCTCGTGTTCTCGCGCGACGGCGACGCCATCTGGCAGTGCCGCAACTGCGGGCACATACACGTCGGCCCCAAGGCACCCGAAGTGTGCCCCGTGTGTGACCATCCGCAATCTTACTTCCAGCTCAAGGCCGAGAACTATTGATCGCCATCAGTCACTATCAGGAAAAATGAGTGAGGGGGGCGCCGGAAATTCCGGCATCCCCCTCACTATTCTATAGTCCCTCTCCAAGCTCAACGTAACGTGAGCTCGGTATAAGGAATTGCCTCGTTTTATCTCAGACGATGAATGTGCGTTCCAGCCAGTAATACAGCAAGCCGATGATGAAGCCTATAAAGGCCAGCCACGAGATGCGACGCAAATACCATCCGAACGAGATATTCTCCAGTCCCATCACCACCACACCGGCAGCACTGCCGATGATGAGTATCGAGCCGCCCACACCGGCACAGTAGGCAAGCAGTTGCCAGAAGACGCCGTCAACAGCCATGTCGCCCGCAGCCGCCACAGGATACATTCCCATGCAGCCTGCCACCAGAGGCACGTTATCGACGATACTCGACATCACTCCTATCGACCCGGTCACAAGATAGTGATTACCGCCACTGGCCGCATCAAGCCACTTTCCGGCAGTGGTGAGCACACCTATCTGCTCGAGGCAGCTCACCGACATGAGGATGCCCAGGAAAAACAGAATGGTGCTCATGTCGATGTGAGAGAGCAGCTTGCTCACGCGGTTATGCCAGCTGGTTTCGGAGCGGCGTTTCTTCAGGTGGGCATAGAACAGCTCGGTAGTAAGCCACAGCACCGACAGCACCAGCAATATGCCCACAAATGGGGGCAGACCGGTGATATACTTGAACACGGGCACGAAAATCAGTCCGCCCACACCCAGTGCAAACACCGTGCGGCGCTGGCGGCTTGTCAGCTCGTCTTCGGCGGCATCGTCGGCTGTCACCTGCGACACGTCTAACTGGCCATGCAGCATATACTGTGCTATGAGCACCGGAATCACCAGCGACAACAACGATGGCAGGAACACCTCTTTTATCACACCACCTGCTGTTATCAGGCCTTGGTTCCATAGCATGATGGTGGTAACGTCGCCGATAGGTGAGAATGCGCCACCCGAGTTGGCTGCTATCACCACAATTCCGGCATAGAGCATGCGGTCGTCGCGCGACGATATGAGTTTGCGCAACAGCATGATCATCACGATGCTCGTGGTGAGGTTGTCGAGAATAGCGCTCAAGAAGAATGTCATGAGTGCTATGCGCCACAGCAGCGAGCGCTTGCTCGTCGTGCGCAGGGTGTTACGCACAAAGTTGAAGCCGCCGTTCTGATCTACGACCTCAACGATGGTCATGGCACCCATCAAGAAGAACAGTGTGGTAGAGGCATTGCCCAAATGGTGCTCGATGGCACTGCTCACTGCCTCGTGAATCGACATGCCGTCGGGCACATTGATAAAGGCGGTGGGGTCGATCATAAACAGCGTCCAGCACACCACCATCATAAACAGGGCTATGGCAGCCTTGTTTACTTTGATCACACTTTCAAGGGCTATGCACACATAGCCCAAGACAAAGGTAAGTACAATTGCTAATGTTAAGAAGGTCATGGTTTTTTATTAGTTTTCAATATAAAGTCCATAAAAGCACGAGCGGCTGCGCCTTCGAGCACGCGAGGCCGCGTAACAGCGCGGTACTGATAGTCGCCAAATCGCAACATCTGCACGGCTGCAAACTCATGGTCGGCTGTGAAGCACACATGCAAGCGTATATTGCCCACAGGCGTGGCATTGATTGTCGTTGCAGCCGCTGCCGAGGCCAACTTATCACCAGTCTCGCGCACCCAGAGGCTGGCATCACACAGTTGTCCGCCGTCGGCTACAACGGCAGGGGGCCGCGAAGTTGCATCACAGGCACCACCGGGCGCCACCATGCCCGAAAGGCATAGAACGACGGCGGCTACTACCGCAACATATATGTTTTGCAACTTCTCTTTCATTTCACATTATTCTCAGTTGGTGGCAGCGAAGATTTGTACAGCACAAAATGTGTGTCTTCATACACCACTTTATAAAGGTTCTTTTCAAGGAAATCGTTCAGCACCTGCAGCTTACTGTTGTCTTGATAAGCATTCTGCGTGCCATAGTCGGTGAGATACTGCTCAGAAGGCGTGCCCCACTCCGGCCCTAAAGTGTTGAACTTCTGGCGAAGCACGGGTGGCAGCTCGGCGACCGAAGCCTTGTCGAGCTTGGCCTTGAGCATGGCGGCGCTGAGTTGTTCGGGCCAGGAGCAGCCCAGGTAGGGGTGCGTGCCGGTGAGGTAGTTGAGCGTGGGAATACTGCCGTAGGCCATCAGTGTGGTGCCTGGCTCGATGTGCGGTGCAATGCCGCTGAGCACGGTGTTTAGCACCGTGGCTCGCTGGGCAGTGGTGAAAATGGCGGTGGCCCGGGGAGAGGCCACGGTATGCTGCTTGGCTGTGAGCGACCCGCCGTCGAAATAGGCTCCGCCGGTCACCATGCGCACGGCACACACCACAATGAGTGTGAGCACAAACGGTGCCCGCGTGCGGTCCTTCCACCACACAGCAGCCACGGGAGCGGCCGCCCAAGCTATGATGGTACCGTTGTTGTAGGCTCCGTCGCTGCCTAACGGCATGATGAGCATCATCATCGCTCCGGCAAGGGCGGCCCAGGTGATGCTACGGCCACGATCGGCAGCCATCACGGCTATGCAGCCCGACAAGGCCATGAGCCACACCGGCTGCAACGGGTGCATTCGAGCTGTGAAATAGACAAACAAGGCTATTGAAGCCACTTTGACTGCCATGCACGCCCATGGGTGTGCGGCCCGACGATGATGCGCCACGGCATAGGCCGCAATGGGCACAGCCAGCTTTATGGCCGTCCACAGCTCGGTGCCATAGAAGCGCAGCTGGGTCATTATCATCTGTCCGGTGGTGTGTGAGGCTGTGCCGCTGGTGTCGGAGGCTATGGCATGCAAGTCGGCAAGGACATTGGCAAAAGCATGCTTGTGGGCCGACGGCATGAGGAGTATCACCACGCCTATAGCCGCAAAGGCTCCGGCCACCATCACGGCCGATTGCAGCAACGGCTGCCTCCAGGCAATGCTGCTGCCGGCACGGCGAGCGCTCACCACCGCCTTGAGCAGTGGCACCACGGCAAGGCTCAGGCCCAGCACATTGGGAATGCGCACAAGCACATTCAGCCCCAACAGCACACCGGCAGTGACGAAGGCCGCCGGACGACCGCCGTTCACGCCCTTCCACAGCACAGCAATGGCAGCCGAGTAGAAGAGCACTGTGCACAGGTCATAGCTCAACGTGTAGGGCGGTGCAATGAACGATGCCACCACAAGGGTGAAGCCCAAGGCCATCGCCCAGAAGTCGATGTGACGCCGCAAAGCCAGGTAGAGTGCCACGGCGCACAGCGTGTTGAACATCACCCCTAACAGGCGCATCCCCAGCATCCCCATCGAGGGGAACAGACTTTGCGCCGTGCCGCCTATCACACCGCTCAGGTAGTACATGAAGTTATATTCCACACTCTCGGGATGAGTGAAGATATTGTCGTAGAATGTGAGATAGAACCCGGCATCGGCCACGTCCATCCCGAAGAACACGCCCAGCAACTGGTAGGCCACAAGTGCCACCAGCAGCAAGGGGAACATCATGGCATGAGGCTTGCCGGGCAGCGTTTTGACGTCGGTGGGGGTGTCGAAACTGCGGTAATAGGCCGCCTGGGCATGGCCGAGCATGGCCAGGTCGCCACGGCTATCACCGTAGGCCGCCGCCAGCTGTTGCCGCTCCACTTCGGGCACTGCGGCCACTATGCGGCGCCACTTCTCCGAGCCGTTGCAGTTGGGTGTGGCAAAGCGGCCAGTAAGGCGACAGTGGGCATCCACCTCGGGCTCGGTGCCTATGACTGTCACACCGGGGCGCTGCAGCCACGGCTCCACCCACTCGGGCATGCTGGCCGTGACCACCAGCACACGCTGGCCGTGAGCCAGGGCTTCGTCGATGGCACGAAGGGCCTCGACACGGGTGTGGCCGGCACGATAACGGCCGGCAAAAGCCTCACACATCTGCTTGAAGTCGTCGTAGTGCATGCCCTTGACGAAGTGCGACAGCAGCCGCTCCTTGGCCGGGCCTCCGTCGAGCACACCGAGCTCGTAGAGCACAATCCACGGCAGGCAACACACCACTCCCCACCACCAGCGCAGCCGCCCAAAGCTGTGCTTGAGCAGCAACGGCAGTGTGTCGCAAGTGGTAATGGTTTCGTCGAAGTCAAAAGCTGTGATGCGTTGCATGACCCTTCTGCTTAGAGATAGATTATTATTATAAAGGTGACCACCCAGCCGGCCACACAGCCCTGGATGAAGCGGTCGTGCATCAGCACATGTGTGGGACTGCCGCTGCGGCGGTCCACCACAGCCAGTTGCATGTAGCGCAGCATTCCGGCAAGCACAAAGGCTGCCGTGGTAAACGTGTAGTCGCTATCGAAACGCTGCATCACCTCGGCACTCATGCTATACATCATATAGGCCACTACAGTGATAGTGGCTACCATGGTCAGCGCCATGTTAAGGAACTCAATGTTATAGTCGGCTGCACCTCGGCGGGCCTCATGGTGGCCGTCGGCCTTAAGCACAACGTCGTCGCGACGCTTGCCCAGCACCAGAAACAACGCCAGCAGGAATGTCATCACCACAATCCACTGCGATGGCACTATATGCCCCGTGGCGGCACCGGCCAGCACGCGCATCACATAGAAGCACGCCACCACTGTCACATCGATTATCGACAGATGCTTGAGCCACAAGCTGTAGGCCACATTGAGTGCCATATAGGCCAGCAAAATCCACAAGGCCTCGACAGGAAGACACGTCGCCGTGATGACTACCGACAGCACCACACACACGGCAAGCACTGCCCACCCGGCCGACACACTCAGGGCGCCGGAGGCTATGGGACGGTGGCACTTTTCGGGATGACGGGCATCGGCTTCGCGATCAAGGATGTCATTAAGGCAATACACGGCACTGGCCGACAACGAGAACGCTATGGCACACAAGGCTGTGAGCCATAGCAGGCGGCCATCGGTGAACTTGTGGTCGAAGAACAGCGGCATGAACACAAAAGCATTCTTGAGCCACTGCGGCACGCGCATCAACTTTATTACTGACTGTAACACGATGCAAAATTACTACTTATATTTGAATAATGACCTACACCTCATTATAAAAAATTGTGTTGCAGCCTCTCAATGAGGTTGCAACACAAAAATCGCGCTAAAGCGTACCCCCGCTGGGAATACAAAAATAGTAATTTGTTACAATTAATTAAAATCATAATTGGCTGAATTTCACTGCAAAGGTAGTAATAATTTTGGAAATAGGAACAAATAAAATGTATTTAAGTATAAAAATATTGCCAGTAGATTTGCCAGTAAATAATAATGTGCTTACCTTTGCAGTGGATTATAAGATGATTTTGACATGGCAACCTACCGATTTGAACTTAACGCTAAACCGAACCGCAACAAGAAGTATAACATCTTGTTATGTGTCACAATCGCTGGCAAGCGAAAGAGAATCAAGACTGACATCTTACTGAACCGCAAAGGTGACTTCAATGCAAAGTGCAAGGGCAACAACTGGATTAGAGAAAGTGAGCCTAACAGCAAAGTGTGGAATGAATATTTGGCCGACCTTCTTGAAGATGCTCGAAAGAGTTACAAGGAACTGAAGGAAACATCAGCAGCCACAGCCGAAAGTGTTGCTTTGCTGGTGAAGGGTGAAGAACAATCGCACACATTCCTGAAATGGGACAGCACCGAAGCAGGGCTGGAGTTTTCAGGCTTTGCAGCCGAAAGAACCCAGCAAATTCTTGATGCCGGCGGAATCAGGAACTGGAAGAAGTACAACGGCTTTCTTAACAAGCTGGCCGGCTTCATGGACAAGAAGATGAGGCACAAGAAAGAAGTGCTTTTCAGCGAAATCACACTTGAATTTGTCACAAGGTTTGATGACCACCTTCACACACTTCACAATGCCAGGGGCAAGAAGGAGGCTGATAAAATGCTTCATCAAAATTCCATTGTGGTAATTCTCAAGGTTTTCAAGACACTATTGAAAAGAGGCATGGAACTGGGCTATATCACCCCGGACAAAAATCCTTTCTTGGTGTTCAAGTTTAGTGGCATCAAGACCGAAAAAGAGAAGCTTGACAGCAGCGAAATTCAGGCACTGGAAGCCCTGGAACTGAAAGAAGGCAGCTTGGACTGGCACAGCCGAAACTGTTTCTTATTCAGCTTCTATTGTGCCGGTATCAGGGCTGGCGATTTGCTTCAGTTGAGGTGGCTTAATGTGGTAGGTGGTAGGCTTAACTACCAAATGGGCAAGAATCACAAGACAAGGGACTTGAAGCTGGTGCCACAAGCAGCAGCCATTCTTGACTTATATCGAACTGAATCCAGCAAGCCCACTGATTACATTTTCCCTTTCATGGACAACCGAAAGACTTATGCCAGTGCCATTCTTCAGGCTGATAGGGACACCCTTCCCAGCGACATGAAGCAGAAACTATTTGAAGAAGTATCTGCTAAAAATGCACTGATAAATAAGAGCCTGAAAAGACTGGCTGAAAAGGCCGACATCAGCAAGAAAGTATCAATGCACATTAGCCGACATTCCTTTGCCAGTATAGCAGCACAAAAGGGCATAGAAAGCAACAAAGTGAAGGCTTTGCTGGCACATTCAAGGCTACAAACCACTGAAGGCTACATGGGCAACTTCAATACTGATGAGAATGACAAGGCACTGGAATCAGTCTTTGGTAGCCCGACCGACAAGAAGGCACAACTGCTGGCATTGATTCAGGGCATGAATGAGGAAGAAATAACTTCGGTGCTGGCTTCCCTCAACCAGTGAGCCAGCACCCCCTTTAATGATATAACAAAAGCATACAAATTTATATGTTATGGATTTGGAACAAGTAAACAGCAAACATGGTGACTTTACAAGGCTTCTACTAAAGACCCCTTTAGAACAATTCACCAGTCAATTATGGGAAGCATTTCAGGCTACAGCTTGTGATGCACTTGACTTTACAAACATTTTAACTGAAATAGAAAATAAAGCAAGGTCAAGAATAGATGCAGCAACAAAACTGGCAAAGCAACTTCTTGCAATTTTCAACAATGAGCCAGTAAAAGCTGGCAAGACAATAATAACCAGTCACAAGGCACTGGAAGCTATTAAGCAAATCCTTATCGAAGAATACAAGGCATTTGGTATGCATCAGCGACAAATGACCATTGAGGAAGCCGAAGCCGACCTGAAGGACTGGAGAAACAACAAAGATACCGAAGAATGGATTAGGGAACAATTAGACTTTCTCGCTGATGAATATGGTTGTACTTATGAAGAAGGCTTCTATATTAGTGATGAAGATTTAGATGCCTTTTGCACCGACACTTCAAATGCAGAATATTATGCTGAAGGTTTTACTATTTGTGAGGAAGTGACCCCCGAACAAGTTGAGGAAGCTATTAGACTTAACTCTATCAGCAACAAGGCTGGCAAGAAGGTACAAAACACCAAATTACACTGGCTTATTTTGGAAATTAGAAGATATTACAAAGGGAATCATAATAAAGATTATCGGCTTATTTTTGACTGCATGGACTTATTTGGCTTGATTGATGAAGCCATGAAGAAGGACTGGGACAAGTATGACCCCAAAAAACTGAATATAGCAAAAGCATCTTACATCAAGTCTTTATATAAGCAAGCTGTTAGATATGAATCAGCCGACACCCAGCAGATTCTTGTTGCAAGGTTTAAGGGCATTGGGCTTGAATTTCATGATACACTTTAACCATGCATTTTGCTGGAATAGAATGGGCATCTTTTTAGATGCCTTTTTTGTTCTATTTTTGGAATAAAAAAGGCTTGAAAAAAGTTTTTCAATATTCCTTAAAATCCTTTGGCACACTAATTTACCGAAAGTAATTTTGCATCGGCAATCAGACACAAGCCACAATGTTGTGAATTGTTTTTCCTGATTGATTTAAGTGCAAATGACACAACTTTCGACCCCCACAGCAGTTCCTTTAATGGTAGCACTTCCTGAATCAGAATGGGCTGGCATTAAGGATTTGCTTAAACAAGTGAAGGACACACTGCAAACCAAATCCGAAACCGAAATTAATGCCCAGTGGCTCGAAAGCACCGAAGCAAGGAAGCTGCTTGGTGTGTCGGCCAAAACTTGGCAAGACTATCGTGACAAAAGAGTAATACCATTCAGCCAGTTTGGTAGGAAAATTTATGTGCGTAGGGCTGACATTGAAGCCTTCATGCAGCAGCACTACATCAAAGCAAAAACCAACTAAAAAGAAAGGATTATAAAATGATTAATGAATTTATTAGTAAATCAATGTTGGTAACATTCTACCAGCGCAAAGAAGGCAAAGCCAGCAGCTATTACTGGCAGCATGGAAGCCAAATCCTTCCCAATAGGCTATCAATAAGCAGGGGCAGCGAAATGACCAAAGTTAAACGAAAAGGCAGAAATATGCTACACCCAATAGTGGGGCAGCTTCTTGGCAGATTCACCCTAAAAGAAGAATCACCCCTGAAGCAGCACAAGCCTTTCAATGTAAGGACACAAATATGGCAAGTGCCATTATACCCCCTTTTCATCGGCTATGGTACTATTGGCATCACTGGAGCATCGGGAAGAATCGAAGGTGACACTGGTGACTTGATCGTGTTGTATAGCACCGACCGGTGGGAAAGTATTGTTATCTTCTATTTCGCTGGCATGGGAAATCCCTATGACATGGAACAAGTTATGAAATACCTTCAGCAGCTTGTGGAGAGTGGACAATATAATGTAGAACAAAAGAAGGGTGATGCTTCACAGCAAGACCCTTCCAGTGGATTATAAAATGATTGACTTCATTAGCATAATAAAGCCGAATCACAGCCACAAAGGTACACCATTTTTCGGACACTGCCAAATGGTGGCAGCATACCCTGAAGGTGGTGCAAGATATAGGCTTGAAGGCTGTGAGGGGATTGACATATATTATAATCCAATGACTTGCCTACAAATAAAAGGAAGTATTATGTACTACTGGCAGGGACACAATTTCACTTATAGCCATGAAACTTTCATCGAAGCTATTAACCACATCGGCAATTTGATTCATGTGGACTTGTGGGACTGCATTGTAAAGGGCTTTGAATATGGTGTAATAATCGAAGTTGAGGAAAAGCCAAAGGACTACATTCTGCACCACAAGGCAAAACCCAGCGAGAAACTAAACCAGTCAATTATCGGCAAGGACAAGGGCAATTTGACAAGGTGGAAAGATTCTAATGTGGATTTGAAAATGTATGATGCTGGCAGAAATATCAAGCTTAAGCAAGGCATGAACCGAAGAAACACCATTCAAGAAGCCGGCTGGAATCCCAAAATGAATTATTTGAAATGGGAAGCCCACTACCTGAAGCCCGAAGTGCTAAATCATGGGCAAGGTGTTATGCTCTACAATCTTGTTAACCCCGACTGGCAAGGCATATTCAAGGAAGATTTATATTTGCAATATCAAAGACTGATTCCTATGGCGAATATCGTAGAACCAACCAACAAAAAAGACTTGTCAACAGCAACCATTATTGCAATGGTGTTGGCCGAAGATAGCATCAACGAAAGTAGGACACTTCAGGAAGTGCGAAAAATGCTTTATGCTCGCATCAATTCTTTCAGTGATGAAGTATTAAGCAAGGCCGACAAAAACAGCCGTAGAAGGCAAATAAAAGCCATTCTTGACAAGATGCAAGAGGCTGACACCAGCAAGTGGGACTTGTCGCAAAAGCTGGCTAAAGTACTGGAGAACAACCCTGACAATTTAGCTGGCTACACTGGCACCGGTTAGAAAGCAACAGCCTACCCCGCCCCCCTTTTATAATATATCAAAAACATATAAATTTATATGCTGGAGTGAATTCAAGTATTAATCATACTAAAGTAGTGAGAAAATAGCATAATGGACAAAACTAAACAAAACTTTACGAATTTGACACTGGTGACTGGATTGACACCAGTGCAAGAGCAAGCAGCCATATTGCTGGCATCAGGCGAGAGTGTCACCGAAGTAGCCAGCAAGGTAAATGTGAATAGGGCTACAATCTACTTGTGGCAGCAGAAAATCAATTTTCAGTGCTTCTTTAATCAGCAGTGCCAAATCATTCAGGACAACATCAGAAATGGCTTGTGTGGGCTTTATGCTGATGCAATGCAAGCAGTGAAAGACACACTTAAATCAGACAACGAAGCAGCAAGGCTTAAAGCAGCCATGTATGTAATTAGCAAGGTGGAATTAATGGACACCAGCCGACAAGACCCTGAAGCCGAAATCAGGAAGCTTTGCACTTATAGTACATTTCCTTCTGCTGATGATTATGTGACCTTCGACCAAACCAAGTTTGATTCACTGATGAAAGAAAATGGACTGACATAGTAATTAGTGAAGCCTTATAATTGATTTTAAGCCAGTGTGCCTTCATGGTGTGCTGGCTTTTTGTTTCAAGGAAATGGGCAAAAGGACTTCATGCCGGCCAATTTAACGACCGAAAAAAACAAGCAAAAGTGACCGAAAAAAATAAGCATTTGCCAGTAGTTCGCCAGTAACACAAAAACAAAAGCACTGCAAACCATTCATTTGCAGTGCCTTATAGCCAGATAAAGCGTACCCCCGCTGGGAATCGAACCCAAATTTTAGGTTTAGGAAACCCACGTTCTATCCATTGAACTACAAGGGCAAACTTATTGATGAACTCTGTTAATCCGGTGCAAAGGTAATAAATTCCCGTAAAAGAACAATTAAATATCAAAAAAAAATATTAACAGCTTCACTTTCCGGACACTTTTAGGCACGTTTATGAACATCGGGAGAGGCTCTCAACCAGCTCATTTGACAAATTATACGAGCTGTCGCGATGCTGTTACAGTAAAAATCACTATATTTGCAACACATAATATTTTTCATTTTTTAATTAACACTATGTTTAGTAAAGAAACCTATATCAATCGGCGCGCACGGCTCAAGGAGCTGGTGGGCGACGGAGTTATCATCTTGTTCGGCAACAACGAGTCGCCGTGCAACTATCCCAACAATGCCTATTACCCTTTCCGACAGGACTCTACATTCCTCTACTACTTCGGGCAGCAGCGCGACGGGCTGGTGGGCGTGATTGACATCGACAACAATCGCGAGACACTGGTGGGCAACGACATCGACATCGAAGACATCGTGTGGTATGGCTCGGTAGATAGCGTGGCCGACATGGCCGCACAGGTGGGCGTGGCTCACACGGCACCCATGGCACAGCTCAAAAGCATCTGCGACGAGGCAGTGCGCCAGGGACGCGCCATCCACTTCCTGCCGCCCTACCGACACGACACCATGATCCAAATCATGGACCTGCTGGGCATACACCCGCGCGACCAGCGCAATGCCGTGTCGCACAAGCTGCGCATGGCAGTAATCAACATGCGCAGCGTGAAGGAGCCGCAGGAAATCGAAGAGCTGGAACGTGCCGCACACATCGGCTACATGATGCACACCACAGCCATGCGACTGGTAAAGCCCGGAGTGACCGAGAAGTACATCGGCGGACAAATCGACGGCATAGCTCACAGCTTGGGAGCACACGAGAGCTTCGCCACCATCTTCTCACAGCACGGCGAGATCATGCACGGCAACCCATCGATGGCTAAACTCGAAGCCGGGCGGCTGGTGCTGTGCGACTGCGGCGCCGAGACGGTGAACAACTACTGCAGCGACAACACACGCACAATGCCCGTGAACGGGAAGTTCACACAGCGCCAGCTCGACATCTACAGCATCGTTGAGGAGTGCCACGACCACGCGCTGGCCATCTCCAAACCCGGCATGAAATACATGGACGTGCACCTGAGCGTGTGCCGCCTGATGACCGAGCGGCTGAAGGAGCTCGGACTCATGCGCGGCGATGTGGACGAGGCGGTGGCTGCCGGAGCTCACGCCATGTTCCTGCCACACGGACTGGGACACATGATGGGCATGGACGTGCACGACATGGAAGGCTTGGAGCAAATCTATGTGGGCTTTGACGACGAGACACGCCCGCGCCTCGACCAGTTCGGCACCAACGCACTGCGCATGGGACGCCGCCTGCAACAGGGCTTCGTGGTCACCGACGAGCCGGGCATCTA
>DGVT01000030.1:28967-65389 GCA_002395965.1 Porphyromonadaceae bacterium UBA4277
ACGAGCCGGGCATCTACTTCATCCCCGCACTCATCGACGACTGGCGCGCCAGCGGACACTGCGCCGAGTTCCTCAACTTCGACCTGCTCGAGACCTACAAAGACTTCGGCGGCATACGCATCGAGGACGACATCCTCATCACCGCCGACGGATGCCGCTTCCTGGGGCAAGAACGCATCCCCTACCACCCCGCCGACGTCGAAGCCTTCATGGCCCAGTAACCAGTTTTTTTCGGGTTTCATTTTGAGATTTGGACAACAAGCAGTAACTTTGCAAAAAATTTGAGAATGACACTCCACAAGCATAGAATAAGGTTCCTGACCGCCAACGCGACAACTACATCGTGGGCATGCACCACCACAGGGCTGCTCACCATTGGTGCGGAACTTACCGGTGCCTATAGTGCTCTATGCTTATGCTGTGACGAAAATACGATGAGAGTTTGCGACTGCAGTTGCAAACTCTCATTTGTTTCACAACCAAGCCTTTGAATTAAAAGAAATTATTAGTTTTTATTTTATATTAACCTAAAACAAATTCAAAATGAAGAAATTTTTATCTTTCATGATGATGACCCTGCTCACGGTCGCAGCCTGGGCAGGTACTGTGACGTTTGTTGCCGGAACCGACACCGGAGAAACGTCTGTTACTAAAGACAACGTTACAGTAAGCATGTCCACGATGAGCAGGACTGACAACTATCGCGTCTATGCTAACACAAGCATGACTGTTTCTCTGCCAGCTACTTATGGAACCATTACCGGTATCGAGATTACATGTACTGCCTCAGGCACCAGCAATTATGGTCCTGGCAAACTTTCCGGCACAAATTATTCTTACAATGGCAATATCGGCACTTGGACAGGTTCTTCAAATGAAGTGACTCTTTCAGCAAGCAGTCAGGTGCGTATAACCAAGATCGTTGTTACCGTCGAAGATGGTACTCAGGCGCTGGCCGCCCCCACAATCCTGCTCAATGGCGAGACTCCCAAGAGCAGCTATTCAACCGAGGAGCTGCCCCTGACGCTGACCATTACCAGCAACAACGGCACCGTCACTCCTTACTATGTGTATTCGCTGGCCGAGGATCCCACTATTGCAGCATCCTCCGTTCGTGCCAATGCTACTGAGCTTAACTTAGGCGAAAGCACGACAACCAACTTGAAAGTAGGCGCCAACAAGCTGTATGCAGCCGAGGCTGTGTATAACAGTGAGACTCAAGAATTTGAGGCTTCGGCTTGGGCAAACGTTTCGTTCACCATCACCGAGCCGTTAACACAGTTAACCTCGCTGGTCGATGTCAACGCACTTGACGACGGCACAGGGTTCAACTATGCAGCTCAGACAGTGGTCATGGGTAAGAAAAACAAAAACTTGTTCATCGTGATGCCCGACAACACTGCCGGAACTATGGTTTATGATGCAAAGAACAACTGGGCCGACAGCTACACCTTCGGTCAAGTGATCAATGCAGGCTGGAGCGGCTCTAAGACGACTTACAGAACAAAGCCTGAGATTACCGAAGTCACCGACTTTGCACTTGCAGAACAAACTGCCGAGGTTACTCCCATCGAAATCACTGCCAACGACCTGACCCTTGCCAACTTCGGCCGTTACGCCGTGATCAAGGGCGTGGCAGTTGCTGATGGTGGTTTAATAGCAAGCATCACCACCTACGACCAGTTCGGCACCATGAGTGGCATCCTTGCCGGCACCTACGACGTCTATGGCGTGATTGGCTGGGACAACAACAACGGCCAGTTCATGCCCCTCGAGTATGTTAACGCAGCACCTGCCGGTGAAGACCTCACCATCTCGATGACTGCTGCCGCCGAAGGCACCGTCTATAAGCCCGTTACTGTGACTATCAGCACCAACAACGAGAACGCCCTTGTCAGCTACAAGCTGAATGGCGGCGAAGAGCAAGATTACACCGAGCCTTTCACCCTCTACGAGACCACTACCGTTTCGGTTTATGCTACCGACGGCGACCAGGAGGCAACTGCCGAGGCTACCTACACCATCGACCTGCCCACCAGCTTGGCTACCGTCAACGCCTTTGCCGATGACACTGAATTCTACTTCAACGCCGACGTTACCGTGCTCGGACAAACCGGTAACAACCTCTATGTCCAGGACAACAACGGTGCCGGCACATACATCTACGGCAACGTAAATCAGGCCTACAACTTCGGCGACATCATCGCCGCAGGCTGGACAGGAACCAAGACCACTTTCCGCGGTGCTCCCGAGGTAAAGAACCCTGCCGACTTTGCTGCCGCTACCCAGAACGTAGCTCCCACAGCCATCGAACTCACTCCCGACCAGGTAGGCCTTGACAACTTCATCCGCTACGCCGTGATCAAGGGTGCCACCTTCGACGGAACCAACATCACCGTGGGCGAGGACAACGTTGCCATCTACAACCGATTCAACATCGACCTGCCCACCGAACTTGAGGGCAAGACATTTGACATCTATGGCATCTCAAGCTTCTACAACAACAACCAGTTCCTGCCACTTGAGTTCGTCGAGGCCCAGGAGCCTGTAACCGAGAGCTTTGTGAGCTTCGACGCTCCCGAGCATGCAACCATCAGCGCCGCTCTGGAAGACGGCACAGTCATCGAGTCGCGCATCACTAAGGTTGCCGAGGGCGACAAGGTTATTCTCACCATCGTGGCCGAAGAAGGTTACACCATCAACAGCGTTAGCGTTGTGGAAGGACTGAGCGTCACTCCGAGCGAAGGCGAGTTTAACGGCGAATTCGGTGCACCGCGCTACGCTGCCGGCGACGAAGTTACCCTTACCGACGAAGGTGACAACACCTACAGCTTCATCATGCCTGCCGGCGATGTGACTGTCAACGTCGAGGTCGCACAGGCTATTCACACCGCCATCACCGACATCAACGCTGCACAGAACGGCAATGTGCGCTATGTCAACGCCATGGGTCAGGTGAGCAACCGTCCGTTCAACGGAATCAACATCGTTATCGACGGCGACAAGACCTACAAGATTGTGAAGTAAGACCTACCTCACACCGCACACTCTAAGAGCGAGTCATCCCACGCAGGGTGACTCGCTCTGTTTTGTAACAAAATGTTTCACGCCACATCGCAAGTTATTAACAATCCTGCCAAGTTATTCACATTTATGTGATTTTAACGCTGTTTAATGTCTGCTACGTGAACGAAAAGCATTACCTTTGCAGTCGCAAATTTAACGCGTGAAACATTTTATTATAATCTAATGGGAAAAACAATAGCAATAGCCAACCAAAAGGGTGGCGTGGGAAAGACCACCACCGCCATCAATCTGGCGGCTTCACTCGCAACTAATCGCAAGCGTGTGCTGCTCATCGATGCCGACCCGCAGGCCAATGCCACCTCGGGACTGGGCGTAGATCCCAAGCAGCTCACAGCATCAATATATGAATGCCTTGCCGACGACTACCCTATGCACAGCGCCACCGTCGATACCTGCGTCGAGCGCCTGCAAATCGTCGGCTCACGCATCGACCTGGTGGGCGCCGAGCTGGAGCTCGTGAGCAAGGACGACCGTGAGAACGTCTTGCGCCGCGCCATTGCCGACGTGAAAGACAGTTACGACTATGTGCTCATCGACTGCAGCCCGTCGTTAGGCCTCATCACCGTGAACGCACTCACTGCTGCCGACAGCGTTATCATACCCGTGCAAGCCGAGTATTTTGCACTGGAAGGCATCAGCAAGCTGCTCAACACCATTCGCATCATCAAGAGCAGGCTCAACCCGTCGCTGAAGATTGAGGGATTCCTGCTCACGATGTATGACGCCCGCCTGCGACTGGCCAACCAAATCTTTGAAGAGCTCAAGAGCCACTTCGGCGACATGGTGTTCAACACCGTCATTCCGCGCAACATCAAGCTCAGCGAAGCACCCAGCCATGGCCTGCCCGCCATCCTCTACGACCCCACAAGCCGCGGAGCCACCAGCCACATGCAGCTGGCAAAGGAATTGGGAATGCGTGAACGCGCCAAAGCTTCAAACTGACAACACCCCCACCCTATAAAGAACAACGACACATAACGACAAGATGAAACGCAAGGCATTAGGACGAGGACTTGACTCGCTCATCTCGATGGACGACATACAGACTGGCGGCTCGTCGGCAATCAACGAAATACCTATTAACCAAATCACTCCCAACCCCGACCAGCCACGCACCACCTTCGACGAGACTGCACTCGAGGAGCTGGCAATGAGCATACGCGAATTGGGAATCGTGCAGCCGCTCACCGTGCGCAGCGTGGGGCAGAAGGCCTACCAAATCATCTCGGGCGAGCGCCGTTACCGCGCCGCCAAGCTCGCCGGACTCACCAGCGTGCCGGCCTATGTGCGCACTGCCAACGATGCCGAGCTCACCGAGATGGCACTCATCGAGAACATACAGCGCGAAGACCTGAACGCCATTGAGATTGCGCTCACCTTCCGCAAGCTCATCGACCAGTACCGCCTCACACAAGAGCGGCTGAGCGAACGCATCGGCAAGAACCGAGCCACCATCGCCAACTTCTTGCGACTGCTCAAGCTCCCGGCCGAGGTGCAACTCGGGCTGCGCGACAAGCTGCTCGACATGGGCCATGCACGCGCTCTGCTCGCAATAGAGAAACCCTCGGCACAACTCAAGCTCTATAACGAGATTATCAAAAACGGCCTCTCGGTGCGACAGGTGGAACAACTCGTCAAGCAATACAACAGCGAGCATGGCACCACCACAGCCGCCAAGGCGCCACGCACCACGGCATCACGCGACCACCGCATCCTGCAGCAGCACCTCACGGCATCGTTCGGCGTGCCGGTGAAGTTTGCCTGCAACAACGACGGCAAGGGGAAAATCACCTTCCCCTTCAACAACGAAGCCGAATTAGAGAAAATCATCGCAATATTCGACCAACTAAAAAACCGATAACACGACACCCATCACCACATATCGCCACCTGATTGCAGCAACGGCCATGCTGGCATTGCTGCTCATGCTACTTCCTGAGCCATGCACGGCACAACAGGTGCCCGACAGCGTTGCCCAGCTCACTGTCGCCGACGAGCAGCCACCCACTGTGCACAAGCGCATGAAGCGCAAGCACGTCACACTGCCTGCCGGAGAGAACCTTCACACCACCGGCGGCGTGAAGGTGGTGAATGTAGCCGGCGACACGCTGCATTTTGCCTCGCTCGACTCGATAAAGGGCATCGAGGGCGTGGAAATAATCAGCACCGCCGACAGCCTCTCGATGGCTGCACTGGGCAAGAAACGCATCTTCAACCCCAGCCCCACACGGGCACTATGGCTCTCGGCGCTGTGCCCGGGATTAGGGCAAATCTATAACCGCCGATACTGGAAACTGCCCATCGTCATCGGCGCCTTCGTGGGCCTGAGCTACGGCACGACATGGAACAATCGCATGTATAACGACTACACCAAGGCCTACCGCGATGCCACCGACAACGACCCCGAGACTCGCAGCTACATGAACTTCTACCCGCCCACGACACAGGAGAGCAGCCTCGACATGGAGTGGCTGAAGAAAGCACTAAAAAACAAAAAGGACTACTATCGCCGCTACCGCGACATTTGCATCATTAGCATGGTGGGAGTGTATGCACTGTGCATGATCGATGCCTACGTCGATGCACAGCTGGCACACTTCGACATCACACCCGACCTCTCGATGAAAGTGAGGCCGGCAGTGGTCGATCCGGGCACACCCACACGCACACCCACACTGGGCGTGCAGTGCGCATTTAATTTCTAACCGCAAACAATAAACTACACTGAATATGAACCGACTGAAGACCCTATTAGTTTTAGCCTTAGTGGCACTGGCCGTGACGGCGGCGCCTCGTGAGCGAAAAAACATCTTGTCGATTAAAGAATCCATTACCGACAACGATATCGTCTTTCCCGAGAGCTTCGAGACCGACACGCGCGAACTGATGAAAAACTGGTATCTGCAAAACTACACCGTTCTCGATGCCGACGTAGAAAACCGCGCAACAGGTGAGGTGAGCGAGCAAGAATACATCAAGCGCCTGAAAGCTATGCCCACCGTCATCGAAATGCCATATAACCAAGTGGTGAGATCATATATCGACCGATATGTGAAGCGCAACCGCACACTGGTAGAGGAAATGTTAGGCATGAGTCTGTACTACATGCCCATCTTTGAACAGGCCCTCGAGCGCGAAAATCTGCCCATGGAGCTGAAATACCTGCCCGTGATAGAAAGTGCACTCGAACCTAACGCCGTGTCACGCGCCGGAGCAGCAGGACTGTGGCAGTTCATGGTGGGAACAGGCAAAGGATTGGGGCTCGAAATCAACTCGCTCGTGGATGAGCGCCGCGACCCCTACAAGTCGAGCGAAAAGGCTGCCACCTACCTCAAGAACCTCTACAGCATCTACAACGACTGGTCGCTGGCCATCGCCGCCTACAACTGCGGACCGGGCAACGTGAACAAGGCGCTGCGTCGCGCCGGAGGCGACAACAAAGACTTCTGGGAGATTTACAGCTACCTGCCCCGCGAGACAAGAGGCTACGTTCCGGCGTTCATTGCGGCCAACTACATCATGACCTACTTCAAGCGCCACAACATCAGCCCCAGCTTAGCCAGCAAGCCGCTCATCACCGACACTGTGGGCATCACACGCCGCATCAACTTCAACCAGATTTCCAAGGTGCTCAACATACCCCTCGACGAGATACGCGCACTCAACCCCCAGTACCGGCACGATGTGATACCGGGCACCAGCCAGCGCAGCTACACACTCATCCTGCCATCACAGCAAGTGTATAGCTACATCATGAGCGAAGACTCTATTGCAAACTATCGCAGCGACCTCTACGCACAGCGCGAAGTGGTCGAGCCCACGGGAGCCACGCAAGCAGTGAGCACCGGCAGCAACGACAATGTGGAATACTCCTACGAAACCAAGACCGTGACCGAATATCACAAGGTGCGCCGCGGCGAGACCTACTCGAGCATTGCATCACACTATGGCATGAGCCTGAACTCACTGCTCGCGCTCAATGGCATGAAAAACGGCAAGGCACGCCGCGGACAGGTGGTGAAAGTACAAGCCAAGAAAAAAGTGCGCGTGGCTCACCCGGCAACAAGCGCGGCCGGCAGCGACGACGATGACGACATACGCGTCGTGCATGGCAACGACTACAGCCTTGACGCAGACGAAATCAATGCCGACAGCGACGACGAGAAAGAGCAAATAGAAGAAGTTCGACAGATTGAAAAAGAGGCAGCCTCATCGCGTCACAACCACAAGGTCAACACCGACGAAGTGCCCAAGCCAAAGCCCAAGGCAACACAGCAACACACCGCTCCGGCCGACTCCAAGCAGTGGCACAAGCGCAACGAGCGGTATGCCGACAAGAATACTTCGCGCAAGACCTCACGCGAGGAGAACTACAAGAACACCCGCAGCAGCGGCAAGCGCGGCAACAGCCGTCACAGCCGTCACACAGCACAACCGGCCCAACCCACCGAGCACACCATCAAGCGCGGTGAGACACTCAGCGAAATATCGGAGCGCACAGGTGTTTCGGTCAAGGAGCTGAAGGCTGCCAATGGCATCAAGAACGACGACAACATCAAGGCGGGCGACAACCTCAAGATTCCGGCAAAGGGCAGTAAGGCCACCAAAGCACAAGCCAAGGGTAAAAAGGCCACTACAAAGGCCGGCAAAGCCGCCACGGCCAAGAGTAGCTCAAAGAAAACTTCGGGCAAGAAATCTCGCCGCAGAAGATAAGCCATCGCCTCAACCAACAAGAAATGAATTGAGTTATTCATCATTACACACAACGTAAGAAGTACTGATGCGTCCACTAATACTTATCAGCAACGATGACGGGCTTCACTACCCGGGCATACACACGCTCATCGACATTGCCCGCCGCGCGGGCGATGTCGTGGTTGTGGCACCGCTTCACCACCAGAGTGGTAAATCCAGTGCCATCACCATCACCACTCCACTGCGAGCCTTCAAAACCACCGACGAAGACGGTTATACCGTGTGGCAAGTGGATGGCACACCCACCGACTGCATGAAGCTCGCACTCGACCAGCTGCTCGACGGCCGCCGGCCACACCTGGTGCTCTCGGGCATCAACCACGGCTACAACGCCGGCGTGAGCACCATCTACAGCGGCACCGTGGGAGTGGTGCTCGAGGCGGTGGCACGACACATCCCGGCCATAGCATTCTCGGTGGGTAGCATTGAGCACGACATCGATTTCACACCATGCGTGAGCGTGATTGAAGATATCATTCACAATGCGCTGGGCAATCTTGACGCGCTGAGCAATGTGTGCCTGAACGTGAACATGCCCGCAAATTGCGACCACTTTGAGGGCGTGAAAATCACCACCACGGCCATCGGACACTGGGAGCGCGAGTATGACCACCGCGTGGACCCGCACGGCGGCGACTACTACTGGCTGCAGGGCACCTATGTGAGCGACAACGACAACGACGACCGCACCGACCTCTACTGGCTCAAGCGCGGATGGGTGTCGGTAACACCGCTGCGCGTCGATCAGACGGCCACCGAGGCCATGCCTCACATTGCCGGCATGCTCAAGCTCACATAGTGCGCAATGAGGCCAGAATAGGCGCCAATCACACACCGGCACACATGTCGCCGAAGGCGCACGGCACAAATGTGCTGTATAACATTATTTTTTACTACGCTATATTATAACTTTTTAAGAAAAAAAGTATTAACTTTGCGGCTCAATTAGAGAAAAATTTCATTAATAAGCCCACTTAACCGCATTTAACCATTCATATGTCAATACTGACATTATCAATAGTTACAGTTTTCATCGTTGGGTATGCCTTTATTGCCCTCGAGAATTTCACTAAGGTAAACAAAGCTGCCATTGCGCTACTGATGTTTGTGGCATGCTGGACACTTTTTGTCTTAGACCCCTCACAATACATGGCCGGGCTCACCGGCATGGAGCTCCACAAGGCTGTCACACATGCCATCGAACTGCATCTTGGAAAGACGGCTACTACCCTGTTCTTCCTGATGGGAGCTATGGCCATTGTTGAAGTCGTAGATCAGAACGGAGGATTCAACTTTGTGCGACGGGCACTGCAGACGTCGAGCAAGCGCGTGCTGATGTGGCGCATTGCATTCCTCGCATTTTTCATGAGTGCCATCCTCGACAATCTCACCACAAGCATCGTGATGATAATGCTCCTGCGCAAGCTCGTGGAAGATCGTGAAGACCGCTGGATATATGCCACGCTGGTCATCATTGCAGCCAACTCGGGAGGAGCCTTCTCGCCCATTGGCGATGTGACCACTATCATGCTGTGGAACGGCGGCTTCGTGTCGTCGGCCGGCGTAATCTCGCAGCTGTTGCTGCCATCGTTAGTGTCGATGCTCATTCCGGCATTCATCATGCAGTTCTGGTTCAAAGGCGACCACCTTGCAGCTGGAGTCGTGACCGAGACTGCCGTCGATGAGCTCACCGAGATTGAGCGGCGCACGATATTTGCAGTGGGTGTGGGTGGACTGATTTTTGTGCCCATCTTTCACTCGCTCACGCTGCTGCCGCCCTTCATGGGCATCCTGCTCGTGTTGGGAATGCTGTGGATGACCACCGAGGTATTCTACGGCACTAAGCGCCTGCGCACCAAGATTTCGGCCAAGAAGCGCGTCACGCACCTGCTATCGCGCATCGACATGAGCACCATCTTGTTTTTCCTGGGCATCCTCATGGCAGTCAGCTGCCTTGAGCAGATAGGGGTGCTGACCATATTGGGCAAATGGCTCAACGACATCAGCGGAGGCAACCACTACATAGTCACCGGACTCATCGGCATCTTCTCAAGCATTATCGACAACGTGCCTCTGGTGGCAGGATGCATGGGAATGTACCCCATAGCACCGGTAGGCGACATGGCTGTCAACGGACTGTTCTGGCAACTGCTGGCCTACTGTGCCGGAGTGGGCGGCTCGATGCTCATCATCGGCAGCGCTGCTGGCGTGGTGGTCATGGGACTGGAGAAAATCACATTCGGATGGTATCTCAAGCGCATAACCTGGGTGGCATTTTTGGGCTACATAGCCGGCATGGGATGCTACTGGCTCATGCGCACATTCATCTTTGCATAACAAAACACTTAGATAACATAATTAGACGTTTATGGAACGACAGGTAAGAGTGCGTTTTGCACCATCTCCCACAGGGCCACTCCACATCGGTGGTGTGCGCACTGCACTATATAACTATCTCTTTGCGCGGCAGCACGGCGGCGTGATGATACTGCGCATCGAGGACACCGACTCCACACGATTTGTGCCGGGAGCCGAAGACTATATCAACGAAGCCCTTGCATGGCTGGGAATAGGCATCGACGAGGGCGTGAGAGAAGGCGGCAACTACGGGCCTTACAAGCAGAGCGAGCGCCGCGACATCTACCGCAAGTATGTCAAGCAGCTACTCGACAACGACAAGGCCTACATTGCCTTCGACACCCCCGAGGAGCTTGAAGCCAAGCGCCAGGAAATAAAGAATTTCCAGTACGACGCCTCCACACGCATGATGATGCGCAACTCACTGAGCATGCCGGCCGACGAGGTGAAACGCCTGCTCGACGCCGGCACCAAGCATGTGGTGCGCTTCAAGATTGAGCCCGACAAGCAAGTGGTGGTCAACGACCTGATTCGCGGCACCGTGACCGTGAATTCGAGCACACTCGACGACAAGGTGCTATACAAGAGCGCCGACGACCTGCCAACCTATCACCTGGCCAACATCGTGGACGACCACCTGATGGAAGTGTCGCATGTGATTCGTGGCGAGGAATGGCTGCCCAGTGCACCGCTGCATGTGCTGCTCTATCAGGCATTAGGATGGACCGACACCATGCCGCAGTTTGTGCACCTGCCGCTGCTGCTAAAGCCCGACGGCAAGGGAAAGCTCAGCAAGCGCGACGGCGACCGATTAGGATTTCCGGTGTTCCCGCTCGAGTGGCACGACCCGAAGAGCGGCGAAGTGTCGAGCGGATACCGCGAGCGAGGCTATCTGCCTCAGGCTGTGGTCAACTTCCTGGCACTGCTGGGCTGGAACCCCGGCGACGAGCGCGAAATGTTCACCATGCAAGAGCTCATCAACGAATTCTCGTTTGAGCACTGCTCGAAGAAGGGCGCTAAATTCGACTTCGAAAAGGGAAAGTGGTTCAACCACGAGTACATCATGAATATGCCCGACGACAGCCTGGCACAGGTCTTCAAACCGGTGCTGGCACGCCATGCCGACGCACAAGCGTTCACCGACGACTACATAGCCCGCGCCGTGGGACTGGTGAAAGGACGCGTCAACTTCATCGAGGAGCTGTGGGATCAGGCAGCATTCTTTTTCCGCGCTCCACTGACCTATGCCGAGAAAGACGTGCGCAAGCGATGGAAACCCGAAACACCGGCAATCATGCGCGAGCTCATACAGGTGCTGCGCGGCATCGACGACTTCACGAGCAAGAACAGCGAGGAGATTGTGCTGGGATGGATCAAAGAGCATGACTACCACATGGGCAACGTGATGAACGCCTTCCGCCTGACTGTGGTGGGCGAATGCAAGGGACCGCACATGTTCGACATCACCGAGCTGTTAGGATGCGACGAAACAGTAGCCCGCATCGAGCGCGGACTGCAAAACATTCAGCCGATAGATGCTTAACAGGTTACTCACATCGGTGCTGGTCGTTATGGCCGCCTTTGCCGGCACGCAAGCACAGGAAGTGCTGTGGAACGTTGATCTCAACACCGTGCTCAACAATCGCGAGGGCGGAGATGAATTGTGCCCCGACCAGACGTTCTTATTCACCCGACTGGCTCCTGAGGTGGGACTCACCATCGACGGCGGGCGAAACAGCATCATGGCCGGTGCTGCCTGGTACCAGCCGCTCACCGACGACTGCGCAGGCTACAAAGTGGTGCCAACAGTCTATTATCGCTATCACGACAGCCGCTTCACGGTGGATCTGGGCATGTTTCCACGGGCACACTTACGCGAAAGACTGCCACGATACCTTTGGAGCGACTCGCTCGACTATTGCCAGCCCAACGTGCGCGGCGCCCTCTTGCAGTGGCGGCACGCCGGCGGTGCCTGGCTGCAAATGATGATCGACTGGAGGCAGATGCAAAGCACCACCCGGCGCGAAGCATTCAACACCGTCTTTAGCGCAGCGGCACCGCTCACCAGGCACCTGTGGGTGGAAGGCCACATCAGCTACAACCATCTGGCAAAGCGCAAAAATGCACCTGAGACCGAAGGCGTTAACGACGATGCGACCATCAACCCCATGCTCGCACTGCACACCACGGCCGGAAACGTGGGCATCAAAGCTGCCGCCGGAGCCATACTACAATTCCAGCGACAGCGCGCCGAGCACCACTGGCACACACCGGCGGCATTTATCGCCACGGCCAATGCACAGTGGCGATGGCTCGAACTTGACCAGACTTTCAAGGCCGGCAAAGACCTGTTTCCGCTTTACGACCGCTTTGGGCCGGAGCTGAACCTGGGCGACCCGTACTACTGCAGCAAGGTGTATAGCCGCACCGATGTGCGTGCACATGCTTTTCACAATCACTTTGTCGATCTCACGGCCACACTCACCTTCCACGCCGGCAGCCGTTGCACGGGCTTCTGGCAGCAAGTGGCCTGTCGATTCTATATAGGCTCTGACACCTGGAAGAACAAGACTGCCAAGAAAAAGCCTATCAATTCATTGTTTTAACTTCAGTTACTGCATCACACACAACACCACCAGCCTCATTATGGATTTATTCTACAACCTCGGCATCAGGGCCTATAAAGCTGCCGTGCGCATAGCCTCGATAAAGAACCGCAAAGCCCGCCTCATGCTCCACGGGCAGGCACACACCATGGCAAAGCTCCAACAGGCCATAAAGCACGACGGCCAAGGCTACATCTGGATTCACGCTTCGTCGTTAGGAGAGTTTGAGCAAGCCCGGCCACTGATCGAGATGATTAAGGAGAAACAGCCACAAGCACGCATCGTGCTCACCTTTTTCTCACCATCGGGCTATGAGGTACGAAAAAACTACGACATGGCCGACGTGGTGTGCTACCTGCCATTTGACCTGAGCGGCAACGTGAAGCGCTTTCTCAATGCCGTGCAGCCCACGATGGCGATATTTGTGAAATACGACTTCTGGGGCAACTATCTGATGGAACTCAAGCGCAGGCACATACCCACCTACATAATCTCGGCCATTTTCCGCCCCACGCAGACGTTCTTCCGCCCATGGGGTGGCATGTTCCGCAAGATGTTAGGGTGCTTCACCACGCTCTTTGTGCAGAACGAAGAGTCACGCAGCCTGCTCGAGGGCATAGGCATTAATAATGTGACGATAGCAGGCGACACCCGCTTCGACCGCGTGGCCACCGTGTGCAATGCGGCGCGGGAGTTCCCACTCATCGAGCAGATGGTGAAAGACGCACAGTTCACAATGGTTATGGGCAGCTCGTGGGAACCCGACGAAGACATTGTCATCCCCTATTTCAACGCCCACCCCGAGATGAAGCTCATCATTGCACCGCACGAGTTCGACCGCCAGCGCCTGCTCGCACTCATGGCACGCATCAAGCGCAAGACGGCTCTCTACTCGTCGCTCACCGCCCGCGATGCTGCCCACACCCAATGCCTGATTATCGACAGCTTCGGCCTGCTCTCGTCGCTCTACCGCTACGGCCAGGTGGCCTATGTGGGTGGAGGCTTCGGGACCGGCATACACAACATCAACGAGGCGGCCGTCTATGGCATGCCCGTAATCTTCGGGCCGCGATACGACAAATTCCGCGAAGCACACGACTTGATAGCATGTCAAGGAGCATTCGCTATCAATGGTGCCGACGACTTCACACAACTCATGGACCGCTTCATCGCCGACGATGAGCACCTTAAAAGCACCGGAAGCAACGCCGCAGCCTACATCCGCAGTAACCTCGGGGCAACGGCCACTATCTACTCACACATCTTCGCATAAATTCCACCCACGAAACAATACAACAGGGCGACGTGCACCGGCACATCGCCCTGTTGTGTTGTTGTAGAGTCGTCCTTGAATTAATTATTTCCTAAGATTTTACCGAAGTCGGTCTGGCGCATGTCGCCGGTCTTGGCAAGCGTGCTGTGGAAAGCCAATGCAATGTCGGGGTTCATCAGGATGTGACCACCCTTCTTGCACATATTCAAGTATTCGCGCAGCAGCGGACGGTAAACCGGGTGAGCGGCATGTTCGATAATTTCCTCGGCGCCCTGGATGGGGTCTTTGAAGCGCAAGTCGGCCACGCCCTGGTCGGTAACGATGATGTCAACCGAATGGCAAGTGTGATCCACATGGCTCACCATGGGCACGATGGTGCTGATGCAGTCGTCCTTCTTGATGCTCGGGCACAAGAAGATGCTGGTGTAGGCATTGCGGGTGAAGTCGCCACTGCCGCCGATGCCGTTCATCAGGCGAGTGCCGCTCACGTGCGACGAGTTGATGTTACCGAAGATGTCGGCCTCGATGGCTGTGTTCATCGACACCACGCCGATGCGACGTATCACCTCGGGGTTATTACTGATTTCGCTCGGGCGCATAAGCAGGTGGTCGTGCAGCTCAGGCTTGCTGAAGAACTCCATCATTGCCTCGCGCGAGAAGGTCATCGAGCATGTTGAGGCAAACTTGCAGTGGCCGCTCTCGAGCAGCTTGAGCACGCTGTCTTGCACCACCTCGGTGTACATCTCAAACGGTGGAATCTCGTCGCTGTGCTCCAGAGCATCGAGCACGGCATTGGCAATATTGCCCACGCCACTCTGGATGGGGAGGAACGACTTTGGCATGCGTCCCTGCTTCATCTCGTTCACAAGAAATTCGCACACATTCTCACCAATCTTGCGAGTAACTTCGTCAACGGGAGTGAACTTGCTGGTCATGCCCAGGGGCTCGCTGGTGCGCACCACGCCAAGCACCTTCTTAGGATCGACATGGGCTGTGGGCTTGCCGGCGCGGTCGCTGGCACGGTAGATGGGTATCTCACGGCGTGCGGGAGGATCGAGTGGCACATAGATGTCGTGCAAGCCGCGAATGCTCTCGGGCAGCTGGTCGTTAATCTCGATAATCACCTTGTTGGCAACCTGCAGCCAGGTGGGAGTGTTACCCACGGCGGTGCCTAAGATGAGCTCGCCGTCGTCGGTAATGCTCTGCACCTCCACAATGGCAACGTCCATCTTGCCATAGTAGCCATAGCGGAATTCCTGAGCCAGCTCACTCAGATGACGGTCGTTATAATGCACCTCGCCGGCATTGATGCGGTTGCGCAGTTCGCCTAACGACTGGTAGGGGGTGCGATAGTTGATAGCCCCGGCGCGCGACAGCTCGCCGTCGGTGGGGTCGTTGGTGGATGCTCCACTGAAAATATTCACTTTGAACTCACGACCGGCCTCATGTTCGCGACGGGCCTTTGCTGCGATGGCTGCGGGCACTTTCTTGGGGCAACCGGGAGCGGTAAATCCCGACACGCCCACGTTATAACCATTCTGTACAAACTCGGCAGCCTCTTCGGCGGTAAGAATAGGATAAATCATTTCCTTAAATCTTTTTATATTTTAGTTTAATGTTTTCGACAACTGGGACTACGGTCACGGCAGCGCACGTGGTGCGACGGTTGTCGCTGCTTATTCATAAATCGTTGCAAAAGTACTAATTAATTATGAATTGAGAATTATGAATTATGAATTATTTGACGTTATTTGACGTTGATACTGTTTCTGGTCACTTATCGGGTGCGGCAGGCTGCGAGATGATGTGGACGTCGCGCTGCGGGAATGGTATCTCCACATTGTTTTGGCGCAACACATCGTAGATGGCCTCCTTGATGGTGGCCATATCGGCCAGGCGCGTGGCCACGGGCGTCCACAGCACCACCTTGAGATCGACACTGTTGTCGCCAAAGTTGTCAAACAGCACCTGGATGCCTTTCTTGGCGTCGTAGCACTTGAGGGCACTGAGCCGCTCAATAATCAGGTTGCGCACACGGTCGATGTGCGACCCATAGGCCACGCCCACACTCACCTGGGCCAGTTCGTAGCCGTGGTTGCGAGTCATGTTCTTGAAATTCTTGCTGAAGAGCTGGCTATTGAGGAAGGCAATCACCGAGCCGTCGAGCGTCTCGACCATCGTGCTCTGGTAGTTGATGTTGGTCACACGGCCACGAATGCCGTCGCACTCAATCATGTCGCCTATCTTCACACGCCCACTCATGAGCGACAGGCCATAGAACAGGTTCTCGAGCGTGTCTTTCATTGCGAAACCGATACCGGTTGACAGGCCGGTGAGGATGAGTGTGATGCCCGCGCGATTCACGTGCAGCACCACCATCACGATGTAGATGTAAAGTCCCCAGCCCAAGTATTTCATCAGGTTCATGCTCAGCGACACGGCTTTGTTCTTCTTGCGCGTCTTATATTCCTTCCACAGGATGTAGCCGTTGATGCACAAGTAAATCAGATAGTTAAACACAAACCCCAGAGCCACGAGCACGATAATGCGCTCGAGCGAAACGACAATCACATCGGGCAGGTTAAGGAACTTGTGGCTGAAGAGCTCCTTGCACCATTCGGTGAGATCAAACACCCTTGCGGCCCAGTAGATGGATGCTGCTACGCTAAACGTAGCGGCAATGGGTATTACCATCTTATACACAGCATCGTAGAACCATGTGTGACGGATGTCGGCACCGGTAGCGATGTGCTTGCCTTCGTAGCGGTGAAGCAAGTCGTAGATGAAGGTGATGCCCTGTATCATTGTCAGCTGTATGATCCACCAGATGAGCACTTGCACGCTCATGAGCGTGTAGCCGCTCCAGGCCATCACCAGCGACACCACCATGGCGATGAGCGAAATCAAGGTGTAGAAGCGGTCGCTGCGCGGCATGAGCCGGTTGCGGCGCCTAATCACCAGCCACTGCCACACGGTGCACACAAGCAAGATGATGGGGAAGGTGATATTGACCATGGTATTGGGCAGGAAGGTGATGCGATAGATAAACACTATCAAGCCCACCACGGTGATGGGGGTGTAGAGCATCAAGCCGCTCTTCACGGCATCGCCATCGAGGCGAATGATGAGCGAGAGCATGATGGCCACAAGCAGCCAGGCATACTCGCTCAGCAGGCGCGAGGCCATGATCATGAAGTAGTGATCTTGCAGGATGAGCGAAATCACAAGGGTGGCTATGGCAAACACCGCCGCACTTGCTGCAATGATGATGCACGCACGCTTCTTGATGAAATTGCGGGTCATCCACCGCCGCGGTATCAAGAACCGCACCACGACGAAGCTCAGCAATGCCGACAACACGATGTAGAACGCTATGAAAGCAAACAGGAACATCACCAGGTTACCACGCCACTCACTGCGCACATGGCCCGTTGGCACATACTTGTTAAACAGGTCGAGCCTGGCCTGACGCCAGTAGCGCGGCAGCATCTTGAGAATGGTAAAATAAGACTGGTCGCCGTTGACAAACACACTGCGACGGATGTCGTCGTAGGCCTTCAAGGCAAACGCATTCAGCTCTTTTGCCTTTGTGAGCACTTGCTTAGAGCGCTCCTGCGTCTTTTCGATTTGCACCTGCTGAACTGCCATGTCGTGGGCCAGCTGGTTGGCAAGTGAGATGCAGCTGTCGCGGTCGGTGCGTGCCTGTGTGGTGGTGAGCAGGAAATCTGGAATATTCTCCAGCGAGCGCACCAGCTGCACATAACGCGTCACCTGCCCGTTATACTTCTGGGCAAAGACCTCAAAAGGCAGCATGCGGCTCTGCATGCTGTTGTGAAGCGAAGTGGCCTCGCTGCAGGCATAGGCCAGGTCGAACACATAGTCGCTCTTTTGCGAATACAACATCAGCTCTATCTGGTGACTGCGATCCATTACCTGAATCATCATCCGGTCGTAGCGGCGACTCATCTCGCTGAAGCGCGCCATGCGCTGCACCTCCTCACTATGAGCGGCACTGAGCTCTGAGCACAACACGCTCAATGCCTGATCAAGATCCTGCTCCTTGAGCACGGCACCGGCACTGAGGCTGTTCACTATTATTATCGCCAAAATCAAAAAGATTTTCTTCATCATTCTAAATCATCTACTTGGTTAGGAAGCGCAAATTTAAGTATTTTTCTCAACCTTTGGGCAGGCACCGGCACAAATTTCAATCAAAAGCACACTTTGGCACGAAATTTGCCCTCAGCTTTGCACTTGACTGAGTTTTTTATACTAACTTCGTGGCTCAAAACCAAAATTATTAGAAATGTCAACTTACACAGTTACCGACACAAAAAAAGTGACCACCAAGCGCATCATCGACATGATGCAGGCCGGTGAAAAAATTGCAATGCTCACCTCCTACGACTACACGATGGCCTCGCTGGTAGATCGAGCCGGCATCGACATCATTCTGGTGGGCGACAGCGCCTCGAACGTGATGCAAGGCAATGCCACTACCATACCCATCACCATCGACGACATGATAGTATATGGCCGCACCGTGGCACGCGCCGCAAAGCGTGCTATGGTGATCGTGGACATGCCCTTCGGCACCTACCAGGGCGACCCCATCGAGGCCCAGCAGAATGCCGTGCGCATCATGCGCGAGACAGGAGCCGACGGCGTGAAGCTCGAGGGGGGCCGCGAGATGCGCGGAGCCATTGAAATGATTTTGCGAGCAGGCATCCCGGTAATGGGGCACTTAGGACTCACACCACAGTCTATCAACAAGTTCGGCACCTATGCAACACGTGCCACCGGCGAGAGCGAGGCTCTGCGACTCATGAGCGACGCACGCGTGCTCGAAGAGGTGGGGTGCTTTGCCATTGTGCTCGAGAAAATCCCGGCAGCACTGGCGGCCAAGGTCACCGAGGCCATACATGTGCCCACAATAGGCATCGGAGCCGGTCATGCAACCGACGGCCAGGTGCTCGTGGCACACGACATGCTGGGACTCAACACTGCCTTCAAGCCTAAGTTCCTCAGGCTATACAACAACCTCGGCGAGCAAATCGTCGATAGTGTGGGAAACTATATCAACGACGTCAAGAGCGGCGACTTCCCCAACGACAACGAGCAGTATTAGACCGGCTCATCACACCCTCACCACAGCAAGCGGTTCATTAGGGACAATCCCTTTTGAACCGCTTGCATTTTCACAAGATTTCACAAGAAACTGAAAGTATTTCACATGATTTCTTCTCTTTTTTTTGGAATTTAATAAAAAAATAAATAATTTTGCCGACTAATACAGCCTATTTACTGAAAATGCTTCGATCGGACCATTAACCCACCAATGAAAGTTCGACATACAACCTAATATTAGAACATATGTACTTAATTATTAGATAATATGAAGAGATTAATACTTTGCTTCTTTATTGCAGCCATCACTGCAACTATGGCCAGTGCCGACGACATGGTGCTGCATGTGTGGCAGACCGATGGACAAGTACTGAAAATCAAGCTCGATCAAGAGCCGACGACAAGTTATGACGACGGCCAGCTGGTGATTACGACCTTGACCAATACGCTGAGTTTCCCGCTGGAGAACGTCAAGCGATACACCTATGCCAACAATGCGAGTGGCTTAGACGCCTTGAATGCTACGGAAGTTACCTTTTCGGGCGACGGCGAAACAATCACCCTCACAGGACTGAGACCCGGCACCGAGGTTGCGCTCTATAACGTGGCCGGCCAGATGCTTCACAGCACAGTGGCCGATAGCAGCAACCGGGTGAGTGCAACCGTGAGCAACTTGCCCACGGGAGTATATGTAGTGAAAGCAGGCAATATAACCTATAAAATCACGAAGCAATGAAAAACATCACTACCAGACATTTAGCCGTGGCACTGCTACTGCTGGCTTCACTGTCGGCAATGAGCCAGGATTTCCTGAATATCTATTTCAAGGATGGCACATTCAGGATTTTCCATTTCGACAGTTTCAAATCACTTAGTGTGAGCAAAATCGACGCCGACGGCATTGCACACGACGACTACATGTTCCAGCATGTGGTCTCGGGCGGAAAAGAATTTGTTTACAACCTGGCCGATATCGACAGCATATCTTTCACTAAATATAATGAGCAAGAGGCCGGCAAAAACATGACCCAGGCCATGAATGCCATTCTACCGGAGCTGAAAGACTGCGACAACATCAATCAGGCGAGCGCTAAGCTCGAAGCCATCAACCAATCTGATGGAGTGGAAAAAGCTTGGATTGAAGGCGATTACATGTTTGTCAAAATTCGTGACATGGAAACCATTATGTTCTGTTTCCATCCACAGGATGTTGAGAGCGACACAGAACAAATGGCAGAAGTTGCACAACAGCTGATGCAAACGATGCCGGCTCCTCGGCAGGTCAACAATCACGATGGCGTGAAACTGAAAGCTGTAATCGCCAATTCACAGCACTACGAGCACAGTAATTGGCGCATCAATCAACGCAATATAATGAACGGACTTGTGGAGCAGTTTCAAAAGGCCGGATTTGATTGCAGCTATTGTGAAGAACCCGACTTGGATTTTTTCTCAAACAAAATATATGACTATGATGTAGTATATTTGTCGGCACATGGTGGATATAATCCTAACAGCCTACACTTTTTGCAAACAGGTCAATATCTTAGGACGCCCACATCTCCAGAATACATAAGTGTTTCTGCAAGCCAAAACGATTTTAATAATTGGGTAATAGAAAAAGATCAACAATATAGACAATTCCTTTCTAATCATCCGGAGTATTCTTATGACGACTTGATTTTTTCTGTTGATCATAAAGAAAAAAGAATTAATGGAGAGGTATATGTAGCTTCATTAGCTATAAAAGAAACATTCTTTGAGCATGTTACAAAGAATTTCAAAAATCCTCGCTCTGTTTTCTTCAATGCAGCTTGCATGACATTGAAAGGAGGTTCAGCTGATGAAAATGATGAAACGGAAAGTTATAGTTTTGCCAACATCTTAACGAACCGTCGAGGTCTCGGTATTTATTTGGGTTACACTAACTCTAATACTTTTGGTCAACAGGCAGGAGCTGCATTCTTTCTTAATATGTTATGTGGAATTTCTGCTGATAAGGCTTATAATCAGTTAGCAGAATATAAAATCAATCCAAATGACTATAGTGATTATCGGGGTTTTTTGGGGTGGTATTATGAAGAGTTGGCTGGAACATATAAAGATGAAGAAATAACTAAGTCTTCTGCATGGGGCTTATCGACAACAACGCACTATTTTGCCAGATTGAAGCTGTTACCCGAAGGTTCTAACTGTTTTATTACTCCCGTCTATACACGAGAGCACAGTCATGACGAGGTGATGAACAGTTACAGAACCGATGGCAGCGTAATGGTTTCGGGCACTACCACCACTATCGATCCTTCAAAAATATCAATGGGCTTCAAGTATGGCACAAACAAAAACGCCCTCAACGAGTGGGTGCCTTCTGAAACTGTGATGAAAACTATCGACAGCGGAAAAGGCAACTACCTGATCATCTCACACATTAAGAACCTGCAAGCCGGCTACACCTATTACTATTGCGGCTACACCTACGACGGTGAGCGCTACAACTATGGCGACACGCTGGCATTCACCATCGACAACCCTGTGATCATTACCACTAAAAGCGCGAGGGTGAAATCAATCTTGTTAAACCAGGCCACCTATCGTCCCAATGGGTTTGACTTCAATGGCACGAAATATAATTTCAGCTACTCAGTGTCGGCCACGGCCGAAATTTCGGGTGGCGACACCCCCGTTGAATGGGGTTTTGACGTTATGGGACCCGATGGCAACACTGTCGTACGCCATCGCGCTGTTGACGACAACACCAGTAACCCATGGGCCTTCCTCGTAGTGGCAAACGAGCCGAGCACCGTGCTGCGTGTGCGAGCCTACGCCATCTGGCAGCAAGGCGGCGAAGCCACCGAAGGCGAATGGCAAACGTTCGACCTGTTTTATTCTACCGACACCTCGCTGCAGCTGAACAACGTGACTTTCAGCGGCACCACCCAGGGAGCTGTTTATAACGGGCAATCTTACAAATACAAATCGTCGTTCCGCTTCGTCTATACCGTGACCGGCGGTTACTGGCAGCAAGTAAGCCCCAAGGAGGAAGGCAACGGATGGGAAAACTGGCCACTGCCCGAAAGAAAAGTGCGTCCGGCCGATGGTGCCAACGCCACAACCATCAATTACTACTATAACGACCGCACGTTCAGCGGCGACTACAGCGTGCGACTGCAAAGCGACTGCTCAACACAAGCACTCAAGCTGCAATCCACCGGCTATGCACATTACATTCACGACGGAGCCACATTCACAGGATGCACCTATCATAATGGCACATCGCCGGCACCGGCTCATCAGGCACCGGCACAGACCGAACTGATATTCGACAACGGAGAAATTAACATTATTATTCCATAAATTAAAACCTTTACAATTATGAAAAAATTCTTTTTTACATTCTTTGCCTTTGCCGCGGTTATCACGGCATTAGTGGCTTGTGGTAGCGACAACGATGATGAAAAGCTGCAACAAGAGGTTGAAAAGCGCTACTTCACGATTGAGAACGCAATCTTTAACGAAGGGGCCTTCCCGCAGGCCACAGTACAAGAAGACATCGATGGGCTGAGCGTGAACCAGAGCGCTCTGGCCGGTGGCATGAATTTCGTGACAGTTGTTACCGAAAACACCTACACCAGGTTCTTTATCGGCATACGCGGCATCAACGGCTACTGGAGCTGCACTCCAAGCAACCAATCGAACGATGGCGTGTATAACACCTACATCATCCCCATTAGCTACAGCACCGACCTGGAAGAGGGCATGGTGATGCTCGTGGCAGCTCAGGACAGCCAGGGCAACACTACCGAGCCCTATGAGACCGAAATCAACTTCGTGGAGAGCCTGGCAGGCGACCTGACCATCAACCTCACGTTCAACAACGACAAGGACGTTGACCTGCACCTTTACACTCCCAGCGGAGAACAAATCTACTGGGATAATCGTGGTGGACAATACACCAAGGACGACGGCACTACCGGCTACTATGGCCTGGATCATGACTCAAATCCCGCATGCCGCATCGACCACCTGAACAACGAGAACATCGTCATCCCGTCGGAACTGATCGAGCCGGGCACCTACAAGGTGGTTGTGAACATGTATGAAAACTGCGATACATCTATCCCGACAAGCTGGGCTATCATGTCGCGCTACAACAGCAGCTTGATTAGCACAAGCACAGGCCGCAATCCGGCTACTGGAGTATATCCTGCAGGTGCCGGCAATTCCGACTTTACCGAGGTCATGACATTTGTCATAACACCCGAGCAGGCCAATGCCGCACGACACACCACTTCCAAGCTACGCTTCAGACCATCGCCCATCACTCAGGCCGAGGCACTCAAAATCGAAGAGGCACACTACTTTGAGAACTTGAACAAGCGCTAAACACTACTGCAAGCCCGCGGCCGGACAGAACAGGACACTACTGCAAGCCTGCGGCGAAACAGGAAAACACTTTCACACTGAGGATGTGCCCCCGGTTGGCACGTCCTCAGTTTCTATTCTGCATGGCCGCAGGTCTGCACAGCTTGGTGATTGACATAGGCTTATCGAGGCGCCTCGAAGGTGCTCCTACATAGTCAGCATGTTTCTAATACGCTAAATTGCCATTTAATGCCGCCAACATTATTTTTTAGCAATTTTATTGCCACAATCATAGTTTATTATAAAAAATGTTGTTATTTTTGCAATCAGTATCTATTCACCCATAAAAACTAAAAGATTATGAAACGGACATTACTAATATTTGTGGCGCTGCTCACAGCTATGGCCACGTGGGCAAGCACGTTCACGGTGACGAACGACGGAAACAAGTTCACCATCACCCGTAACGGCTCCGGCCGCGAGACCGTGTATTACCGCACGGTGAGCCTCTCGGCTTTGGCAGGACATAACTTCACCGAACAGACCGGTTCGCTCATCTTTCTTGAAAATGAAAGTGTACGGACAATCACTGTCAACGAAGTTGACATCAGTTCATTCACCGATTATGTTAATGATGTTTATAACCTGATGTACGCTATCCAGACGTCACTCGTGCGCTCCTACCGCTTTGAAGTGCTCAATGGTGACGGCGACACGTTGGCATCCCTGGACCGTGACATTGAATTCGGCAAAGATTACCAACTTCCTGCCGAATATGTGAACAAGAGTGTGACCGACCTGATATACTTCGACGACAGCGGCAATCTCAAGTCGGGCACGGGCAACAAGTACCTTGATATTGGCACTTTACAGGACAAGGGATTAAATTGGACCAAGGTCACCGATGCGGGATATAAACAGAGTTTTTATCTTGTGAAAACAGATGTTTTCAATGGCAGTCCTTATGTGCGCATATATACCGATAACTTGGGCATGAAGGTTCATGCCACGATATTTTTCAAGCAAAGGGAAGAGAACGACGGCTATCAGTACATTCAGATTCTGGACAACAACTACCAAACCTACGATGGCAACGACTCTGACGGCGCTGTTAATAATCCTGAGATTTCACAGTATAAAGCGTGCTTTGAGTTGAGCAAAAGTGGCGTGACTACCGATGAGCATTACCAGTTCTTCCCGCACCGTTACGATTTCGTCAACAAAGCTGCCGAGCAGAATGCAGGCCTTAGCCACTACTCGTTCGACCACGACAACAACTATCTGTACCAGCAGAAGTATTTGAATAATTCCAACCATTCCGGCAGCTCAGGCTCGCTGATTTTCTCGCCTACGAATTATTACATATGTGTCCGTTTCGATGCGGCAGGTAACGGCGACGATAATTGGTACTTCAAGGAATTGAAAGCCCGTATTGCCTTGGTCGATGCCACAGCACCCACGGTAGTCGATAACTACAAGGTCTCTGGCGGTCGCCACAGCAGGGGCAATACCATCTACGTGAGTGTGCCCTTCAATGAGATTGTCACCGTCAGCGGCACGCCCACCCTCAGCACCACATGGGGCACCCTCAACTATCTGGCAGGTGCAGGCTCCAACGTGCTCACTTTCAGCGGAACCATCAGTAACACGGCCAGCGGGACTTTCACTGTGAACAGCTATAACGGCACCATCACCGACTTGGCCGGAAACAATTTAAGCGGGACTATCAACCATGCCTTCGGCACTAATTTACAAGCCCGCACATTCTCCATCTCCTATAACCTGGCCGGCGGCTCTTTGCCATCAGGACAAAGCAATCCCACCAGCTACACCGATTTCAGTAACCCCATCACACTGGTCAACCCGGTTCGCGAAAATTACGAATTCTTAGGATGGACAGGCAGCAACGGCACCACGCCTCAACTCAACGTAACCATCCCCTCGGGTTCATCGGGTAATAAAAGCTACACCGCCAACTGGAAACTCATTCGTTACACCTACGACAGTGCCAGCAAAATGTTGACGCTTCTCAGGGGAGAGTTTTCCAGGGATAACAAGTGGGGCGGCGATGTCCCCACTTCGGAAGTCGCCATGGTCATCGCCTACAATGGGGTGAGCTTCACCGGCGACTGCACGCAGTTGTTCGCAGGCTTCACCAATTGCACTGCTATGGATTTGAGAAATGCCAACACCACCAATGTCACCAACATGTCCCTGATGTTCTCCAACTGCTCGAAACTGAATACGCTCTACGTCTCGGGTTGGAACACCGGCAATGTCACCAACATGAGCTTTATGTTTAGCGGCTCGGGAAGTCTCGAGCAGCTCGACCTCTCGGACTGGAACACCGGCAATGTCACCATGATGAGCTATATGTTCCAAACTTGCACGTCATTGACCACGCTTGATCTATCTGGCTGGGACACTGGCAATGTAATGAATATGGATGGTATGTTCAGTAATTGCTCGAGCCTTACCTCGCTCGACCTATCGGGGTGGAACACTGCTCGTGTGGACTATACGTACTCTATGTTCTTCGGATGCACCAAACTTACCTCGCTCGACCTCTCTGGCTGGAACACCAGCAATGTCATTAACATGGCAAATATGTTCCAAAGTTGTATTGAACTCAAATCGGTCAACCTTTCGGGTTGGAATATAAATGATTACGTCTCGTTGTCAGACATGTTCGGTAATTGCAATAAACTCACCACCATCTACGCTACTCCAAGCTGGGATGCCGAGAATGTCACCCATTCAAATAATATGTTCCAACGCTGCACAAAGTTGGTAGGCGGCTGCGGAACCACCTTCGACGAGAACCACACAGATAAAGAATATGCCCGTATCGACCGTGGCTCTGCTGAGCCGGGCTACTTCACGGGCGTGTTTGTGCTCACCCTGCCAGCGAATGTGACGGCTTCGCCTAACCCCGTCTGCACGCTTGGAGGAGCTCGCTACTACGCCGCTGGTTCCACCGTTACCCTCACCTACAGCGGCACGGTGCCTCAGGGCTATGTCCCGGTCTTTTCGGTAAACGGCACTCCCATAGAGGGCAACACCTTTGAGATGCCTGTGGGTGATGCCACCATCACTGTTACCATTAGCAATCCACCGCGCTACATCTACGACAGCGCCACCGGAAAGTTGACGCTCCTCAGTGGAGAGTTCTCCAAAGACGACAAGTGGGGCAGCGATGTGCCAGCCGATGCCGTCACGAGCATCGACGCCACCAGCAAGGTGATCTTCACAGGCGACTGCTCACGGTTGTTCCTGAATTTCACCAGTTGCACAAGCATAGATTTGGACAGCGTCAACACCGCCAATGTCAGCAACATGAGCAATATGTTTAGTGGCTGCTCGGGACTCACCACGCTTAATATTTCGAGTTGGAATACTGCAGCGGTGACTAACATGGAGAGGATGTTCAGCGGTTGCTCGAACTTGGCCACCATTTATGCCGGTATAAATTGGACCGTTGAGAATGTCACCAGCGCTGGCAATATGTTCTCTGGCTGCACCTCACTGGTGGGCGGCATGGGCACTACCTACGACGCTAACCATGTCGGAAAGGAATATGCCCGCATCGACGGCGGCCCCGACATGCCAGGCTACTTTACCGACCCGAATGCTGTGGTTCTGATGCCGGGCGACGTGAACGGCGACAACGTGGTTGACATCGATGACGTAAGCGCTATAATCTTTATCATCCTGGAGAAAAATACAATAGATGATTTCCCAGGAAATGCCGACTTGGACGGCAACGGAACAGTAGATGTGGACGACATGAACGCCGTGATACATATCATCCTCACCCAATAATCCAATGGTTCACAGGGGGGCAGCATTTGGCCTCCGACAACGAGTCGATGATGATATGATTAGATAATATTTAAACTATGTAATTATGGAAAAAAAATCATTACTATTTCGATTGCTCGCTCTTGTGGCGACACTCGCATGTTCATTGGGTGCTAACGCCAGTCAATCACCCATGCAGTCACTATCGGCACTTGATGAAGCTCTCAACTATGGCGGTTCGATTCATTTTACAAGCGGAGGTATCTATCCGTGGACTGTAGTTAGCGAGGACGGCCGCACTTTTGCCCGGTCTGGCTGTCAGGGTGTGAAGTATGGTCAGTCGGTATTGAGAGCAAACGTCACTGTTGAAAGTTCAACTCTCCTGAGCTTTGAATTCAAGGCATGTGGTGATAATAATGACGATTGCCTTTTTTTCGTCGATGGCGAAATAGAGTTTCGATATGGTGCGAGTCAAAATGGTTGGGAGACATATACTGTGCAACTTGCTGCCGGCACCCATACGCTGGCGTGGAGCTACAGCAAGGATGCCAGCGGAAATCCTGAGGGTGACTACTTCGCTGTAGATAATGTTGCTTTTGGCAACCCAATCAAAGTTTATGCGCTATATAATTCCGGCAGTAAGAGATTGTCGTTCTACCGCGATAACCAGTGGGGCTCCCGAGATGGCACCGTTTACGATCTGAACGAGGGTTCTAATATTCCCGGTTGGTTCAGTATCAATTCGCAAGTTACTTCAGTAGTGTTCGACCCGTCTTTCGACTTGGTTCGTCCCACATCCACTTATTACTGGTTTTCTAATATGCAAAACATTGTGGACATTTTCGGCTTGAATTATCTCCATACCGATGCAGTAACAAACATGGGCAACATGTTCTCGAATTGCAAGAAGTTAACTAACCTTGACTTGAGCAGTTTCAACACTGGCAACGTGACTTACATGGGTGGAATGTTTCAATCATGCTCCACATTGTCGAGCATCAACCTGAGTAGTTTCAACACCGCCAACGTGACAAGCATGAGTTCCATGTTCTACAACTGCGCAAATCTGTCGAACCTTGACTTGAGCAGTTTCAATACTGCGAATGTGACCGACATGGTCATGATGTTCAGTGCCTGCAGCTCTCTGTCGAGCCTTGATCTGAGCAGCTTCAACACTGCGAATGTGACCGACATGCGCGGCATGTTCTATAGCAGCTATTCTTTGTCGAGCATTGACTTACACAGCTTTAACACCGCCAAGGTGACCAACATGAGTCAAATGTTCATGTATTGCAATGGCCTGACAACGATTTATGTGGATGATTGCTGGAACACTGCCAACGTAACCAATTCCTCTAATATGTTCTCTGGAGCTACAAAACTGGTGGGCGGCCAGGGCACGGCCTATAGTTCATCGAATCCTACCGACAAAACATACGCCCACATTGATGGCGGCCCCAGTAACCCTGGCTACTTCACGGAATGGAAAGAGGCTTATGCTGTTTATGAAAACAAGACGCTGACGTTCTACTACGATAATCAGCGCAGTTTCCGTTCAGGCAAATCTTATGACCTGAACTATGGTTCTAATATTCCTGGTTGGTGTCAAGACTACAACAATATGTCGGTTACATCAGTAGTGTTCGACCCGTCATTTGCCGATGCCCGTCCTACATCTGCCTATTATTGGTTTTACTATATGACTAACCTTCAGTCAATTTCCGGCATTGAATACCTCAATACCGAGGAGGTGACCAACATGAGCAATATGTTCAGTAGTTGCTATAATTTGATAAGCCTTGACTTGAGCAGTTTCAATACTGCGAATGTGACCGACATGACTAACATGTTCAAGTCTTGCGAAAATCTCAAAACGATTTATGTGGGTGATGGATGGAATACCGACAATGTCACCAATTCCTCAGGTATGTTCAGAGATGTATGGGAACTGGTAGGCGGCCGGGGTACGGCCTATAGTTTTTCGAATCCGACCGACAAAACATACGCCCACATCGACGGCGGCCCAAGCAACCCAGGCTACTTCACCGACCCGAATGCTGTGGTTCTGAAGCCGGGCGACGTGAACGGCGACAACGTGGTTGACATCGATGACGTAAGCGCTATAATCTTTATCATCCTGGAGAAAAATACAATAGATGATTTCCCAGGAAATGCCGACTTGGACGGCAACGGAACAGTGGATGTGGACGACATGAACGCCGTGATACATATCATCCTCACCCAATAATCTACCGTCAACGCACAACTTAGGGACAGTCCCCACTGAACGCAAGCGTGGTTCAACAGGGACTGTCCCTTTTGATTCACTGCCGTTAAATATAGTTTTATGGATGCGCTGGGTGATAATTTCGCACATTTTTTGTAATTTTGTCCGCAATATATTCGGTTATGAAAAAGTTTTTTCAAGCAACTTTGATTTTGTTGCTGGTCATGGTGGCCATGACCGCATGCAACGACAGCGATGATTACACCTACCGGGCAAAATATCTGCCCGTGCAGCTCATCGGCAGCGACAAGTGGAGCATAATGAACCTTGAGACCGGCGAAATCATTGCCCGCGATGCCTATGCCACAGCGCCGGGAGCTGTGGTGAGCGACATGTACTATGTGATGAACGACAAGGGCACCTACGACTTCTATAACGTGGCCGACCCCAAGAAGCCCGTCAACAGCGAGAGCTACGGCTCGGTAACATCGTTTGCCGACAATGGGCTGGCCGTGGTGAGCCGGCGCGGAAAGGCATTAGAGATTATCAACACCCGTTGCGAGGTGGTGAACACACTGCCGGCCAACATCTCACAATGCTCAATGTTCAGCGGCGACAGGGCTGCCTATCAGACCGACGACGGCCTGTGGGGATACATCGACGAGCGAGGCGACACGGTGATCTCGGCACGATTCATCAGCGTGAATGCGTTTTTGCACTCCGACTATGCCGTGACAGTAGAAGCCAGTCAGGCAGGCGACTCAACAATGCAATTCACCGTGATCGACAAGCACGGCAACGAAATGTTCAAAGCCCAAACCCATGACTACGGCATCATTCAGCCGTTCTATGTGAGCGGAGTATTACCCGTGCTCAAGGGCGACACCATCGTGTGCCTGAATGAGAAGGGGAAAGAGGTGCCTAACCCCAACGACAACCACCAAGCTGTGGATAAAGGCGGCTGGAACGACTATGTGCGCACGGCAGCAGGACTCTTTATCGTCACCAAAAACGGAAAAGTCGGGCTGGTGGACAAAGACAACAAGGAGCTGATAGCCCCCAAGTGGGACAGGCTCGTCGATGTCTCGCCACAGCGCTACATTGCCGTGGCCGACTCGGTGTGCCGCATCGTGGACGGCAACGGCAATCCCGTGGGTAACGAGAAATTTGTGCATGTGCACGGCAGCATCGAGGCCACACAGGCCGCACGAGGGTTTATCAATACCGACCTCGTGGCTGCATCCATGCTGGTAATGCTCGGCCCCGACCAGTGCTGCGGCGCATCACCCACCACCACACTCATGGACTTGAACTCGCTGCTGGGCGACGACCCCAACGTGTATAACGGCCAGAATGCCATAGGAGTGCCGCAGGGGCCGTTCAGAATTCAGTTCAGCTTCAACAACTACATTGCATCGGCACCCACACCCGGAGCCATGCCGTCGTTTAACCTCGACGCCAAGGTAATGGCCGTGACCATCGGGCTGAACGTGGCACACTGCGGGCTGAACACCGAACAGGAAATCATCGACAAGGTGAAAGCTGCACTGGGAACGCGCGGATTTATTCTCGACACCGGCGAGATATTCACCAGCGAAGCCGGACCGGCTGTGGCCATGGGCTACAGTCAGGGCATTGTCAATCTGGTGTATTTCATGAACCGCTCCTACGCACAAGTCCTGCCACGCATAGCAAGGCAATAACAGGAGCACGGAGTTTTGCGCCCCGTGAGGCGCTAACGCCCACCTTTGCAACTCATCACCCATTAAACGTCAAACATTAACCAGTTGACAAAGTTTTTAGAATTTTATAAACTTGAATGCAGTAGAAATGTTTTTTTCAAATCATCTGCACGAAATTCAAAATTAATGTGTAACTTTGCCTGTGTTAAACAACAGTGCTTTTAACAACGAAACATTTACACAATGAGCGACACTATTCAATACTGGATTAACCAGAACGGCATCCAGACAGGCCCGCACACTTTTATTGAGCTGCAACAAATGGAGATTACACCGGCCGCCTATGTGTGGCGTGCCGGCATGGACGACTGGAAACCCATCACGGCAATACCCGAATTAGTGAGTCTTTACACTCATCAGGCACAGGCCGAAGCCCAACCAGAGGCCACACTCAGCGAACCGGTAGCCGACAGCCACGAGCCGGTAGCCGGACTTCCCGAAGTGCCCACAGGCGAGCCCGAAGTCGCTCCTGCTCCTGCCTTCACACCGCCCACTGCACAGCAAGCAGCTGCACAGCAGCCTGCCGCACTACCCGAAGAGGCCATGCCACAACCCGAGTGCCCACCCACCAACCTCGTGTGGGCCATTCTCTCAACCATCTTGTGCTGCCTGCCTCTGGGCGTGGTTGCCATTATCTACAGCACAAAGGTCTCACAAAAGTACCGGCAGGGCGACATCAAGGCTGCACAGCACTATAGCGAGGTGAGTGCATGGTGGTGCATTGGCACCATTATAGGCGGCATTGTGCTCTCGCCATTCGTCTCGCTCATTCAGATGGCAATAATGGGATGATGAGTGCGAGTCGAGGAAGAATATTAGTTGCTTCGATTATTGTGGCTGCTGCTATCATAGCGGCAGCCATATATTTTACCTTCGACCCCGAGCAACCGGGCAGTTTCTTCCCGCGATGCATGTTCCTCACCATCACCGGCTACAAGTGCCCCGGATGCGGCAGCCAGCGAGCCATCCACGCACTGCTGCATGCCGACATCGCCACGGCATTGAAGCACAACGCCGCACTGCTGATTTTCATACCCACCATTGCCGCCTATGCCGTCGCCGAGTGGCAACGCAAGGCATGGCCGGGGTTCTATGCCACAATCACACGGCCGGCCATCGTCGGCGCCATTTTCACCTTAATTGTGGCATGGTGGGTGCTGCGCAACGTTTTCGCATGGTAAAAAGCGTCGCCAAATGCACTTTTTGACACACTGAATTTTGCCACTCGCCCTAAATTGAGTAATTTTACCGCTCAATTAATCTCAAGGAATAATTAAATTTTTATGAACAGGTTTTTTACAACTCTTGCTCTTGCCCTGATAATGAGCCTGAGCACATGGGCCGATGAGGCCGTATTCAACTTCAACACCAATGGCCTGACAATGTTCGACGGCATCACAGCAGTGTCCACGTCGAGCACCCACGACGGCGACATCACCACCACAGTTTCCACCACAGTCAATGGCGTCACGCTCACCGTATCGCCATCGGGTGCCAACACGCCTAACCGCTTTTGGAAGGACTACAACCTCAATGCCGTGCAGCTGCGCCTCTACGGCGGCACACTCGGCTTCAGTGCGCCCGAGGGCAAAGTAATCACCGGACTCACCTTCGACACCAGCACATGGAACGACCCCACAGCCAGCACAGGCCTCGTGAGCGAGAACCGCTGGAGCGGACAAGCAGCCAGCCTGACCCTCACCATCGATGGTCAACTGCGCATCAACTCCATCACCGTCACCTATGGTGAAGGCGGCGAAGTGATCATCGACCCCGATGCCGTGCAAGTCGATTCACTGCAAAAGATTCAGGATCTGACCGACGGCACCCTATTTCAATTCACCACCGAGAGCTATGTAAACTACCGTAACGGCAAGTACCTATACTTGCAGCAGCACAACGCCGACGGCGACTGCTATGTGGCACTCATCTACGGCGACCTGGACAAGGACTACCAGATGGGAGACATCATCCCGGCCGGATGGAAAGGCAAGAAAAGCACCTACAAAACACTTGTTGAGGTGACCGATGCTACCGGCATGGCCGATGCCAACGGGCAAATATCGTCGTATTACACACAGCCTTTCGACTACACCGGCTACATGACATATATCGACGAGTCGATGGTTAACTACAAAGTCCTGCTCACCGGCACCACCATAAGCAACATAAATGGCAACTACTTCGACATCACTGCCACCGAAGACGGCAACACCATTACACTGCAAGGCTTTAACAAATTCGACATCGACCTGACTGAAGGCGGATTCGACATCGAAGCCATGGTGAGCATCTACGACGGCAATGTGCAGCTCTACCCCATCGGCCTGAAAAAGACCGAGATGCTGATGTGGAAAATATGGTACTACGGCGAGGACGGAATGCAGTGCACCGTGGCCGACGACATCTATGTTGACTACATCGACAATGAGAACAAGCTCATCTATGTTACCGACAATGCCACCACAGTACTGTGGGACGAATATGCCGACTGGGGACTCACCTGGGACGAGCCCTGGACACCCGACTGGGCTGCCATCGACTGCGGCAACAATGACGACCTGTTCAACGCCATCAAGAACATGAGCATCATCAAGGGCGGAACACTCGACATCACACTGCAGGACAACAGCACCAACCCGCGCTTCATCGTCGCCAACATGCCGCAAGCCGGACAAGGCCAGAAGCCCGAGATTGCCTACCGCAACGTAATGCTCACCGACACGCTCAACTCCAACGGCCGCGAAGTGCTCTTCATCACCGGCACCTATAACGACGGCAAACTCGAAGGCACCATCCAGGCCAGTGGCGTAAACCAGGCGATAGAGCTGTATGCCGAAGGCGAGGCCGGCAACACCGACTTCATCAACGGAGCCGAATACCTTGTCAAGGCCTACATAATCCAAAAGGAAGCATGGGAAGACTCACAAGCAGGTGCACCGGCACTCAAGAAGGGAGCTAAAGCCGCTGCCACTAAGCGCTCACACCGCAGGATGCCAATCGACAGCCCGGCATGGTTCACCAACTACGAAATCCACGCATTCCAGGCCACACAGCTGTCGGCCACAGCCATCACCGACATTGAGACCGCAAAGGCTACTTCGCAAGTCACCTATGTCAACGCTGCCGGACAGACGAGCAACACACCGTTCCACGGAGTGAACATCGTTGTCACACGACGTGCCGACGGCTCGCAAACAATCACTAAGGTTATTAAATAACCAAACTCTAAACACAGCCCCACAATCACCACATTACAACCCATTTACAGCATGATTGAAGATCTTAAAATTTACTGCAAGAACACCGAGGAATACATCCCAATCGACGGCGGTGAAAGCCTCTACAACATTTTCAACACACTCAAGTCACGCATCACCATCGAGCCGCTATGCGCCATGGTGAACAACAAGAGCGAGGACCTGTCATTCCGCGTCTATGGGCCAAAACATGTGGAGTTTGTGGGGCTTGAAAACATTTTCGGACGGCGAGCCTATGTGCGATCGCTGTGCATGGTGCTTTACAAAGCCATCAACGACCTCTACCCCGGCAAGCGACTGCGCATCGAGCACTCGATAGGCAACGGCTTCTTCTGCCAGCTCAAGCACGATGCAGAACCGCTCACCCGGCAAGTCATCACTGCAATCAAGAAGCGCATGACCGAGATCATCAAGCAGGACATGCCATTCCAGCGACGCGAACGGCTCACCAGCGACGTGATTGAGATGTTCAAGCTGCAAGGGCTGCACGACAAAGTGAGGCTGCTGAGCACCGTGAGCGACATGTACACGATCTACTACAAGCTCGACGACATCATCGACAGCTTCTACGGGCCGCTCGTGCCCAGCACAGGAATGCTGAAGGTGTTCGACCTCGTGCCCTATGAAAACGGCATGCTACTGCTGCCGCCGCTGCTCACCGACCGGTCCAAGCCTAAGACTGCGGTCAAGATGCCCAAGATGTTCAAGGCATTCACCGACCACAAGGTGTTTAACGACGTTATCGGCATCGACGATGTGGGGCGCCTCAACGAAGTGGCCAAGACTAAAGGAGTGCCAATGCTGATTAATGTGGCCGAAGCACTGCACAACAAGATGTTCGACAGCATTGCCAGCGACATTGCCAAGCGTTTCAAGAAGGGTGAAGCACGCATCGTGCTCATCGCAGGACCGTCGTCGAGCGGAAAGACCACATCGAGCAAGCGACTGGCCATTCAGCTGGTGACCAACTACATCTTCCCAAAGGTGATTGAGCTCGACAACTACTTCGTGGACCGCGAGCACACACCGCGCGACGCATCGGGCGACTACGACTACGAGTCGCTCTACGCACTCGACCTGGAGCAATTCAACTCCGACCTTAACGACCTGATTGCCGGCAAGGAGGTGAAAATGCCCACCTACAACTTCACTACCGGGCAGCGCGAATACCGCGGCAACACCCTCACACTGAAGGACAACGAAATTCTGCTCATCGAGGGCATTCACGGCCTCAATCCGGAGCTGACAAAGCAAATTCCCGAGAAACTGAAGTTCCGCCTCTATGTGAGTGCGCTCACCACACTCAACATCGACGACCACAACTGGGTACCCACCAGCGACAACCGCCTGTTGCGCCGCATCATACGCGATGTGAAATACCGCGGTGCTACGGCCAAAGACACCATTGCACGATGGGCAAGCGTGCGACGCGGCGAAGAGAAATGGATCTTCCCCTACCAGGAAAATGCCGACGCCACATTCAACTCCTCGCTCATCTTTGAGCTGGCCGCTATCAAGACCGAAGCCGTGCAAGCTCTGCGACAAGTGCCGTCTAACGTGCCCGAATATGCCGAGGCCAACCGCCTGCTGCGCTTCTTGAGCTACTTTGAGCCGCTGGCAAAGACCGACATTCCCAGCACGAGCCTGCTGCGCGAATTCCTGGGCGGCAGCAGCTTCAACTATTAAGAGGGTGTGTCATAATTCAGAAAAAGCGTTGAAAACGCAGGCGCATCGAAGATGCGACCATTTCTTTAACACCATGCAAGCAACATCGAAGATGTGCGCAGCTTGGTGAGAGACAGCGACTTAAAAGGTGCTTCGAAG
>DGVT01000014.1:0-11060 GCA_002395965.1 Porphyromonadaceae bacterium UBA4277
GCTCAAGAAGCTCACCGACAAGGATATTCAGATTAATATCTATGAGGTGAAGCGCCCCGAGCTCGATGCTCAGATCGTTGCCACCAACATCGCCCGTCAGATCGAGGGTAAGATCGCTTATCGCCGCGCTGCCAAGATGGCCATCGCCTCTACAATGCGCATGGGCGCCGAGGGTATCAAGATCCAGGTCAACGGTCGCTTGAATGGTGCCGAGATGGCCCGCTCCGAGATGTTTAAGGAAGGTCGCACTCCGCTGCACACACTGCGTGCCGACATCGACTATGCACTGGTTCCGGCTCTGACCAAGGTGGGCCTGATAGGTGTTAAGGTCTGGATTTGCCGTGGTGAGGTTTACGGAAAGAAAGACCTCTCGCCCAACTTCACCAACCAGGGCGGCGGCCGCGGTGAGCGTGGTGGCCGTGGTGGTGAGCGCCGTGGCGGTTTCCGCAACAAGAAGAACAATCGTTAAACACAAAGAATTTAACCAGAAATGTTACAACCTAAAAGATTAAGATATAGAAGACCTTCTGACGGACATCCCCGCCAATACAGCAAGCGCGGCAACCAGCTGGCGTTTGGCTCGTTCGGCATCAAGACCATGGAGTCGAAGTGGATTACTGCCCGCCAGATCGAGGCTGCCCGTGTGGCAGTGACACGCTATATGCAGCGTGAAGGCCAGGTGTGGCTGCGCATCTTCCCCGACAAGCCTTACACCCGCAAACCGGCCGACGTGCGTATGGGTAAAGGTAAGGGTGATGTGGCCGGCTATGTGGCTCCTGTGCACCCCGGACGCATCCTGCTCGAAGTGGACGGCGTGAGTTATGAAATCGCTAAGGAAGCTCTGCGCCTTGCTGCACAGAAGCTGCCGGTAACCACCAAGTTTGTGGTTCGTCGCGACTATGATCCCACTCAGAATGTGTAATTATTAAAGTTGAGATTATCATGAAGAAAGAGAATATCAAGGAACTGAGCGATAAGGAATTGCTCGACCGTCTGTATGCTGCCGAGCATGAATACCAGCAGGAGAAGATCCAGCACGTTATTTCGCCGCTCGATAATCCGGCTAAGATTACGCAAGACCGTAAACTCATTGCTCGCATCAAGACTGAGATTCGTGCTCGTGAACTGAACATCAAATAATCCCAAGAGACACTATGGAAAAAAGAAATTTAAGAAAAGAGAGAATTGGGGTTGTTTCCAGCAACAAGGGTGACAAGTCTATCACTGTGACCGTGAAGTGGAAGGAGAAACACCCAATCTATGGTAAGTTCGTCAACAAGACAAAGAAATACCATGCTCACGATGAGAAGAACGAGTGCAACGTTGGTGACACCGTTCGCCTGATGGAGACTCGTCCGCTGAGCAAGACTAAGAGATGGAGATTAGTAGAAATCATCGAAAAAGCGAAGTAATTAAGAATTATGATACAGACTGAAAGTAGATTGACTGTGGCCGATAACAGCGGAGCTCGCGAGGTGTTGTGCATCCGCGTGCTGGGCGGAACAGGCCGTCGCTATGCTTCGGTGGGTGACGTGATTGTTGTCACGGTGAAAAATGCAATCCCATCGTCTGAGGTTAAGAAGGGTACAGTGTCGCGTGCCGTGGTTGTGCGCACCAAGAAGGAAATACGTCGTGCCGACGGCTCATACATCCGTTTCGACGACAATGCCTGCGTGTTGCTCAACAATGCCGGCGAACTGCGCGGAACTCGCATCTTCGGCCCCGTTGCCCGTGAGCTGCGTGCCACTAATATGAAGATTGTTTCACTGGCACCCGAGGTACTTTAATCAATTAACAGCATTAATCAAGTTAGAAATAATGGCTAAGTTACACATTAAGAAGGGTGATACTGTTTACGTACTCGCCGGCGACGATAAGGGGCAGACAGGCCGCGTGCTGAGCATCGACCAGAAGGCCGGACGTGCCGTGGTTGAAGGCGTGAACAAGGTCAAGAAGAGTGCCAAGCCCAGTGCACAGAACCCTCAAGGTGGCTTTGTGGAAAAAGAAGCCCCCATACACATGAGTAACCTCAACGTGGTAGATCCTAAGACTAAGAAGCCTACCCGCGTGGGTTACAAAAGAGATGAGAATGGCAAAAAAGTAAGAATTTCTAAAAAATCAGGAGAGGAGATTAAGTAATGACAACACTCAAGAAACAATATGACGAGGTGATTGCTCCAGCATTGATGAAGCAGTTCAACTACACCACTCCGATGCAAATTCCCCGCCTGACCAAGATCGTCCTCAACGAGGGCCTTGGTGATGCCACTCAAGACAAGAAGATCATTGAGACAGCTATCAACGAGCTCACTACCATCACCGGTCAGAAGGCTGTTCAGACGCTCTCGAAGAAGGATATCTCTAACTTCAAGGTGCGTAAGAAAATGCCCATCGGTGCTCGCGTGACCCTGCGTCGCGACCGCATGTATGAGTTTATGGAGCGCTTCATCCGCATCGCCCTGCCGCGCATCCGCGACTTCAAGGGTATTGCCGGTAAGCTCGATGGCCGTGGCAACTACACCGTGGGCGTGAGCGAGCAGATTATCTTCCCCGAAATCAATATCGACAGCGTGAACAAGATGACCGGTATGAACATTACCTTCGTCACCACTGCACGCACCGACGAAGAAGGGTATGCACTGCTCAAGGCATTCGGACTTCCGTTTAACAACAACAAATAAAACGTCAATACACTATGGCAAAAGAATCGATGAAGGCCCGTCAGGCCAAGAGATTGAAACTGGTTGCTAAGTACGCTGCCAAGCGCGCCGAGCTCAAGGCCGCCGGCGACTACGAAGCTCTGCAGGCTCTGCCCAAGAATGCTTCGCCCGTGCGTCTGCACAACCGTTGCAAGATCTCAGGTCGCCCCAAGGGCTATATGCGTCAGTTCGGCATCAGCCGCATCGACTTCCGTGAGATGGCCTCTAACGGCCTCATCCCCGGTGTGAAGAAGGCAAGCTGGTAATCGAGCTACGGTGGCCTGAAGGCCCCGTGACGATGCATGCACACAACAGTGTAAAAACAATAATTTTTTTAAGTATTAAATATTGTTCGGGTCGCGCACCGTGTCGCGCGCACTCCGGATCAATTTAAACATTAAACAAAAATGACAGATCCAATTGCAGATTATCTGACCAGATTGAGGAATGCGATCAAGGCACAGCACCGTGTCGTTGAAATCCCTTCTTCGAAGCTCAAGAAAGAGATCACCAAGATTCTCTTTGAACAGGGTTACATTCTCAACTACAAGTTTGTGGAGAACGACACCCCCTCGGGCGCTATCAAGATTGCGCTCAAGTACGACCCCGTCGATAAGGTGAACGCCATCAAGTGCCTCACCCGCGTGTCGCGTCCGGGTCTCCGCCAGTACACGGGCTACAAAGACATGCCCCGCGTGCTCAATGGTTTAGGAATCGCCATCATTTCCACCTCTAAGGGTGTGATGACCAACAAGCAGGCCAAGGCCGAGAAGATTGGTGGCGAAGTTTTGTGTTACGTTTATTAATAAAGGAGGGTAAGATTATGTCAAGAATAGGTAAGTTACCAATTGCGTTACCCACTGGCGTAACAGTAGAGATGAAAGATAACGTCCTGACCGTTAAAGGTCCTAAGGGCGAGTTGAAGCAAGCCGTTAACCCTGCTATCAAGGTCGAGGTTGAGGATGGCCACATCAGCGTGAGCCGCCCCGACGACGAGCGTGAGTCGCGTGCACAGCACGGTCTGTATCGCGCCTTGATCAATAACATGGTTGTGGGCGTGAGCACCGGTTTCAAGAAGGAACTGGAAATCGTAGGTGTCGGTTACAAGGCCGAGTCTAAGGGACAGGTTCTCGAGCTTTCGCTCGGTTACTCTCACGCCATCTACATGGTGATGCCTGCCGAGGTAAAGGTCGAGGCAAAGAGTGAGCGTAACAAGAACCCTCTGATCACTCTCGAATCTTGCGACAAGCAGCTCCTTGGCCAGATTTGCGCCAAGATACGCTCATTCCGCAAGCCCGAGCCTTACAAGGGTAAAGGTGTTAAGTTTGTTGGCGAGGTTATTCGCCGTAAGTCTGGTAAAACGGCAGCTGCCAAATAAATAAATAGAACATCATGATATCTAAGTTAGAACGACGTAATAAGATCAAAGCACGCATCCGTGGTCGCATCAGCGGCACTGCCGAGCGTCCCCGCCTGTGTGTGTTCAGAAGTAACAAGCAGATCTATGCCCAGGTCATCGACGACGAGGCAGGTCGCACACTGGTTTCGGCTTCGTCTAAGGGTATTGCCGAGGGCACAAAGTGCGAGATCGCTGCAAAGGTAGGCGAGCTCATCGCAAAGAAGGCTCAAGAGGCTGGCATCACCGCAGTGGTGTTTGACCGTAATGGCTTCTTGTTCCATGGTAGAGTTAAATCATTGGCCGACGGCGCTCGCAATGGCGGACTTAAATTTTAAGAAATCATCATGGTAAAGAAAAATAACAGAGTTAAGACGACAAGCGATATCGAACTGAAAGATCGTCTGGTGGCCATCAACCGCACCACAAAGGTGACTAAGGGTGGTCGCACTTTCACCTTCGCCGCCATCGTGGTGGTGGGTGATGGTAACGGCATCATCGGCTATGGCCTGGGTAAGGCCAACGAAGTCACCACAGCTATTTCTAAGGGTGTGGAGATGGCCAAGAAGAACCTCATCAAGGTTCCCGTGCACAACGGCACAATACCTCACGAGCAGGTCGCCAAGTTCGGCGGTAGCCGCGTGATCATGATGCCGGCATCGGCCGGTACCGGTGTGAAGGCCGGTGGTGCTATGCGTGCAGTGTTTGAGAGTATTGGTGTAACCGACGTGATTTGCAAGTCTAAGGGTTCTTCCAACCCCCACAACCTTGTCAAGGCCACTATCAAAGGTCTGGACGAGATGCGTGACCCCATGACGGTGGCTCACTATCGTGGCATCAGCGTCGAAAAAGTGTTTAACGGTTAATGCAATTACAACAGACTATGGCTAAGATACAAATCAAGCAAGTGAAAAGTCGCATCAATCGTCCGGCACGCCAGAAGCGCACGCTCGACGCGCTTGGACTGCGCAGAATGAATCAAGTGGTGGTGAAGGATGCTTCGCCCGAAATCTTGGGAATGGTTAACGCCGTTCGTCATCTGGTACAAGTTACTGAGGTTGTCGAATAATTAAAATCACTAAACAAACTATGGAATTACATAACTTACAACCCGCTGTCGGTTCAAACAAGAAGAAACGTCGCATCGGTCGTGGCCCAGGTTCGGGCAAGGGCGGTACGTCAACACGTGGTCACAAGGGTGCAAAGTCGCGCTCGGGCTACAAGCAGAAAGTGGGCTTTGAGGGTGGTCAAATGCCCTTGCAGCGCCGTCTGCCCAAGTTCGGTTTCAAGAACTTCAATCGTGTAGAGTACAAGGCTATCAACGTCAAGACCCTTGAGGACCTGGCTGCAAAGAAAAATCTTGAAAAGATTACCGTTGCCGATCTGCTCGAAGCCGGTATGGTGCGCAAGGCTCAGCTCGTGAAGGTGCTGGGTGACGGTGCCCTCAGCCGCAAGCTCGACGTCGAGGCTAACGCATTCTCGAAGAAGGCCGAGGAGATTATCACGGCCGCAGGTGGTACAATCACTAAAGTTTAATTCTGATGAAACTCATTCAAACAATTAAGAACATCTGGAAGATTGAAGAGTTGCGTCGCCGCCTGACGATCACGTTCCTCTTTGTGCTCGTGTATCGCCTGGGCTGCTTCGTGGTGCTGCCGGGCATCAGCCCGCAAGACCTTGAGGCCATGCGCAATTTCACCAACAGTGGCCTGATGCAGCTGCTCGACATGTTCTCGGGTGGTGCATTCTCGCAGGCTTCAATCTTCGCATTGGGTATCATGCCCTACATCACCGCGTCGATCGTTATCCAACTCATGGGCATGGTAGTGCCCCAGTTCCAAAAGATGCAGCGCGAGGGTGAGAGTGGCCGCATGAAGCTCAATCAGTACACCCGCTACCTCACTGTGCTCATCCTGCTCGTGCAGGCTCCTGCCTATCTGGTCAACCTCCAGTATCAGGTGAATGCTGCCGGCGGACATGCTCACATTGGCGGTCTGATGATGGTGTTCTTGTCAATAGTTCTCACGGCTGGTGCCATGTTCATCATGTGGCTGGGTGAGAAGATTACCGATAAGGGCATCGGCAACGGTATCTCGATCATCATCCTCGTTGGTATCATTGCCCGCTTCCCCGGAGCTATTATGCAAGAGTTCACAAGTCGCCTCAACACCGCACAGGGTGGTCTGGTGATGTTCCTTGTTGAAATTGTAATCCTGTTTGCCGTCACAGCAGGTGCTGTGATGCTGGTGCAAGGCACTCGCAAGGTGCCCGTGCAGTATGCAAAGCGCATCCAGGGTAACAAGCAGTACGGCGGTGTGCGTCAGTACATTCCTCTGAAGGTCAATGCAGCCAACGTGATGCCTATCATCTTCGCTCAGGCGCTGATGTTCATCCCCATCACATTGGCAGGCTTCGGTGCCCGCGGCTCTGAAGGTGGCTTCTGGAGTGGATTTGCCGCTACGTTCAGCGACATGAATGGGTTCTGGTATAACGCTGTTTATTTCGTACTGATTCTTGCGTTCACCTATTTCTATACTGCAATTACCGTTCGTCCCACCGACATGGCCGAGCAGATGAAGAAGAACAGCGGCTTCATCCCCGGTGTAAAGCCCGGAAAGAAGACTGCCGAGTATCTCGACTCCATCATGTCTCGCATCACCCTGCCTGGCTCTATCTTCCTGGGCATCGTGGCCATCATGCCTGCATTCGCACGCTTGTTCGGTGTGAACCAGCAGTTCGCCCAGTTCTTTGGCGGAACGTCGCTGCTGATTATCGTGGGTGTAGTGCTCGACACGCTCCAGCAGATTGAGACACACCTGATGATGCACCACTACGACGGCCTGATGAAGAGCGGCAAGCTCAAGGGACGCAATCGTTAATCTTTCATATTTTAGAGAGACTTAGTATCAATTATATTCACTCAGAGATGATCTACTTAAAGACAGATGAACAGATAGAGCAGCTGCGCGAGGCCAACCTCGTGGTGGCACGCACGCTGGCCGAAGTGGCCAAGCATGTGGCTCCCGGCGTAACCACCAACAAGCTCAACCAAGTGGCTGATGACTACATCCGCTCGCAGGGTTGTGTGCCGGGTTTCCTGGGACTCTATGGGTTTCCTGCCTCGGTGTGCATCTCTGTCAATGAGAACGTTGTTCACGGCATTCCGTCGAACTATGCCCTTGAAGAGGGCGACATCGTCAGCGTTGACTGCGGCGCGGTCACGGCTGCCGGTTATAACGGAGACTCGACCTACACCTTCTGTGTGGGTGAGGTGAGCGACGAAGTGAAGGCCCTGCTGCGCACCACCAAGGAATCGCTCTATGTAGGCATTGAGAAGGCTGTGCCCGGTAATCGCATCGGCGACATCGGCAACGCCATCCAGCTCTACTGCGAGAAGCGAGGTTACAGTGTGGTGCGCGAGCTCTGCGGCCACGGCGTCGGCCTCAAGTTGCACGAAGACCCCGAGGTGCCAAACTATGGGCGCCGCGGCACCGGAGCGCTCATTCGCAACGGCATGTGCATCGCCATTGAGCCGATGATCAACATGGGCAGCAAAAACATCGTCACCGAGCGTGACGGCTGGACGTGCCGCACCCGCGACCGCAAGCCAAGTGCTCACTTCGAGCACTCAATTGCCATACATCATGGCAAGCCCGATATATTGTCGAGCTTCGACTATATTCAGGAAGTGCTGGGCGACCGCTTCATTTGATACTCTCACATTTAACGGCGATAACAATCTCTCTAAGTATTATAGATTTATGGCAAAGCAGACAGCAATAGAACTTGACGGAACAATCATCGAGGCATTGTCAAATGCCATGTTCCGCGTTGAACTGGAAAATGGGCATCAAATCATTGCTCACATCAGTGGGAAGATGCGCATGCATTACATCAAGATTCTGCCGGGCGACAAGGTGCGCGTTGAGATGTCACCCTACGACCTGACCAAAGGCAGGATTTCATTCCGATATAAATAACCCTCGTCGGGAGTGTTAAGTGCCCCGGCAACACATTATCACAGATATTCAACAATGAAAGTAAGAGCATCAATCAAGAAGCGTTCGGCCGACTGCAAGATCGTGCGTCGCAAAGGTCGCTTGTATGTGATTAATAAAAAGAACCCTAAGTTTAAAATGCGTCAGGGTTGATAATCCAATTTTTTTAAGTAATTTTGCAAAAAATTTAAGTAAAGAATATGGCAATTCGTATTGTGGGTGTTGACTTACCCCAAAATAAGCGCGGTGTTATCGCTCTGACCTATATCTATGGCATCGGTCGCAGCTCAGCCGCAAAGATTCTCGAGAAAGCCGGTGTCAGCGAAGACACCAAGGTAAAAGACTGGACCGATACCGAGGCTGCCAAGGTGCGTGAGGTGATCTCTAACGACTATAAGGTAGAGGGTGACCTGCGTACTGAGGTTCAGATGAACATCAAGCGACTGATGGACATCGGTTGCTATCGCGGTATCCGTCACCGTAACGGACTTCCCGTGCGTGGCCAGAGCACCAAGAACAATGCTCGCACTCGCAAGGGTCGCAAGAAAACAGTTGCAAATAAGAAGAAAGCTACTAAATAATAATATTAAAGTATGGCAAAAAAGACAGTCGCAGCTAAGAAGAGAGTTGTTAAGGTTGACGGCGTAGGACAACTGCACGTCCATTCCTCATTCAACAACATCATTGTGTGTCTCGCCAATGGCGAGGGACAAGTAATTTCATGGTCTTCGGCAGGCAAGATGGGCTTCCGCGGCAGCAAGAAGAACACTCCCTACGCAGCTCAAATGGCAGCGCAGGATTGTGCCAAGGTTGCCTATGATCTGGGTCTGCGCAAGGTCAAGGCCTATATCAAGGGTCCTGGCAACGGCCGTGAATCTGCTATCCGCACCATCCATGGTGCCGGTATTGCAGTAACCGAGATTATCGACGTGACTCCACTGCCCCACAACGGGTGCCGTCCCCCCAAGAGAAGAAGAGTCTAATTCACTTGGAAGATTTTTATTCGTTTTTTTACTTACACAACGAATCTCGTATAGTGAATAGATTGCACTTAATTAACAACCTCTCTGCAATCGCGGCTGCACTATAGTGATTCTCAACATCACAAAACTTTAATAATTAGAAAAAATGGCTAGATATACCGGTCCAAAATCTAAGATTGCACGCAAGCTGGGTGAACCCATCTTCGGTGAAGACAAGGTGCTTGTGAAGAAGAACTATCCTCCCGGCCAGCACGGTAATAACAGAAGAAGAAAACAATCAGAGTACGGATTGCAGCTTCGTGAGAAGCAAAAAGCAAAATACACCTATGGCGTGCTTGAGCGTCAGTTCCGCAACATGTTCGAGAAGGCCTCTTCGATGAAGGGCGTCACCGGCGAAGTGCTGCTGCAACTGCTCGAGCAGCGTCTCGACAACGTGGTTTACCGCCTGGGCATTGCTCGCACTCGTGCAGCTGCCCGCCAGCTGGTGCTCCACCGTCACATCTGCGTCGATGGCCGCGTGGTGAATATTCCTTCGTTCAAGGTCGTTCCCGGACACGTGGTCACAGTGCGCGAGAAGTCGAAGTCGCTCGAAGTCATTCAGGACTCGCTCGCTGGTTTCAACCACAGCAAGTATCCCTGGATTGAGTGGGACGAGAACGTGAAGGGCGGCAAGCTCCTGCACCTGCCCCAGCGTGAAGATATTCCTGAGAACATCAAGGAACAGTTGATCGTCGAGTTGTATTCTAAACAGTAAAATCACATTCCATGGCTATTTTAGCATTTCAGAAACCCGACAAAGTGTTGATGTTGGAAGCCGACAACACTTTTGGCAAATTCGAGTTCCGCCCCTTGGAGCCCGGTTATGCCGTAACCATTGGCAATGCCCTGCGTCGCATCTTGCTCAGTGGTCTCGAAGGCTATGCAATTTGCAACATTCGCATCGACGGTGTCCAGCATGAGTTTGCCACTATACCCGGCGTTAAGGAAGATGTGTCAAACATCATCCTCAAGCTCAAGCAAGTGCGCCTCAAGCGCATCGTCGACGATACCGACACAGAGAAAGCCGTTGTCAAGGTTTCGGGCCAGGATGTGTTTAAGGCTGGTGATATAGGCAAGGTGCTCAGCGGATTCGAGGTGCTCAACCCCGAGCTGGTGATTTGCCATATCGACCCCTCGGCAAGTTTCCAAATCGAGATAACTATCAACAAGGGCCGTGGCTATGTGCCCGCCGACGAGAATAAGAACGCCAACGATCCTATCGATGTTATCGCCATCGACTCGATCTACACGCCCATTATTAACGTCATGATAGCCCGCGAGGACTATCGCGTTGAGCAGAAGACCGACTATGAGAAACTTGTGCTCGAGATTACCACCGACGGTTCTATTCATCCCAAGGAAGCCCTCAAGGAAGCTGCTAAGATACTCATTCAGCACTTCATGCTCTTCTCCGACGAGAAAATCGCTCTCGACACTACCGAGACCGAGGGTAACGAAGAATTTGACGAGGAAGTGCTGCACATGCGCCAGCTCCTGAAGGGCAAGCTCATCGACATGGATCTGTCGGTGCGCGCGCTCAACTGCCTCAAGTCGGCCGAGGTCGAGACACTTGGCGAGCTCGTAGTCTATAACAAGACCGACCTGCTCAAGTTCCGCAACTTCGGCAAGAAGTCGCTTAGTGAGCTTGAAGAGCTCCTCTCGGGACTGGGATTGTCGTTTGGAATGGATATTTCGAAGTATAAATTAGATAAAGAGTAATTCATAATGAGACACAATAAGAAATTCAACCACCTCAGCCGCAAGTCTGCTCATCGCAATGCCATGCTGGCAAACATGACTTCGTCGCTCATTCTTCACAAGAGAATAGTGACCACGCTGGCCAAGGCCAAGGCGCTTCGCATCTATGCCGAGCCCATCATTAACCGCGCTAAGGACGACAGCACTGCTTCGCGTCGCGTGGTGTTCAGCTACCTGCAGAACAAGG
>DGVT01000014.1:11176-11585 GCA_002395965.1 Porphyromonadaceae bacterium UBA4277
GTGGCTACACCCGCATCCTGAAGCTGGGTAACCGTCTGGGCGATAACGCCAAGACTTGCTTTATTGAGCTGGTAGATTATAACGAGGCCATGCTTGCTGCCAAGCAGCAGGAAGGCGCAGCCAAGAAGAAGACTACTCGTCGTAGCCGTCGCTCGACCAAGAAGGCCGACGCTCCCGAGGCTGCTGCACCCGAAGCAGCTCCCGCAGAGTGATAATGCTCTGTCAAGAGCTTGACAAAAGTGAAATTTTGATTTGACAATATAGGAAGCCAATTAAATTTTTCATAACTTTGTACACGAGATGGCACCGCGCAGTGATGCGCGGTGCCATTGTTTTATTGAGGCCTTTCAACCGATTTTTCGATGTTCGGAAAATAACGTTCACCCGTAACCATCCGAAAAGAGCCGTA
>DGVT01000084.1:0-395 GCA_002395965.1 Porphyromonadaceae bacterium UBA4277
CAACCAGAAGAAATCGTGCTTGAACCGGTGGACATTGATGAAATTAACCGTATGGCATCAGAATTCCTGGGACAATAGTTTTTCGAGATTCATCAAGGAAACTCACGGATTTGCAAATAATCTGCAAATTTGTGAGTTTTCTTTTTAATTTGCGGAATATAACTTCAAATAGGATATAGCTTCAGTGTTGTTCAAACAGGCCCGTCAAATCATCATCAGTAAAAAGAAAAGAATTGTTCTAAGAGCTCACCAAGATGTCAAAGCAGGCAAATTTTAAGTTTAGGTTTACCCATGTATATATACATGCCTCTCTAAACTTAAACATAATACCTTCAATCTCCTGATTTGGGTTTACTTTACCTTATCATACATATAAGAACATCTAAACTTAAACC
>DGVT01000084.1:448-18867 GCA_002395965.1 Porphyromonadaceae bacterium UBA4277
ACTTAAACCTAAACTTACACCGCAACAATCCATGCAAATTTCCACTAAATTTACTGTTATTATTGGAGTGATTGTTTTTGTTAATGTTTTGATTTTCAACAATAAAATCACAAATAAACATTTAACTTCTACATATTTTTATGCACTTTTCTTTTACCGAACTCACGTTAAAGCAGTAAAAAATTGTACCTTTGCAGTTGCAATACTCTAAACCCTTTTAGTATGAATAGAAGCTGTTTAATCTTAGTTTGTTTGTTATTTTCGGCCATTAGAATAATAGCTGCAAATTTCAGTGTGGAAGTTGACGGTTTGATTTATAAGCAAAACCTTGATGACACAACCACCGTTTCGCTTACATGTAAATCGGATCACTGGAACTGGTCGAGCAGTAATAATTACAGTCAAACATCTATAACTGTTCCCCCAAGTATTTTGGTTGATGGAGTTGAGTATCGTGTAACCGCTCTTGCAGAACGAGCATTGAACAACTGTCACAATCTTACTTCAGTATTTCTTCCTAATACTATAAAGAAATTAGGCTATTACGCATTCTCTTGCTGCGATAATCTAAAAGAGCTTATTCTTCCTGATTCACTGGAATACATAGGACCTTGGGCTTTCTTCAACTGCCATCTTGACAAGCTTGTAGTTCCGCCATCACTAAAGGAGTTTGGTTTCTCTGCTTTTTATTCAGAAATTGGCGCAAGTGGTGCTTCTAATGTTTACATCTCGGATTTAAGTGCATGGCTTCGCATCAAATTTGGTAGTCAAGATGCAAATCCAACTCGTGCCCATTTTTTCTTGAATAATGAACCAATTAAAAATCTCGTTATTCCAGATGACATTGACGAAATCAACAGTAGTGCGTTAGCATATATTGATTGTGAAACAATTACAATCCCAGACCATGTTATGGGCATTGCTGATTATGCCTTTTATGGATGCAAAGCAAAAGAGATTAAAATAGGGACAGGTATTGCCGAGATTGGTTCTTGGGCATTATCTTACTGCTCTAATGTTGAATCTATCACACTCGGTCAAAATGTCAGCAAAATCTATACACCTAATTTCAATAATATAGGAAAGATTAAAACCATTTTTTGCAATTCATTAACTCCTCCCTCGATTTCCAATCATCAGGCATTCACATATTTTCATGGCCGAGATGATGATGAAGATGAATATACGTTAGATGATGTAACACTCATTGTGCCTACCGGGACTCAACGAGCTTATAGAGACGCCGAAACCTGGAAAAGATTTGGTCACATAAAAGAAGTTGAAGATAATGCCGGTTCACTTTTGGGTGATATGAATGGTGACAGCATAGTTGATGTGTCGGATGTAAACGTAATTATTAATATTATTTTAGGCAAGTATAATCGCAAATAAAGCCCTGTCTTTTAGACAACGAACATTTGTCGCCTGGCCATATACCGACTGTCAGAAAATATGAGTACCATTGCCCATGGCTAAATACGATTTTTGATTTTACAACGCAAATTTAGCCAAAGTGGAGGCAGCTGCAAAACCTGTGTATAATGCAGTTGAGCTGACGAGCGCCGAAGACACTGAATGCTTCGATGGAGCTATTTGTCGTTAAGACCATGCAAGCAGGCTATAGGTCGGCGTAGCTTGGTGATAGGCAGCCAATTAGAAGGGCGACTCGAAGATGCACCACAAACACCAATTCGCACATACGCCACCGCTAATTCCCGAATATTTGAATTTTGACACACCCTCTACTATTGAAGTCGGGTCTTCGACCAGCCCGGCATCTTCGATACCCTATGTCTCAACCTGACACAGTTTTTTTGCTGGTGACCCGAAAAAAATGTACCTTTACAGCGTTTTATTAATTAGATAAATCGGAATTAAATGAAATACATAAGTAAGGCACTTATCTTGTTTGTGGGATGTGTAGTAACATTTGCGTTACTTGATTCCATATTTCGTGAATTAAAACCATTGATTGACTACTTGATTCAAGGAGCAATCTCTACCATTTTTTGTATGATATTTATCTACCTCGATGACAAAGGATGGAACTCTTGGAAAAAGGTTAGAAGCTTGTTTAAACGTAAGAAAGCTCACGAGTAACTTCCAATTTAGCGTACCGAAAGAATCAGAAACAGAAACCTTATGAGCATCGAAGAACTACTTGAACGGCCCTACTACGTTATGGACATCCTGCCCAGGCAGGTGGCGGCTGATAGTGGCGGACAATATTTCAAGGTGGAGCAGTACTACCTGAAAGATATTGAAAGGTTGAGCCGCCAATATGCCCATGTGTTGCTGAAACTGAACTGCTACTACGACCTGGCTTTCAGCCACGATGCCGAGCACTGGCAACTGAACCCTGAGCCGGAAGATATAGTGCAGATGGTCAAGGCTAGCTTATCGAAAGAGCCTTCTGAGGCATGTCTCTATATCACGTTGGCAGAAGAATCGATGTTGCTCACGCTTCAACGCGACACCACTCACATGACGCTCTATAACCCGACAGATGAGTTCCTAAGCCTGCATGGCCAGTTAGCCTCAGCCGAGGGCTTGTTTGTATGGTCTCCCTTAACTAAATCATAAGCGATATGGAATTAAAGAAATTGAATAACGGCGTTGAGATGCCGATGATCGGCCTCGGCGTGTATAACATCTCTAATAGGGAAACACAACGGGTGGTAGAGGATGCCATCAGCGTGGGCTACCGGAGCATCGACACGGCAACTATGTACTGCAACGAGCGAGGCGTGGGCGATGGTGTGAGAGCATGTGGCTTGGCCAGAGACGAGCTGTTCGTCACCACCAAGATATGCGAGCCCTGCTACACCCGCGAGCAGACGCTCCGCGCGGTGGAGCACTCGATGCGAGAACTCAGACTTGACTATGTTGACCTGATGCTCCTGCATTGGCCCGTGGGCAACCCGAAAGTGATGTGGCAAACGCTCGAAGAGCTCTACGCACAAGGGACATTCAAAGCCATCGGTGTGTCGAACTTCTACCCCAACACCTTCCCCCAAATCGTGAACGGGGCCAAGGTAATGCCCGTGGTGAATCAATGTGAGGCACATGTGCTCTACCAGCAACGCAAGATGCTGGAGTACCTGAAGCCCTACAACGTGGCGCTCGAAGCATGGAGCCCGTTGGCAGAGGGGAAACATGGCATATTCAAGAATGCCACGCTCGCGACTATCGGTGAATATTACGGCAAGACTGCCGCTCAGATAGCCCTGAAGTTCCTCATCCAGAACGGCATCATCATCATTCCCAAGACCACCCACAAGCAGCGCATGCAAGAGAATATCGACCTCTTCGACTTCACCCTCACCGATGACGACTTGAGGCAGATATGCCGTCTGGACACTGGCAGGAATGTGACGGGCTGGCCATCAGATGCACTCAAATACAATCCGGGAAGCAAATGATAGCGAACGACAATAAGCTGATAAATCGTAATTAATATGGCAAGCAGTATAGACTTTGTGCAATATATCGTTGACCAATGTTCGGGAGCTGGCGACATAGTAACCAAAAAAATGTTTGGAGACTACGGCATCTATTGCAATGGAAAGATATTTGGCCTTATTTGTGATGACTGCCTCTATCTGAAACCTACTGAGGCTGTACGGCCATTGCTCAGGACGCACGAATTGCGACGTCCTTATGAGGGTGCAAAGCACTATTTCTACATCGCCGACGTAGATGACCATGAATATCTATCAAAGTTGGTCGCTCAGACATGCAAGGCACTGCCTGCTCGCAAGCCCAGGAAAAGCAAGTGAATTCGGATTTTCTTTTTGCCTGCCCTCGCAAAATTACTAAAACGAACATATTATTAATTTTTGAAAGCAATAATAGCACGCTTTGAAAAGGTTGCATTATGCTTTTTCGCTTTCAAGACTGTGTGTAACATCTTGATTACCACCCGTGTCACCCACCAGTACTAAGTGACTATGGCCGTTTCATGACTTTTTCAAGTGGAGTCAACTCAATATGCACAGATTATTCAAACCTATTATTTTTTTCATGTAAATATTCAGAATTTAATATTTTATTTGTAATTTTGCAACAATTTCAAACCAACCCTACCGAATGCAATAGCCGCAGGTGGGTTATTTAGAGAATGTTAGCTATGGCAAATTCAAGTACAAAGGCTCAATACGGATTGATCGGTCACCCGCTGGCCCACTCTTTTTCTCGAGAATTTTTTAATCAGAAATTCGCATCCGAGGGAGTAGATGCCGAGTATATCAACTTTGATATTGAAGACATCAATTATCTGACCGAAATAGTGAGCGAGTACCCTAACCTCAGGGGGCTCAACGTCACCACACCCTACAAGGAAGCCGTGCTGCCGTTCCTCACCCAGCTCGACGATGAGGCGCAAGCCATAGGTGCCGTAAACGTCATCAAAATCATTCGCGACAGCAAGACCGGCGAAGTCACAGCCCTGAAGGGCTACAACAGCGACTCACCCGGATTTGAACAGACCATCGAGGAAATAATTCCCAAGGGAGCCACGAGTGCTCTGGTGCTGGGCACTGGCGGTGCGGCCAAGGCCGTGGCACGCGCACTGCTCAACCAAGGCATCACCACACAGTTCGTCTCGCGGCGCAAAACGGCAACCAACCTCACCTATGAAGAGATTACCCGCGCCATGGTGGCCCAAAACAAGATTGTGGTCAACGCCACCCCCGTGGGCAAATATCCCGACATCGACCAGTGTCCCGATTTTCCCTTCCGCTTCCTCACCAAGCAGCACCTGTGCTATGACCTGATCTATAACCCCGACGAGACGCTCTTCCTGAGAAACGCTCGCAACGTGGGCGCACACACCAAGAACGGACTGGAAATGCTGCTCATGCAGGCCTTCATCTCCTACTCGATCTGGAACGAGCAGATGTAGCGCCGGCGCGCCACCTCACCACTCACCCACCACTCCGCCCATGGGCAGCTTCACTCCGGCACGATACCCTGCTCTCAGGCTCCTGGTGCCCATGGCTGCGGGCACGGCACTGGGGTGCCACCACGGCACAATGGTTGCAGCCGCCGCTGTGGCGTTCACCGGCTTAGGCCTGTATCTCATCATCTCACTCAACGCACGCACTCCTGACCATGCACTCAGGCTCAGGCCACTATGGATTGTGCCCATCGCACTGCTTGCCTTTGCCCTGGGCATGGCCAGTGCCATCATTCACCGCCCGGTCGAGCTCCACACCGATGCGCTGCGCGGCAAGCCGCTCGAAGCACAAGTCATCGACGTGTGGCCGGGCGACTTTTCCACCACACTCACCGCCACGCTGCAAGTGCCCGGACGGCCCAAGATACAGCTCACCACAAGAGGCTGCGACTACACAATCGCCGAGGGAGACTTCGTGAGATTTACTGCCGACCTGAAGCCCATCACCAACATGGGTAACCCCGACGAGACCGACTATGCCGCGCTGATGTGGCGCAAAGGCATAGGCTACACGCAGCACATCACCACCACCCTTTTCCACTATAGCAAGGAGCCACGACCGCGGTTCTCGTTTCGAGCGTTAAGGCACAAGCTTGAAGACGTGATACTGACCAATGTGGCCGACGAGCCAACTCAGCAACTCGTCATAGCCATGGTGCTGGGCGACAGCCGGCTCATCGACGACCAGATGCGCGACGACTTTGCCCGCGCGGGCATAGCCCATGTGCTGGCACTGAGCGGTCTGCACCTCGGGCTCGTAGCATGGCTGGTGTGGCTGGTGCTGATGCCGCTCGACTACTGGCACCTCAGGTGGCTGCGCCTGGTGCTCACCATGATAGCCATGGCCGCATTCTGCGCCATGACGGGTGCCTCGCCATCGGTGGTCAGAGCATCGCTGATGATAGGCTTCAGTTTCATCGCCTACATGGCCGGCAGGCGCTACCCGCCACTGAATGCCACTGCCGTGGCAGCAATGCTCATACTGCTGTTCCAGCCCATGGAGATATATGGCATAGGCTTTCAGCTGAGCTTCATCACCGTGGCGACACTGATCGTCACGCTGAGCCACTGGCAAGCGAGGACAGCGAGCCGCGTCACAGCCTACTTTCTGGCCACCCTCGTCACATCGCTCACAGCCATGATAGCCACCGCCATGCTCACTGCTTACTATTTTCACACCATTTCATTCATTGCCCCGATTGCTAACGTGGTGACACTCCCGCTTGTGCCCATCATCATAGCGTCAGGGCTGGTGTTGCTGGCTGCGTCGCTGATGGGTGTCAATGTGCCGGCCATCGCCTGGCTCACGCAGGCCACATGCAGCCTCACCGAGCGCACGGCGCACGCCCTGGGCAGCTTGCCCGGCGGCCACATTGCCGGCATTTATGTGGGTGGCCCTACTCTGCTGTTCTACTATGGCGCACTGGCACTGACAATCTGGTGGGTCATGCATCCGCGCCGCCGCACGGCGCTGGCAGCAATGGCCATGACCATAGGCATGGTCGCGACACACGCCATCGATGCAGCTCGCACGCCCGAGGCCGGCATCGTGGTGTTTAACGACCATAGCTACACGCCCATCGTGGCCTTCGACCACGGCAAGGCACTGCTGTGGGCGCCCGACATCGACAGTCAGCCCACCGAGCTTACCCGGCATTTCAGCCAGCGTCACCGGACATTTCTGGCACACTATGGCATCAACCACATCACAGCCGCCACGGGCAGCGGCGCCACATGCCCGCCACGCATGGCCGTCAGGCCGCCACTGGCCTGGATGTGCGGCAAACGCATTGCCGCGGCCGACCGAAAGAGCGACATCGGCATGATTTTTGCCAGCAACGCCAAGGCCGACATCATCGTGGTAGGCAAGCATTTTAATGCCGACGAGCTCCCGGCCACAGACAGCGCCGTGCTGGTGTTGAGTGGAGCGAGGCAGAAGGCGATGCCTGCGGCCAGAGGCATCGTTCACGACTTGGCAAGCGACGGAGCCTTGGTGATGCTGATGGATGAGTGAGACTGCCCGGCAAATGGTGTGATGCAGATTTTTGCGCCGCAATGTGGCCGATGTGAAGAGAATGTAGTAAATTTGTAGGATTTTTTAGTTTTACCGATTATTAAGCAAACGTGTATCTCATGAGTGAAATGAGCAAGAATAATGACTACGGGCTGCTGCGTGTGGCCGCGGGGGTGCCGCGGGTGCGTGTGGCCGACGTTGAGGCCAACGTGCAAGGCATAGTGCACTTGATCGACCATGCTGCACAACAAGGCGTGCAGCTGCTGGCACTGCCCGAGCTGGCGGTGACAGGCTACACATGTGGCGACCTGCTGGGCGGCAGCCTGCTGCTGGACGAGGCTGAGCGCGCCGTGCTGGCCATAAGCCGGGCGGTGGCCGGACACGACATGATGGTGGTGGTGGGTGCCCCGCTGCGCTGCGCGGGCAGGCTGTATAACTGCGCTGTGGCCATGCACAAGGAGCAGATTTGGGTCATTCCCAAGACCTACCTGCCTAATTATAACGAGTTTTACGAGAAACGCTGGTTTGCCGGTGGCGGCAGTGCTCCGGCCCGGGGCTGCCCGACCATAGCCCTTGGCGGCCGTGAGGTGCCCTTTGGCACCGACCTGCTGATGCACCTGGGCAATGCAGTGATAGCCGTAGAGGTGTGCGAAGACATGTGGGCACCTATCACGCCCGCGACCATGGCGGCTGTGAATGGTGCCAACGTGCTGGTGTGCATCTCGGCCAGCAACGAGCTGGTGTGCAAGCACGACTACCTGATGCGGCTCGTGGAAGGTGAGAGCGCGCGAAACATTGCTGCGTGCGTCTATACGTCGGCCGGCTACGGCGAATCGACCACCGATGTGGTGTTCTCGGGCAGTGCAGCGATTGCCGAGAACGGACAGATGCTGCAACAGGCCGGACGCTTTGAGACGGAGCCGCAACTGATTGTGGCCGACGTTGATGTGGAAGCGTTAGAGCACGAGCGCCGCACGAGCACGAGTTTTTCCGACTCGCGAGCCATGTGGCACCGCAACTATCGGCACGAGCATGCAGCTACCGCCCTACCCGACTACAGCCACTTGACACTGCTGCGACGAGTCGGCAGGCTCCCATTTGTCCCCATCGAGGACGATGCGCTGAGCTCGCGCTGCGAGGAGATTGTGGACATTCAGACCATGGGATTGATGCAGCGGCTTGAGCACACGGGCATTAAGAGCCTTGTCGTGGGCATCTCGGGTGGCCTCGACTCCACGCTAGCGCTGATGATTGCCTGCCGGGCCTTCGACCGTCTGGGACTTGACCGCAAGCAAATCTATGGCATCACCATGCCGGGGTTCGGCACCACGAGCCGCACGCTGACCAATGCCTTAGAGCTGATGAAAGCCTTGGGCATCGGCGTGAAGCAGATAAGCATAGCCAATGCCGTGGCTGCACATCTGGCCGACCTGGGGCACAGCCTCGACAGCCACGACACCACCTACGAGAATGCTCAGGCGCGCGAGCGCACACAGATACTGATGGACTATGCCAACAAGATGGGGGCGCTGGTGCTTGGCACGGGCGACCTGTCGGAGCTGGCACTCGGCTGGTGCACATATAATGGCGACCACATGTCGATGTATAACGTGAACGGCAGCATTCCCAAGACGCTGGCCAAGCACCTGGTGATGTGGTTTGCCGACAATGCCGGAGCCACTACACCCACCAGCCTCACGGTACGAGAGACATTGCTCGACGTGCTGCACACGCCCATCAGCCCCGAGCTCACCCCAGCCGACGATGCAGGAAACATCAAGCAGAAGACCGAAGACATCATCGGCCCATATGAGCTTCACGACTTCTTCTTGTATTACATGATAAGGTACGGCTTCGGGCCACGCAAAATCTTCTTCCTGGCTCGCACGGCATTTAAGGGTGCCTACGACGACGCGACGATAGCGAAATGGCTCACAACGTTTGTCAAGCGTTTCTTCAGCCAGCAGTTCAAGCGCTCCTGCATGCCCGACGGGCCCAAGGTGGGCAGTGTGTCGCTCTCGCCACGCGGCGACTGGCGCATGCCCAGCGATGCCTGTGCCGACCTTTGGTTGAAAGAATGCCGAGAGCTCTAACCCCTGTGCACAAGGCAGGCTTAAACCGATGAGATGAAAAAGGCTTTCAAACACATCTATCACGCATTGCGGCTGGTGATTGTCGCAATGCTCCTACTGGTAGTAGCGACCTTTGCCGGTGTTTACATCGGGCTGTCGCTGCCGCCGGTGCAAGAGCGCGTGAAAACCGAATGTGAGAAAGCCGTGAGCGAGTATCTGAAGACTCGTGTGACGATAGGCGACTTGACCATCAAGCCGTTTAATCAGGTCATTCTTCACCGGGTGAGCATTCCTGCCCAGAACGGCGACTCGCTGCTCACTATTGACAAACTGGGAGCCGGCATCGACGTGTTTAAGCTCGTGGGCGACAGGCGCATCGTGGTCACCTATGGAGAGATAATAGGGCTCAACGGGCACATCACTCGCCCCGACAAGCAAAGTCCGACCAACGCACAGTTCATAATAGACGCCTTCAAGCCAAAGGACAACGAGCCACCACGGCCATTTGACGTTCAGGTGTTTAACGTTGTCATCAGGCAGAGTGCACTCACCTACGACGTGCTCAGCGAGCCTCGTAAGGGCGCAGGCATGTTCGACGCCAACCACATAGCCATAAATGACTTAAAGGCCGACATCACCCTGCCACGACTGAAAAACAACGACTTTGATGTGCAAATCAAGCGCCTGGCGTTCGCCGAGCGCAGCGGTTTTGAGCTGAAAAAGCTCAGCACAGCCGCCGTCATCACCGACACCGCCCTGCACTTAGACAAGATAAATGCCGAGTTGCCACACTCGGCCATCACCATCAATGAGACAGCACTCTCCTACAGCTCGCTGAAAACCCTTGGCTCCGAAATCACGACTATGCCCATGACTATAGGCTTAGATGGCAGTATCACGCCGGCAGACCTGAGTGCATTCCTGCCTCTGCTCAAGGGCTGGAGCAGCCCCTTCGACATTTCAGCCTCGGTGGGCGGCACCCTGGATGAGGTGCACATACACCACCTGAGTGTGGCCGACAGCAACGGACGCTTGCGGCTTAGCACCAAGGGCTTTGTGAGCGGCATGCGCAACCGCAGCGACCTCAGATATGCCTTGCGCGACCTCAAGCTCAACGCCCCGAGCCAGTATGTATCGACCATAGTCTCAACCGTCAAGTCAATCCCGGCCCAAGCGCGGAACATCATATCGCGGTGCGGCGACATCACAGTCGATGCCGATGTAGTGGGCAGTCACACAGCCCTGAAAATCGACGGCAACATAGGCACCTCACTCGGAGCACTCGACATCAGCGGCATGCTGGCCAATTCTGGCGACACTAAGCGCTTCGATGGCCACATCTCCACCACAGGGCTAAACATTGCCCAACTGCTTGACAAGCACAATCTGCTGGGCTCGGTAGCCGTGAGCGCCGGCGTCGATGCCACGCTGAAAGGGAAAAGCATCAACGGGAGCTTTGACGGGCACTTCGACCACGTTGACTTCAAAGGGCGGCGAATACACAACATAGAAGCCGATGTGAAGGTCGCCGGCAACCATTACGACGGACACATTACCATCAACGACCCATTAGGCAATGTGTCTCTCGACGGCAATGCCACACTCAACGGCAATGCCACCCAGATCAACGCCACTACAATGGTCAGGAACCTGAAGGCCGGCTTATTAGGAAATCTGAAAAAATACAGTAACCACGAAATATCCTTCGACGCCACGGCAGCGTTCAACGGCAATGCCCTTGACAACGCCACTGGCAGCATAGCCATCGAAAACATCGCCTTCACCGACAAGCAAGGCAATGGCCTGCACATGGACAACCTGCTGGTCAGTGCCGATAACGCCTCTACGCCGCAGCACATCGACATCAGCAGCGACTACCTGAACGGCAGCATTACCGGTCAGTACAGTTTCAAGACCATCGTGCCTGCCGTGAAATCGATGCTCAGCAAGTCGTTCCCGCAATACTTCAATGCCTATGCCCACCGCTCAAGCACTGCAAACGACATCCGCTTTGACTTCACATTCGAGCCCGACGAAGAGCTGCAGCAATTCATTAAACTGCCAGTGAACATCATCCACCGCTCCACCATTGGCGGCTTCATCGATGAGAATAGCGGTAACATGGCCATCAACGTGAGCGCACCCTATCTGCTGCAAGGCAATAAGATTATCGAAGGCACTACCATCACTGCCCGCACCGACAGTGCCACACACGATGCTATGGTACACGCCACGACACTTTACCCGTCAAAGAACGGGAAAATCGCCATCACGCTCGATGCCACCGGCATCAACGACCGCATCGATGCCAATCTGGGCTGGCGAGTGATGCGAGAAAACGACTTCCATGGCGACATCAACCTGTCGGCACTGCTCAACAGCAGCGAGAACAAAAAGCTCAATGCCGTTATCGACGTCAATCCCACACAGCTGGTATTTAACGGGACACCATGGCAGGTGGAAGCGGGTAAAATCATTATTAACGACAAGATTATCACCGTCGAGAACCTGGAGGGGCATAACGACGAGCAGTGGATAAAAATCAATGGCATCACATCGCCCGACCCCGACGACGAACTGTGCCTCGAACTTAACGACATCAGCCTCGACTATGTGTTCGAGACCCTTAACATCAACAACGTGGACTTTGGCGGCCGTGCCACCGGGAAATTCTATGCCGCCGACCTGTTTTCGGGTGCTCCACGACTCTCAACGCCGGGCCTGCATGTGGATTCGCTGTCCTACAACGATGCCGTGATGGGCAATGCCGAGATTAAAAGCCACTGGATGAACGAAGAAAAAGCCGTTTCGCTCTATGCCGACCTGGATCAGGCCAACGGCAAGCACTCTATCATCGACGGAGCCATCTTCGTGGCCGACGATTCGCTCTACCTCGATTTTAAGGCTCAGCGGGCCAACATTGCCTTCATGAAGCCCTTTATGGCAGCCTTCACAAGCGATGTGCAAGGGCAAGTGAGCGGCCATGCAGTGCTGTTTGGTAACTTCCACGACATCAACCTCGACGGCGACATCATGGCCGACAGCCTCAGCTTTAAGCTCGATTACACCAATGTGTATTACACCTGCTCAGGCGACTCGGTGCACATCGTGCCCGACTATATTGCCTTTGACAATGTGCTCATCCACGACCGCCATGGCCATGAGGCACGACTCGACGGATGGCTCCGCCACAAGAATTTCCATGAGCCTTCGTTTGAATTCAGCATCACCAATGCCAACGACTTGCTGTGCTACGACACCAACGAGGCTATCAACCCCGTGTGGTATGGAACAATCTACGGCGACGGCGCAGCTTTCGTCTCGGGCGAACCGGGACAAGTCGATATCAAGGTCAACATGGTCACAGCCCCTCAGAGCACTTTCACCTTTGTCATGAGCGATTCAAAAGAAGCCGGTGAATATAACTTCATCACATTCCGCGACCGTGACAAACTTGCCCAGCCCGAAGAAGTGCCCGTAGTGAACGACACCATTCCCGAAATTGTGCGCCGCATAACACAGCAGGTGAAAAAAGAAGAACAATCGCAACCCACACATTACAACATAGACCTGCAAGGCGACATCACCCCCGACGCACAACTCACGCTGGTGATGGACCCTGTGGGCGGCGACCGTGTGAAAGCCACCGGCCGCGGCAGCATGCGCATGACCTATAACGATGCCGACGAGATGACCGTCTATGGCACCTACACGCTCGAGCGCGGCGACTATAACTTCACACTGCAAGACATCATCATCAAGGATTTCACAATACGCGACGGCAGCTCAATCACCTTCCAGGGCGACCCTTATGCCGCAATTCTTAATCTGGAAGCAGTGTATTCGCTTAATGCCAACCTGCGCGACCTTGACGAGAGTTTCTCACAAGACAAGGAGCTCACACGCACCAACGTGCCCGTGCATGCACTGCTGCGAGCTAAAGGCATTATCAGCCAGCCCGACATATCGTTTGACCTGGAATTCCCCACCCTCACCACCGATGCCTACCGCAAGGTGAAAAGCATCATCAGCACCGACGACATGATGAACAGGCAGATTATCTACCTGCTGGCACTCAACCGCTTCTACACACCCGACTACATGAGCAACAGCACCACGCGAGGCAACGAGCTGACGTCGGTGGCATCGTCAACCATCTCGTCGCAACTGTCGAACATCCTGGGTAAGATGAGCGACAAATGGAGCATTTCGCCTAATTTCCGCAGCAACAAGGGCGACTTCAGCGACATGGAGGTGGACCTGGCACTTTCAAGCCAGCTATTCAACAACCGACTGCTGTTCAACGGCAACTTCGGCTACCGCGACAACACCTATAACACTCGCAACAGCAACTTCATAGGCGACTTCGACATTGAGTACCTGCTTAACCCGCAAGGCACCTTGCGGCTCAAGGCCTACAACCACTTCAACGACCAGAACTACTATGTGCGCAATGCCCTCACCACACAAGGCGTGGGCATCGTGTGGAAACACGACTTCGACCGGCCTTTCGACTTCCTCAAGCCAAAGCTCAAGCCCACCACCATAGTTAAGCAGGATTCTACATCACAGACAGGTGCAAAACAGGATTCAATACCCTCCGACAAATGATCAGACACTCCCTTTCCATATTGCTCCTGTTGTGCTTCGGCCTGTGTATCAAAGCGTCCGAAAGTATTGCCACAGTGCCCGACAGCTCTTTATGCTGCATCGCTGCCGCAGACTCGGTTATCACCACCACTTCACCAGGTCGTGCAGCTCCCGATTCCACGGCACTGGAAGCCGACTCCACAGCCACCCGCCTATGGTGGCGTGACGCCATCAAGCAGAGGCGCTTCAACATTGGCGACACCACCATTGCCTACCCTAAGTTTCTCAACTTCTGTGTCAACGTTTACCGCTGGGGCAACAAGTTCCTCAACAGCTACGACACGGCATATGTGAAATCGGTGGGGAAAAAGTGGAAAATACAACTACGATACAACGGCATGATCGGCACCTATCATGGCAAGGTAAGAGACGGAGATTTGCAGTATTTCATCAATTCACGGCTCGTGAACTATGCCGGTCTGCGAGTGCAGTTCTTGATTTTCGGGCTTGAGTATATGCCCGACATCGACAACCTGCTCTCGGGCCGCCCCATAAAGCACCGTGCCACAAGGTTTTCGATTAACTGCAACCGCCTCTTTGCCGAGTTATACTATATCAAGAACGTGGGCACGGTGAGCATTCGCCGCTTTGGGGACTACAACAACGGGCGCAGCTTCAAGCTCTCGTTCGACGGCATGGACCGCAGGGTGCTGGGGTTTGATGCCTTCTACATCTTCAATCATCAGCACTACGCCCACTCAGCAGCCTACGGAATCTCTAAGCTGCAGCTGCGCAGTGCCGGCTCATTTATCTTGGGCATACAGTACAGTAAGCAAGAGTGCGAATTCGACACTTCGCTGCTTCCCGACGGGCTAAAGCCCTACACTCCTCAGATTGCCAACAACCTGAACTATTTAATGAAAGACTATGCCATCAACATCGGCTATGGTTACAACTGGGTATTTCACCGCAACTGGCTCTTCAACATCACAGCTACACCCTCATTAGGACTGAAACGTATCAAAAGCCCTAATGACAGCGATTATTCATACCACATTGCTACCAACTTCAGGGGGCGCATCTCATTAGTCCATAATCGCAATCACTTCTACTACGGACTTTACGGGACGATTAACGGCAACTGGTTTAACAGTACAAAATACCTGCTCTACGTTAATGTTTTCGACATCAATGCCATTGCCGGCTTCCGCTTTTAGAGTTAAAGCCATAATTCTTTATTAATATGATTGACGAATTACAACTGCGTGTTTCACCTCGTGTGAGCTGCGACACCAACGCTATAATACACCACATTGCCAACGAGCGGCACCTGTCGCACGAGCGCATCGGCGGCGTGCGCATCATCAAGCGCTCCATCGATGCCCGCCAGCGCAATGTGATGGTAAATCTCAAGGTGCGGGTGGCCATCGACGAGCCGCTGCCTTCCACCCCGCTCATGGCTCCCATCGATTACCGCCCGGTTGACGGTAAGCGCACGGCAATAGTGGTGGGGGCTGGCCCCGGAGGACTGTTTGCAGCGCTGAAGCTCATCGAATTAGGCATAAAACCCATAGTGCTTGAGCGCGGAAAAGACGTTGTGGAACGCCGCAAAGACGTGGCACGCATCTCGCGCGAGGGCGTCATCGACCCCGATAGCAACTACTGCTTCGGCGAAGGCGGAGCCGGAGCCTACAGCGACGGCAAGCTCTACACGCGCAGCAAGAAGCGCGGCTCGGTAGAGCGCATCTTGGGCATCTTTGTGCAGCACGGAGCCAGCGACGACATTCTCATCGACGCTCACCCACACATAGGCAGTGACCGCTTGCCGAAGATTATTGAAAACATGCGCCACACAATCATTGGCTGCGGTGGCGAGGTGCACTTCAACACCCGCGTCACTTCACTCATCATGAGCAACGACAATGCTGTTGCCGGAGTGGAATGCGCCACCGGCGAGACATTCACCGGTCCGGTAATACTTGCCACGGGGCACTCGGCACGCGACGTCTATCAGATGCTTCACGACAAGGCTATCGCCATCGAGGCTAAAGGCATCGCCGTGGGCGTGCGGCTCGAGCACCCGCAGCACGTCATCGACTGCATACAGTACCACTCGCCCGAGGGCAGAGGCCGCTATCTGCCGGCAGCCGAGTACAACTTCGTCACACAAGTTGACGGCCGCGGCGTCTATTCGTTCTGCATGTGCCCGGGAGGCGTGATAGTGCCGGCGGCAAGCGCACCGGGGCAACTGGTGGTCAACGGCATGTCGCCCAGTCACCGAAACACCCACTGGGCCAACTCGGGCATGGTGGTGGAAGTGAGGCTCGAAGACCTGCCCGCACAGTATGCACAATTCGGGCCACTGGCCATGATGCACTTTCAGGCCGACATGGAGCGCACCTGCTTCGAGCAGGCAGGATGCAGCCAGGTGGCAGGGGCACAGCGCATGAAGGACTTTGTAGAGGGTAAGCCGTCACGGCTCATTCCGCCATCATCGTTCGCGGCAGGGCTGCAACCGTCGCGCCTCGACCAGTGGCTGCCGCCATTCGTGGGCGACCGACTGCGAAGGGCTTTCACGGTCTTTGGCCATGCGGCTAAAGGCTTCCTCACCAACGATGCCATTGTCATCGGCGTTGAAACACGCACCTCATCGCCCGTGCGCATACCGCGTGAGCCATTGTCGCTGCACCACATCACCATCGGCAACCTTTACCCCTGCGGTGAAGGTGCCGGCTATGCCGGGGGAATTGTCTCGGCTGCAATCGACGGCGAGCGCTGTGCCGAAGCACTTGCCATCAACCTTAATGAAAACATATTATCATGACCTACGAAGAAACTCTCAATTATCTATATGACCAGCGCCCGGCATTCGAACGCCAGGGCGCACAAGGCTACAAGCCGGGACTGCAGACGGCCATCGACCTCGACAACCTGTGCCACAACCCCCACCGACTCTACCCCATCATCCACGTTGCCGGAACCAACGGCAAGGGCTCGGTGTCGAACATGCTGGCAGCAATCCTGCAGAACAACGGCTACCGTGTGGGCCTGTTCACCTCACCACACTTTGTCGATTTCCGCGAGCGCATAAGGGTGAACGGCAAGATGATTTCTAAAGACTACGTTGTTAAATTTGTAGAAGAAGCCCGGCAATGGGACTACGCCGGTGAGCCCTCGTTTTTTGAGCTTACCTCGGCCATGGCATTTCAGTATTTTGCCGACCAAAAGGTGGATGTGGCAATCATCGAGGTGGGCTTAGGAGGACGTCTCGACAGCACCAACATCATCACTCCCATCCTGAGCATCATAACCAACATTTCTATCGACCACACCGAGTTTTTAGGCAACACCCTCGAGCAGATAGCCAGCGAAAAGGCCGGCATCATCAAGCCGGCAGTACCGGCTATCGTGGGCGAGGCACAAGGCAGTGTGCGACAGGTCTTTGAGCACACGGCACAAGACTGCGGCGCACCCATAACCTTTGTGAGCGACGACGACCCTGTGGCCGAGGCCTGGCACGACGGCCCGCACCTGATGTTCCTCACACGCCGCCATGGCACATTGGCATGTGAGCTCACCGGCGACTATCAGCGTGCCAACGTGGCCACGGTGCTCACGGCAGTTGACGCTCTCATCGCGCAAGGCTACACAATCAGCGATGAGCTTATGGCGCAAGCCCTGGTCCACATCCACGACCTCACAGGACTGCGCGGCCGATGGACCGTGATTGCCCACTCGCCCACCGTGATTGCCGACTCGGCACACAACATTGCCGGTATTACCGCTGTAACAACTCAGCTTGCCAACTACAGTTATAACCGCCTGCACATGGTAGTGGGATTCATGGCCGACAAAGACCTTCAACACATCCTGCCACTACTGCCACACGATGCAACCTACTATTTCACCGAGGCTCACACGCCCAGGGCGCTGAAGGCCGAGGCACTGCAAGCTATGGCTGCGACACACGGCTTGCAAGGCGAGAGATTCAATAGCATCGGCGAGGCTTACGCGGCGGCAAAGGCTGCTGCCCGACACAGCGACCTAATCTACGTTGGTGGTAGCATGTATGTCCTGGCTGAGTTTTTTGAAATGATCGACAATCACACCATTTAAGGGGGGAACTGACCATGAGCATGTATTTAAGGCTATTTACCACATTTTTCAAGATTGGACTGTTCACATTCGGTGGCGGATGGGCTATGATCTCCATCATTCAGCGCGAGATAGTTGACAACCACAAGTGGATTGACAAAGGCGACTTTCTCGACCTGCTGGCAGTGGCACAGGCCATGCCGGGCATCCTGGCTGTGAACATCAGCACAGTGGTGGGCAATCACCTGCGCGGGCTTAAAGGAAGCATGGCAGCGGCATTAGGAACCATTCTGCCTTCGTTTCTCATCATTCTGGCCATTGCCATTTTCCTCACTCCCGACGTGATTAAGAACAACGCTGTTGTGGCAAGCATCTTCAAGGGCATACGCCCCGCCGTGGTGGCACTCATCATTGCCCCGGTCATCACCACGGCACGCAGCGCGGGCATCACATGGAAAACGGTGATCATACCCGTGGCCGTGGCACTGCTCATCTATTCCAAACTGCCGTTTATCTCCAATCCCATCATCTACATCATCCTCGGAGCACTGGGCGGTTTTTTGTTTTTTGAATTGCGAAAACGTAGCTCGTAACTCGTAACTCGTAGCTACTACAGGCGTCAGCCCAATTCATAATTCATAATTCATAATTCATAATTTATAATTATCAGGCGTCAGCCAGCTTGTTTACT
>DGVT01000016.1 GCA_002395965.1 Porphyromonadaceae bacterium UBA4277
CTTCGGCACACTCTATAACACCTATGCCTTCTTTGCTCAGTATGCCAACGTTGACAATTATGACCGCAACGCTGCTCAGCTTCCTGTTGATAGCCGCCCCGAGATAGACCGCTGGATTATCTCGCAGCTCAACTCACTCATTGACGACGTGATACGCTACTTTAACGACTTTGAACCCACCAAGGCAGCGCGTGCCATCAGTGAGTTTGTGGACGAACACCTGAGCAACTGGTATGTGCGCTTGAACCGTGCACGCTTCTGGGCCGGTGAAATGACCGACGACAAGCTCTCGGCCTACCAGACGTTAGACCGGTGCCTGACAACCGTGTCGCTTCTCATGGCTCCAATTTCTCCTTTCTTTAGCGATCAGCTCTATCGCGACATGACCGGAAGTGAGACTTCGGTACACTTGGCTCAATTCCCTGTTGCCGATGCCACATTAATCGACAAGAGCCTTGAGAAACGAATGATAATGGCTCAAAAGATAACCTCGATGGTGCTTGCTCTGCGACGCAAGCAGAACATAAAGGTGCGTCAGCCGCTCAAGGCAATCATGATTCCGGTGGTGAATGAAGAGCAACAGCACGATATCGAGGCCATTGCACCATTGCTGATGAATGAGGTGAATGTGAAGGAAATAAAATTCGTTGGCGATGATGCTGGCATACTTGTGAAGCGTGTGAAACCCGACTTCAAGAAACTTGGCCCTAAATTTGGCAAGATCATGAAGGGGGTGGCCGCTGCGCTCACCACGATGAAACAGCCCTCGATAATCGAATTTGAGAAAAATGGAAGCGTCACACTTGATGTAGCCGGCCAGCAAGCGGTGGTAGAGCTTGCCGATGTGGAAATCATCAACGAGGACATTCCAGGATGGCTCGTGGCTAACGAAGGTGTACTGACCGTTGCACTTGATATTACAATCACCGACCAGCTGCAACGTGAAGGAATGGCTCGTGAACTTGTTAACCGCATACAGAATGTGCGCAAGGGTAAAGACTTTGAAATAACCGATAAGATAAAGGTGGTTATTTCGCCCGATGAACGAACCGATGCCGCTATCGAACAATTCCATGACTACATTGCAGGCCAGGTGCAGGCAGTCTCGCTTGTCGTGGCACCGGCCACAGGCGATGTCGTGGATTTAGACATGGATGGCTGGACATTGAAAGTAACTGTAGAAAAAGTATAATTTTAAGGGCACGACCTGACAAATCGTGCCCTTGCTAATACATTATAAAGATTATGGCTGAAAACAATGAAATAGTACGTTATTCTGACGAGGATCTACAGGAGTTTAAGGACCTCATCCTCGAGAAACTGGCACAAGCCGAGGAAAATTACCGAATGCTCAAGGGCGACATGATGGTAGATGAGACAAATCACACCTTCAAAGTGCTTGAAGAAGGTGCCAACACGCTCAACAAAGAGTCGGCAGGTCAAAATGCGCAGCGCCAGATGGATTTCATCAATAAGCTCAGGGCCGCCCTGGTGCGCATCGAAAACAAGACCTATGGCATTTGCCGCGTTACCGGTAAGCTCATCCCCAAAGGCCGACTGCTTGCAGTGCCCCATGCCACCACTTCTATCGAAGGCAAGGAAATTGAGCAGCAACGTAAACGCCAAATGGGCATTCGCTGATGAAACGCATTTCTAATGGTGCGCTGGCTGTCGCCATTATTCTTGTGGTAATATTTATTGACCAGTTCACCAAGATTTGGGTGAAGACCCATTTCTTCTATGGTGAGGAATATGTCGTTACCGATTGGTTTAGAATTCTTTTCATCGAGAATAACGGAATGGCATTCGGCATGGAGCTTGGAAGCAAACTGATTTTAACATCATTCCGAATTATCGCTGTCATTGCTTTCTGTTATTATCTGTGGAAAATACGTAATCGAACCGACTTGCCGACGGGCTACACCGTGTGTGTGGCAATGATAACTGCAGGAGCATTAGGCAACGTTATCGACTGCGTGGCCTATGGAGTAATTTTTGACGCGCCGCAGTTTCCACAAGTGGCGCAGATGTTTCCTCCCGATGGCGGCTATAGCACTTTCTTGCAAGGCAGGGTAGTAGATATGCTCTATTTTCCACTGTGCGAGTGGAACTGGCCCGCCTGGATGCCCGTGGTGGGAGGGGAACATTTTGTGTTCTTTCAGCCTATTTTCAATGTCGCTGATGCCTCATTATGCGTGAGTGTTGCAGTGCTGATATTATTCTATGCAAAACATCTGTCGGTCAGCGATACAAAAGCAGAACAAGAAACCGGAAATGCCGATGAGGTGGTGTGACTTCTTCATATTGCCTGCTTTGATGTGCCTTGTTGCGTTGATTGCTTGCAACAAGGCTCCTAATGGCATAATAAAGGAAAGCGACATGGTGGATCTGCTTGTGGATTTGCATAAAGCCGAAGCCTACACCGACAATTTTCCTTCGCAGTTCCCCGACGATTCCACACACATGATGTTGAAACAGTCGGTCTTTGCAAAGCATGGTGTAACTCAAGCCGATTTCGACACTTCACTGGTGTGGTATGCACACAATATGGAAACATACACCGATGTGTATCGCCGTGTTATCGACAAGCTAAACCATGAGTATAAGAATTCATCGCGAGACAACGGCAAAATCACTAAATCGCTAAATGATAACGGAAAATTGGTGAAGGCCAGGTCCTACTACAAAGCCGACGGTGATACCGCCGACCTGTGGAGCATTTCACGAAATTGGGTGCTGTTTCCCGGCATGAGAATGGGCTATATTCCATTTGATGTTGAACCCGATCGGGATTATAGGCTCGGAGATTGCTATGAATTGAAATTCAAAGCATTAGAGAGTAAAGGCAATCTCTCGACGGTAATTGCTGTTGACTACTCCGACGGCGGCACGGCCTATTTGCATCACAGCGACGTAACACCGATGTGGAACAGCCTAATCTTGCAAAGCGATTCGATGCGTGTCGTCAGGCGAATATATGGCTATATAAAGTATAACTTGACAAATCCCTCGATTGCCTATCTTGATAGCGTGCAGCTTTTAAGAATGCACATTAATGACAATACTTATGCGGCACGCATCAATACCAGTCGTGTTATTGAGCGCAAGGTAAAAAACAGCGATCGCACACTGCAGGCCCAAAAACCTGCCCATGAGCTCAAGGGAGCTGAATACTTCGCACCTAAAGAGGGGTTGAATAAGCCGAGTGTGAATCGCCACATACAATCGTCGCCTAACGCCAGGCACCTGCCAAGTCGCCATTGAATATGCCTAAGTTTATATCAAATTACGTGATCTTAACCGATGGTAAGGTGTTGCACAATCACATTGTGATAACAGACGATAGCGGCCGGATGAAGGAAATTGTGCCTTTTGACACCGAACTCGCCTACACACGATTTGTGCCTAATCCCATTATGATATGCAATCATGCCGAAGCCGAAGTCGTTAAGACTACTTTTGATTGCTGTAAGAGCCTAAACGAGTTTTGTGATGCAATAGCTCTGAAGCATTATCCTGCCATGCAAAAAGGCATGCCGATGTCGGTCCTCGAACTTGATTTTGAACACAGGGTCATCAATAAGCTACAAGGTTGAGCTGCGCTGTTTTGCTTCACAAAACTTCCACTAACAGTTTAACTCCGAAAAGAGCTCATTGCAGGCACTTGTGTACTGTGACATGTTGCGTGATTTAGCTATTCGCTTGCGCAGCTTGTGAGGTGCATCGGGCAAGAACATTTCCCATAGTGCCATCATGTGCTGTAGGACCTGGTGATCGCCACCCGAGAAGCGGGCCATAGTACCGTCTAAAATAAGGTCGTGAAAACGCCTGTAGGCTTCGGCACTGCATGATGATTTTGACAATAACCCGGGATCGGCCGCCAGCCCGCGGCCAATCATGACGCCTGCCAGGGTGGGGTATTTCTCCGCGATTTTATCAATGTCGGCTGCCGATGTTATATCACCATTGTATATAACAGGATGTTGCGATGCTGTCAAGAATTCCTCAAGTGCATCAATGTGAAGCTCTCCCTGATATTGCTGCTTGCCTATGCGCGGATGAATGGTGATGTATAGCGGATTAAGAATGTCTAATGCCGGTAAGGCATCGCGCCATTGCCATTCCGAGTCGGCGCCAAGTCGCATTTTGACGGTATATCTCACTTCATCTATCTTTGCAATCTGGCTAAAAGCATCCTTCAGCTCTTCGGGATGAGCCAGCAGTCCGCAGCCTTTGCGCTTTTTCATGATGGGAACATGTGGGCAGCCTAAGTTGATTTCCACACGACGGTAGCCCAAGTCTTTCAAAGTGCAAATCATCATGCCCATGTCTTGAGGCTTGCAGGCAAGGATTTGCGGAATGATGGGTGCTGAATTGTTGTCGGGAAGCACATCGTTAACGTCGCGACGGCGAAGCTCGCCACGCTCAACTCGCATAAACGGAACGTGATAGCACACAATGTTTCCAAACACCATGTTATGCGCATTGCGCCACACATGATCAGTTACTCCTTGCAACGGAGCGGCGTGTATTTCAATCATTTTCAGTCAAGAAGAATTATAGCGCAAAGTTAATATTTTTTGCCAGTACAAGCAAATTGGCATGATTATTGCAAAGTAATTGATTGCTTGAGCGAAAGGGCGGAATTATCGCTCGTGAAGCATTAAATGAGCTGATTTTGCAATTTTTATATAAAAAAATTCACATCTTTAATAATATATGCCTAATTTTACAACCAAAAATTAAACTTTGCCCAAAATGATGGGTCTAAACGATAAATATTTGAATTAACAAAATAGTAAACAATAAAGAATCATGAAGTATCGATTTTTATCTGGAATTGGCGCCCTTGCTTTGGCAAGCGCTATTGTCATTCAGGCACAGGACTTTGATGACATCTATTATGATGGCTCTTCATCCTCGAAGGTGAAAACCGAGAAAAAGAGCGATATCAATGTTACTCGCGATGGTACAACCACAACCATCATCACCCAGAAGCCCGTAACACGTGTTGCCGTTATGAGCAATAAGAATTACAAGGCCGACCGCGATGTTGATGAGTATAATCGTCGGGGTATCAGCGAATATGACCCAACTGACACACTGTCGTATGTTGATGACGACATTGCGTTTTCCAACACTCAGCGCATCGAGCGTTTCTACAATCCCGATATCGTGATTGCAAGCAACGATGCCGACCTTATCGAGCTCTATTACGACGACACTCCCACGGTGAACTTGATAATCGGCACCAACTATGGCTTGCCTTACGCGTCATGGGGCTTTGGCTACAGCAGCTACTGGTACGACCCATGGTACAGCTGGTATGATCCGTTCTACAGACCCTGGTATGTGGGGTGGCATCGGCCTTATTACGGCTGGGGATGGTATCACACCTGGTATCCCGGTTGGTATGGCTGGCATAGACCTTATTACGGATGGTATCGACCCTACTATGGCTGGAGTGGACATCACTACGGCTGGGACCGCTGGAATCGTCCGGGACATCACTACTATGGCTCAACACATCATGGCCGTTACTCACACGGAGGCTATAACTATGGTCGTGGCCGAGTGCCCGGCGACAGTCGCAGCTTGCTAAGCGGACGTGGCTCTCGTGGCGATCGCGCCGGTATCAGTGGACTGAATCGTTCTAACAGCGGTTCGGTGCGAGGTGGAACAATGTCGTCGGGTCGCACCCGTCCGGGATCGGAGCGCGGCAGCGGAACGATGCAGAGTGGCCGCGGACGCACTTCAACGGCAGCAATAGGCAATGTGGGCAATCGCAGCGTGCGTCAAGGCAGCTCAACGGCTACAATGAGCGGTCGCAGCTCAAGCGGAAGCATGCGAAACAGTCGCTCAAGCAGCTCGTCTTACAGCTCTCCGCGCGACTATAGCCGCTCTTCAGGTTCAACTCGCAGCTATAGCCCACGCACCAGCTCTTCGACATCATCGTGGGGTAGTTCACACTCAGCAGGTTCGTCGCGTGGCGGCGGATACTCCGGTGGAGGTGGATTCTCCGGAGGCAGCCGCGGTGGCTACAGTGGCGGCGGCGGTGGCGGTGGCGGACGACGCCATTGATTAATAGAGAATAACAATCCACCTGTTGTGATATTGAGCAGTGAATTTTCAACCATTATTGCAACAGGTGGATTTAAGTGAAGTCTTGAATTTTACCTAAACGTTTTATTTCGATTATCTCATCTTAGGTGGCTCGCAGCAATTCTAAACAAATTGTTGCTCCTTATTCAACCAACTTGAATTATATAATCTTATTTCAATCATAGTCATGAAAAAAATTATTCTTAGCTTGTCGCTTTGCGGGGTTGCAATGATTGCAAGTGCTCAGTACACATTCGATGCTCTGCAACTGTCACAGACCGAACTTCGCGGAACATCTCGATTTATGTCGATGGCTGGCGCATTCGGTGCCTTAGGCGGCGATTTGTCGGTACTTAACCAGAACCCTGCCGGCATAGGCGTGTATCGCAGTCACGACTTAGGTATTACTCTTAGTCTTGACCTGAATTCGAGCCAGGCCGATGGCAATAACAAAGTGAACCAGACGAAGTTTAACGTTAATAGCTTCGGCTATGTGGGAGTGCTGAAACTTGACAGCGAAACCATGCCAAACTTGAACTGGGGCATATCATATAACCGCAACAACTCTTTTAATCGCCGCTCTAAAGGTGCTGCATTCGGTATTCCCACTTCGATAACCAACTATTTTGCCGACGAGGCCAACTTCGAGGGAATAACCACTTCCGACTTGGACCCGGCTGGCGGAAATCCGTTCAATGGCAATGCCAAGTGGAACCAGATTTTGGCTTACAGCACCTACATGATGAACCAGGATCCGAACAACACATCCCGTTTCATGGGGCTGGGCTTTGATGGCGTCTATGGCGAGGCCGAATATGACATTGAAGAGCGCGGACACACCGATGAGTTTACTGTGAGCTTTGGCGGCAACGTTGCTAATACTTTCTACTGGGGTATGGCCCTGGGCATTCAAGACATGTTGTATGAATACACGCGCTACTATGGCGAAGCACTTGAAAACACGCTGGTTTATGATGCTCCCGACGACCCTGAAGCCGAGCTCGTTGATGGCAACGCAAATATCGGACTCACCGACTGGAACCGCACCACAGGCACCGGCTATAACTTCAAAATCGGCGCTATCTTGAAACCCGTCAATGCCTTGCGACTGGGTATCGCATTCCACACACCCACTTACTATAAAATGAAAGACACTTATAACACTGTGGCTGTGGCCGAATACTATGGCGACAAGGTGCTTAATGAAGATGGCTATGTGGTTGAGGACAATACTCCAACAAGCAGCACTTTTTACAAGCTCCGCACTCCCTGGCGTCTGATTGGCAGCATCGCAGGTGTGATAGGCAACAAGGGCATCTTGAGTGCCGACTATGAATATGTGGCCAACACCAACATTCGCCTCCTTGATGATTATGGCCGTGAATTTGGTGGCGCACGACAGGAAATTGAAGATTACTTGAACCCGTCCCACATCATCCGTCTGGGTGGTGAGTTCCGCATAACTCCAAACTGGAGCATTCGTGCTGGTTATTCCTATCAGACGTGCAACGTTAGCGACGGCGTGAAGGATGCTACTACTATAGTGGCTGTGGGAGGTAGTTCCACGGCATATAATTTCGACCGTAGCGTACAGCATATTACTGCCGGTTTAGGCTATCGCTATAAGAATGTCTATTTCGACATGGCCTATGTGCACAAATATCGCCAGAACACATACACCGCATTCCCAATCGATGACTATGGGAAAAACGTAGCGTGGGATGTCAAGGATCACAACAACAGAATCTCGGCTACATTAGGCTTCCGCTTCTAAGATTTCCATTTATAACTTACAATTCGCCGGCATAATGAGGGCTATGTCGGCGATTTTTTGTAATTTCGCCAAAGTAATATCACAGCTTGAGCCGTACACATCTTTGCATAAATGAACAACAATCAGAACAATATCGACCTTAATAACGATGAGTTCCAAACATTGTGGAACTTAATCCAAAACACACATCAATCGGTGTTTCTCACTGGCAAAGCCGGAACGGGGAAGAGTACCTTTCTGCGATACATTTGTGAGAACACCAGTAAAAAACACGTTGTGCTGGCACCCACGGGCATAGCCGCTGTCAACGTCGGCGGGCAGACGCTTCATTCATTTTTCAAAATACCATTCAAGCCACTGTTGCCCGGCGACCCGGATTTCATGCCCAAGCGCATTAATAAAACCCTGAGATATACCAAGGACAAAGTAAAACTGATAAGAGAGCTTGACCTTATCATAATCGATGAGATTTCAATGGTTCGTGCCGACATAATCGACTTTGTTGATAAGGTCTTGAAGCATTATTCCGGCAATCGCCGTGAGCCTTTCGGAGGCAAGCAGCTGCTCTTTGTGGGCGATATCTTCCAACTCGAGCCAGTGGTCACTCGCGACATGCGCGAGATCCTTCTGCGCTATTACAAGCAGTTCTTTTTCTTTAATGCTCATGTGTTCGACCAGTTGGGCCTTGTGCCCATCGAGCTCAAGAAGATTTATCGCCAGACCGACGACCAATTCATATCGCTGCTCGACCGCGTGAGGATTAACAAGGCGATGAAAAGCGACATCAGCTTGCTGAACTCTCGCTGCAACCAGGACTATGAGTCGCAGGAAATGGTCATTACGCTTGCCACAAGGCGCGACACGGTTAATGCCATCAACGACGAGAAAATGGCTGCTATCAAAAATCCTGAGTTCCTGTATAAAGGCGTTATCGAAGGCACCTTCCCCGACAACGACCTGCCCACTGCACTCGAGCTTAGGCTGAAAAAGGATGCACAAGTTATTTTCATCAGAAACGATAAAGACGGACGTTGGGTGAATGGAACTATCGGCATGATTAGCAATTTAACCGACGACAGCGTGTGGGTCGTAACCGAAGACGGCTGTGAATATGAGCTGGAAGTGGAAATGTGGGAAAACATACAATACACCTTCGACGAGAAGAAAGACGCTGTGGTCGAGAATGTGCTCGGATCGTTTGCTCAGTTCCCCGTTAAACCAGCATGGGCACTGACTGTGCACAAGAGCCAAGGACTGACGTTCAATCATGTCGTCATCGACTTTGCCGGAGGCGCGTTCACCGGCGGACAAACCTATGTGGCATTATCGCGGTGCACTTCGCTCGAGGGTATAGTGCTGCTCAAGCCATTGTCCGAACGCGACATCATTGTCAACCCAGCCGTCGTTGACTTTAGCAGGCGATTTAACGACAGCACAATCATCAACGATGCCTTTAATCAGGAAAAGGCAGGCAAGCTATATCGCAAGGCAATTCATGCCTTCGACCATGATGAGTTCAGAACCTGCATAGAATGTTTTGCCCAGGCCATGACGCTCAAAAACGTCCTGGGCGACCCTGTGATTCAGCGGTTTATAGCCATAAAATTCAATCGCTTCGCTAATGACAAAATCAAGATAAAACATCTTGAACAAAAGATTGAAACTCAACAAAATATGCTCAGCCAGCTCGCCATGGAATTTTGCCAAATGGGCGACCTGGTCAATGGCTTCGGCTCGGAGGTGGGAGAGGGGAGTACGCCCTACGGAAATCAGCTCACGGCCGACGAAATCGCCATAAAATCGGCATTCTCCAACTATGATAAGGCTTTGCGCATCGACCCCATGTGCACTTCTGCTTTGATCGGGAAAGGGCGCTTGTTTATAGCCATTGACGAACATGACAAGGCAAAAGAAGAATTTAGTCGCGCATTGAAAATCGACGCCGACAATTTTGAGTGCCACATGAGCTTAGGTTACTTGTTTCATCAAGAAAAAAACATTTCAGAAACTATCAAGAGCTACAAGCGTGCAATTAAAGCCGACAAAAAAAGACCCGAACCACACGAACGTTTAGAAGAAATCTATGAGCGGCTTGGCCTTGACGATTTAGCCGAACTGCATCACGAAAAGGCTCTCAAACTGCGGACTTCAAAAAAACGTAAGCCCAAGCCCAAGCAGAACTGACCACTTATCAAAACAATATTTTTGTCCAAAATGCGTTAAAAAAAATGATATTATGTAGATGCGGTGATGAAAAGGCTGGTTTACATATTGCTCTTGATGATGGCGGCGGGCACCGTGGCCTGCCAGCGCACGCCGGGCGAGGCCGAGCGGCGGCTCATCGACATCGACTCGCTCATCGCCAGCGCGCCCGACAGTGCGCTCACGCTGCTGGCCGCTCTCAGCCCATCGCCCAACCCTCAGCCTGCCGGCACCTCCGAGCCCTCTGGGACTTCTGAGGCTTCTGGGGCCTCTGGTGACAGCTCCCCCTCTAAGTTAGAGGGGGCAAGGGGGAGTGTGTTAGAATCAGTGGGAGCGCGCGACAGCTCCCCCTCTAAGTTAGAGGGGGCAAGGGGGAGTGTGTCAGCGAGCGATGAAGCCTCCCCAGTGCGCATGACGGCGGGCGAGCGTGCCTACCACGCGCTGCTCACGGCGCAGGCCATGTACAAGGCCTACATCCCCGCCACCACCGACTCGGTGATCAACGTGGCCTGGGACTACTACGGCCACTTAGGGATGTTCGCGTCGGCCACCGACCGCCAGCGCCGCGTGCGCGCCATGCTCTACAAGGGCACCACAGCCGAGGAACTCGGCCACCCCGACAGCGCCATGTACTGGTACAAGCGCACCGAGCTCGAGGCCGCCCCCGACGACCACTACCACCGCGGCTACGCCCTGATGAGCATGGGCATACTTTATCAAGGAGTGTATTCCTATAGGCAGGCGATTAATAAATATCGCCAAGTCTTACATGACAGTTCTTATGTAGATTTACAAATTAGAAAATTCTGTATTCTTCAGCTCAGTCAGCTGTATAATGTGAATAAATTAGATAGTACATATTATTATCTTAATAGATTAAAAGCTTGCCTCGACGCAACTTCGTCTGATTCATATTATGATCATGCTTATCATGAGGGGCTTGTCTATTATAATTATTATAAAGGAAATTACGATGCATGTAAAATAATAGGTAGTTATTTAATAAAAGAAGATTCGGTTTTAGCTAATTGCTCATGTTGGCAAGCTGTTAGCATTTCATATTCAAAATTGAATTATCGTGATTCGGCTTTGTATTACCATATTAACTCACCTTTACCAGCTAATTTAGATGATTCTGTATGGTACAATCAGTCAGAAGCAGAGCTCAGATTACTCAACAATGATATTCAAAATAGTGTTAAATATGAGAACTTTGCAGATGATCTTGCAGGCAACAAGGTTATTTCATCAATAGAAAACGGTCTCACCAATATAGAATATAAAACTGAAATAGAATATAATTTATCATCACATAATGATGAAGTAACGTTTTTAATAATAGTAGCAGCAATTATTATTCTAACATTGTTATTATTATACTTCTATAAGTCAATTCGCAGACAAGGTGAATTGCAATCACTTTACAAATTCATTGATGATTTAGAGAATCAGGTATCAAGCAGTGAAATATTGGCCACAAAGCTCAACTCTACAAAAGATCAACTAAACAGAAGCAATGTTGATTTAGAGAGAATGCGTGAATCCATTGACCTAATCACCGATGCATTACGAACCATTTTGACAATATTTCAGCATTCGCATTACAAACAGAAATCAGAGTCAAATCATATACTTGATGATGTGCTATCTGAGGAGTTTTTTGCACATTTACGTCTGTTTATAGATTACACACATCACGACTTGGCTTCATCTATGTCTGAAAATGAAAAATTATCAGTTCAAGACATAAATATCGTTTGCATGCATATATGCAAAATTCCCAATACTATAATCAGCCATTATGCGGGCTATGCCAATGTGCACAGCGTGACAACAAGAAAAGATCGCATAGTTAAGACTTTCTTAGGCACGAATGCCCATATATCGGATATCATGAATTATTGATTCAAGTGATATAACATCAAACCGGTGAAATATCACAGTTCGGGACTGTTTATTTGATAGTTGAGGACGTTAAATTGTCTAAAATCGTTTATTGATGCGGGTTTTGAGAGATAGAATAGGACTATCCTAAATTAGGATAGGACTAGTTTTTTGCTGTAAATTTGCAAAAAACAATTAACTCAAAATCCCATTTGTCATGAAAAAAAAAATTAGCAATTTTCCTCGTATCATTTTTAACAGTCTTTAGTGTGTATGCTAATGATATAAATAGCGAACAAGACAAAAGACTTATTCACATTGGCCAAATTAATGTTCCTCGTCCTCATGCCATTGAGGTAAATGAGCCGGTGGCGATGTACACCATCTCTACGGCTACCGTCGATTTCACCTTCGATGCGAACTACTATTCCGAGTACACCATCCACCTTGTAGGCGAATACGTGGAGATGGACTACTTCGTCTATACTCCTGTGGTCTATATCCCAGTGGCAACCTTCGGGGAGATTGTGGACATCTACATCGAAAGTGAGGACTGCGGCTCATATTATGGTGTGCTCGACAAGACCGCATTCACATCAATGGAATAAGACAAATTGCTGACAAACACCATTGAGCCCCAAAAGCGCCTTGCCGCTGCACACCCTTTTATTATAATGTGGGAGGGCACACCCACAAAACTGTTTATTTACGAGTCAAGGCTGTGCCCACTTGACTCAAATTTAACACTGTTTTATTATGAATAAGACTATCGTTAACGTCAATTCAATGGCCGACTTTACCGAGGCACGGCGGGTCAACTTCCGGCCGGTACGTCCAACGTTATTTATCCCAATGCGAACTTGAAGCGCGGTCTTCGCTTCCTGGAGCGTGTGACCGTAGTAGGCCGCAACGACTGTAACGGCGTGAGCCCTTATACAAAAGATAGCATGGCCCTGCAGGTTCTGAGCAACATCGGTATAATATCGCTCCATGACGTGAACAAAATAAAAATGGCATCATCGTCGATGCTTGTTACAAACACTCCCGAAATAGAGGTGCGTGAAGGCGAGTCGTCAGATCCTTTATTTAAGGTCAAACGCCCATCTGGAAATGGCTTGACGAGTTTAACGTTGCTGGCAAGGGATGCTTCAGGCAATGAGTTGTATCTTCCGGTGCGTCTGGGCAATGCCGATGGCGGTGGCAACTGCGGTCTGTTTGTGCAATTACCGGTTTGACGAGAGTGTTGAAAAGTTAAAAGACAAAACCGATATTTAACAGTATAATCATCTGACATACAAGCTGTAAGGGTGTGAAAAACCTCTTGTGGGGCAGGCCGTGCAAACGGCTTGTCAAGGGAATTATACACATTTTTCTGAGTAAAATGCTTAATATAAAAGATAAATTGAACAGGGGTGCTTCAATTATATTGCGGCCATTGTCACAAGAGCTTCCCTTCGTTGTAATCAACTTCGTTCTTTTCACGGCCGAGACTTGGCACATCATAGCTCGCAACAGTGCGTCGCTGGTGCGCCTTCAGTGGCCTGCCATCATGGACAACCTCACGGGGTATCTGCTGATCGGCTTTCTGCTGTCGTATTTGATGGCTGCAGTGGTTGTGCATAGCCCCCTTAGGCTGCGTCGTGCGTTAAAGTCACTGTTCTATGGCTTGACGGTGTGTATGTTTGCCGTTGAGGTGTTCCTGACGCTGTGTTTCCACACAGTGCTGTCACCCAATCTGCTGATGGTAGTGGGTGAGACGACACCAGGCGAGACGCTTGAGTTCTGGGACACTTTCGGCCTTACGGCCGAAGCCTTATTCTCCTATTTAATCGTATTGATTCTTGTCTTGTTGATAGTAGCCTGCGAACGCCGTTGGCGCCCCCGCCTGTTTTCATCACGCCGGGTGTGGTTGTGGGGTGCCGCATTGATATTGCTTCTCTTGTCGGGCAGCGTGGTGAGCTGCCGCTTATTCACCGTGCTTTATAACTGCCGCGTGAGCAGTGAGCTTGAAGCGACGCAAGAGTTTTCAGAAGGAGATAGCGGCATGGACTCTTTTACCCGGCTTCTCTATTCGTTCCATGCTCTTTCGGCTACCGCAAATGAGATAAATCTTGCCGTAGCCACCAGTGCCACGGTTCCGTCGTCGGCGGTGACGGCCAGCGACAGTGCCGTTGTCGTTGTGGTGATAGGCGAGTCCTATATCAAGTGCCATAGCCAGCTCTATGGCTATCATCACG
>DGVT01000083.1 GCA_002395965.1 Porphyromonadaceae bacterium UBA4277
ATGCCACTGGTGCAGGTGGCTCGGTCCCAAAGTGTGGGTCGCACGTTATCTTTCAGAGCAAGCGGAATGCGCGATTCGAGCGTACGCTCAAAAGCATAATTAATCATGCGGAACTGCATTGCATCAACAAATTTCAGAGTATCGACACTGGTGAAATCTTGCGCCTGAGTTTTAGCAGTTGCACAGCACAGAATAATTAAAGCTATTAACGAAGTAGAAACTAAGTGTCTAAAGTTCATATCATTACAGCATAAGTGATATTTCAATCTCCAAAATTAAGCAAAAAAACGCTTATAGCCAAAGCATTAGGCAAAAAAGTGGCGAGACTACTCGTCTCGCCACAAAAAATGCTGATTTTAATCTGTCAAAATTATTTCAGAGTGCCGGCTTGAGCATCTTGAATCATCTGCTCATTAGCAGTGATATAGACCTCTACGCGGCGGTTCTGTGCACGACCGGCCTCGGTGTCGTTGCTTGCCACGGGATAGTCGTAGGCAAGGCCTTGACTTGTCATTCGGCTGCTGGCAACACCCGAGTTGATGAGATACTTCTTCACCTCTTCGGCACGAGCTGCCGAGACCTTCTCGTTTGCAGCACGGGTACCTACGTTATCGGTGTGACCATAGATCTGCACGTCGGTCTGAGGATTGTTTTGCAACGAAGTCGCAAACTTAGTGAGCGAGTTCTTTGCACTTGCACTCAAGTTGCTCTTATTGAAGTCAAACAGAATTCCGCTGTCGAAAGTAACCTTGATAGCAGTCAGACCTTGATTATCGGTGACAGTATCTACCTGTGCTCCACTAATCTGAGCAAGCTCCTTAGCCTGCTTGTCCATCTTCTTTCCAATCAGTGTTCCGGCAACACCTCCGGCCACTGCACCGATAGCTCCACCGATAGCAGCCCCCTTGCCCTTACCGATAAGAGCTCCAATACCTGCGCCCACAGCGGCTCCACCGCCGGTGCCAAAGATAGCGCCTTTAGAAGTATTGTTCAGACCACAACCAGTAACGCCAAGCAGTAAAGCGGCGCTTAAAGCTACACATAAAATCTTTTTCATGATTGTAAAAATTTTAATTAGTAATTCATATCGCTGCAAAATTAAGCAATATTTTAATCACATTCAAAAATTAGGCCGAAAAACTTCATGAAAAGCTATTCCGAGATATTCAAAATAATATTTATTAATCTATTTACATCATCCACATCGATAATGCCATTGGCATCGAGGTCGGCATTGCCTGCGTAGTCGCCAGGCAGTTTATTGCCGAGGATTATGTTTATCACAGCGTTCACGTCGTCGATGTCAACAATTTTGTTGCCGTCGATATCGCCCATGACAGTAGCATAGTCGTGGGTTATGTCGGTGACTGAATATTTGTTGGTTGTGGATGCAATCTCAAAATACACGTCGCTGTCGAGGCCCGTGATGTCGATCGTCTGGTGTGCACCATCGCCCTGGCTGAAGATGATGTTGAACTTATAGTCCTCGGCAGTGATGTCGAAGGTCTTGAAATAGAATTTATCGCCTTTCACGGTCGTAGTATTATCTTGTGTGAGCATCATTCCCGGCCAGTTGCCCAGCAGATTGCCGGCGCTGTCCCAAGCATAGAAATAGACCGCGCTCCAGTTGTTGGGAGCCGTCATGGGGTCTTTCAGATAGACGGTAGCCTTGCGCGGCTCAAACCCGTGGAAGATGTACTCCCTGCTGATGATGTTACGCACGCGTCCGTCAACCAGCACACCGGCGGTGAGAATGGTATTGTCGGTAAATGTGAGAGTTACCATACCTGTTGCCAGCTTGCTGTTTACCGTGGGCTTAGTGCCATCGGTAGTGTAAACGATGGTTGCCGTCGATTGTGATGCGGTGATGGTTACAGTCACTGCACCGGTGTAATGGCCGCTCTCCTTGTCGATGGTGAGAGTGGGAGCATCAGAAGTATAGTTAGTCACTTCGTGATTCCAGTTGCCATCCACATAGTAGCCATGGTTACGGAAGGTGAGGTCGGCCGTCTGAGCGCCATCTACAACGAATATTATGCCCGTTGGTTGCGTGGTGAGCTCTCCTTCATAAGTCCACTTGAAAATCTTGCGTGTTCCATCGGCTGTTGTACCCATCAGCTCCATAGCCTGCCCTGGCCAGCTGCCGCCGGTGAAGTTGCCCGACGAGTTCCACACCCATGTGGTGATGCGTCCTGCAGTGAGTGGAGCCTCATAGAAAACGCTCAAGTCGTCGTGGTCAACTACCGGCTCATAGGGCTCAAGCTCGACGGTATCGACAGGTGTGTAGCCACCGGTAATATACTGCGTGTCGGGGTCGCCATCTTCTTCGTGCCCGTCGTAGCTCAACTGCTCGGGCATGACACTTGCCGAAGAATAAAGGAACGGGCCATCGGTCCCGATCTTGCCCGGACCGTCGAGCACATAGATGCGCATATTTCCCTTTCCGCTGAAGGCCGGCGTTGTGAGAGTCCCGTTGGTGACTTGCTGCACATCGCCAGTGATGCAATCGCGATAAGTACCATTAAGGATGCCCGTAAACGTGGCTCCGCTATTGAGTGTGACAAGTGCATATGAGTCAACATCACCACTTGTGTAGCGGCGCTTGAAGGCGTAGCCGCCGGTGGCACTACAGCCGCTCTTGCTGTACTGCCCCTTGCGCAGTGCCGGGATTGCCGCGCGAATTTTGTTCAGGCGCTGCAGGTGATGCACGAGCGGCCGGCTGAGCGTAGCTTCCACGTTTCCTGTGGCCGATGCCACTTCGCCAAAATCTTGAGTAGTCACACTACCGGTGAGGTAGCCTCCATAGTAGGCTCGCCCGGTGTCTTTCAGGGCCAGGTCGGTACCTTTGTCGATCACCACACCCTTGCGGAACTCTATCTCTCCACCCTGGAACAGACAGGGAATGCCTCGCATGGTGAACATTAACGACAGGTTTTCGGCCCACTGCTGTGTGCCTCCATTAAAGCGTTCGAAGCTGTCGGGGCCGTAATCGTGGCTTTCAACATACATCACATTGTAGGTGGCATCGTTATACATGTTGTCCTTGTCGAGCACCCCCCACAGCCGTCCGGCACTCTGGAAATTCCAGTGGGCCGTGAAGTCAATTACGCCAAGGCCACTTGCCTGCGAATAGTCGGGTGCATGATAGTTATTGCCATCGAGCAGGGCATTGGTGCTGCGTGGCTGCGCAGCCTCGCTCAGATTGGCCTGATGCTCCTGCAAGCATAGGTGCTGGTTGTCGAGCGTAGCGGGGTCGGTGCTTTCATATATGGCGATGTTTTGCCAGTAACTATCGTCATCGTTCCAGCTATTAAGCAGCGAAGCATCACTTTGCCAGGTGTAGAAATAGGGCGAGAGCGAGGGCTGGTTGCGATAGGTGACGTCGCTAAATCGCGCGCACACTTCGGCAAACATATAGAACGGACATTGGTTGAGACGTTTTGACTTGTATTTCTCTCCCAACGCGCGGAAAGCCGGCACAAACACCTTATTAAAAGTAAGGCGCGAGATGTGGCCGCCGGTGTCGATGCGAAAACCGTCCACACCCATCTCAATAAACTTCCCGTAGCAGTCGATCAGGTAATTGTAGGTCTCGGGGTTTTCGGTATTCAGATCCACGCAGTCGCCGGCTATTTGTGCCCACCATCGGTTAGGCTCGTCCCAGTTGAAGTTGCCGTAATGATGCCACAGGTTGTGCGAGTCATGGTTTTGTCCATCGGTATTCTTCATCTTTGTGAGTCGGTCGGAATACTGTTGAGCACCGGGCAGATTGAGATAATTGTCGTTCAACTTGCCTCCCTTGCTGATGGTGAATGGCACCATGCACTGGTCGATGTCGCTTTGCGGCTTGGTGAAGTCTCGGTCGAAGAGTTTGCACAAGTGTTCCTCGCCGAAATTGCCGGTGTGGTTTAGCACGATATCGAGCACAATTTTCATGCCTCGTGCGTGAGCTGCATCGATCAAGTCCTGGAACTTGCAGTCGTCGCTTTCATATCGCCGATCTACGGCACTCATGTTCATAGCATGGTAACCATGATAGTCAAATCCCGAGGCATTTTGCACCACAGGCGTAATCCACACGGCTGTGAAGCCTAAGGCCTTGATATAGTCGAGTCGGTCGATGAGTCCCTTGAAGTCACCTCGCCACTCTGGGTCTTGCTTGGCTGCATCTTTGGCTCCATCCCAGCAGTAGGTGTTATTCGACTTGTCGCCATCGTAAAAACGTGTGGTCATCACAAAATAGATAGTCTCGTCACGAAAGTCGGTACGTCCGCCGGTAAACGGCGTTGCAGCTTGCAAGATGAGTCCAACAAGCAACATCATAACTAAGGAAAAATTTCGTTTCATCGATAAAGCGTATTTTACCATTTTTGATTTATTAGTTTTATGCTCAGTTCCCTAACATTATGACAGCAAAATTAGGTATAATTCTTCAATTTCTCACACCGCATTATAAACATTTTATAAATTATTCAAGTTTGTTAAATGACTGCGCTGCCTCGGTAACTATTCACCGATTCAGAAAATGTCCTTTTACACCCCTGTGCATCGAAGATGCAGAGCGGGTCGGAGACCCGATTTTGTTCGAAAGACCATGCAAGTGCATCGAAGATGCACGCAGCTTGGTCCTGAGACTCGACCTTGCCAAGTGCCTCGCAGAGGAACTTTAACCAGCTAAATACTGGCTGTTTTGGCTGTAAAAGTTCCTCTACGAGGCACTTTCGTTCAGCTTTGTGTGGACCAAGCGGCGAGGACCTACGGCCCTCTTGCATGGTCTTTAGATAATCTTGGCTGCACTCGGCAGAACTCGAGCAAGCTCGGTTCTGCGCTCGTTTGCACAAGATTTCGAACAAATAGCTTCTTCGAAGCATTTTAGCGTCTCCGACGCAATCGGTGAATAGATATCTTTCATCACTTTCTGCCGCGAATTCTTGGCAGATTGAAAAACATTCACTACCTTTGTCACCGAATCTAGTTAGCCTGCTTGCGGGCTGGGTGGGTCATGACATATTAAGGACGTTACTTGTGACGTTTTATCTTCGGCCTTCAAATCTCGCAAATTTGACACGTCTCCGAAGGTGCGGCAACGGCAACGTCCATGTCGGGTGTATTATACCCATTGGCCTCGTCTGACGACTGGCCAGTGACTTGTATAGTATGTCACGGCGTGGGCTAACTGCGTTGCTTACCCTGAGACGGAGGCAATGCGAGAGCCAGAAGGCGGGGTAAGCTGACGGTACAGCGACCCACGTCTTTTCTTTTATCGCTAACGCTGAATCCGGGGACGCTATAGGCACAAAAGAATCATTCATTATGAAAAAATTTCTTACACTTCTGGCAGTTGCATTGATGGGACTCAGTGCATTTGCCGACGACGTCCCCTGTCCCTCGGCCTTTTCGTTCCGGCTGGCGGCGCAAAATGCCGACGGCGCGTATGAAGCCGCAGAGCAAGTAAGTGCCAACAATGTTGTGGTTGAAGTCATGCTCACCAACTCAAGCCAGAATCTCAATAGCTTCCACATGCAGATTCAAAAACAGACCATCGACGGCGAGTACAGCCCCGAGATGGAATGGGTCAAAGATTCTGAAGACAATTCTTTGGCAGGTCTCAGTGGTTACGGTCACACCATTCTGGCCCGATGGGATGTCGCCGATCCCGACCTACGCGAGACCGAACTTTTCAACATGTGTAATTGTGGATCCATTGCTAAGCGTGTCTATGCCGCTGACGGAACGGAAATGTACGAGCTCTTTTTATTGGAATATCTCACGACCCTAGACTGCCGTTTCTACCCTATTCTCGAGGAGCCGGCCCCCGTCGCTCGCTTCACCGTTGACATGAGCAATTGCCCGGATGGCGACTATCGTATCTACGTACCCGCAACTCTCACAGGCTGCAGTTTTGCCTACACTGGCGGTGTGGAGGGGACTCGCGATTGGACTACCGACAATCCCGTCGTGCTCGAGCTCACCAAGGCCGGTGATGTTGTGGGAACTCGTCCCGTTTCCACGGCCATCAGCGAGATTGCTGCCGAGCAGACTGTGGACAACCGCATCTTCGACCTCATGGGCCACCAGCTCAAGAGCATACCCGAGCATGGCATCTACATCCAGAACGGCAAGAAGTACACAAGATAATTGATATCACGTCCGACCTAATGGCACCTCCAGCTCCTCTCCTAAGCTAGTAGGGGCTGGGGGTGGCATGACAACCGGCCAGACTCATCCGCTCAACAATCAGTGCAATTCAGTGCAATTTTCAACTCCCCTCCTAAGTCAGGAGGGTTGGGGGTGGTATGACAAGCGCACTAAATTGCACCAATTGTTGAGCGGTTTGTCCCAGCCACAAGTGCCTCTCAACAGTTTTTCCACTCAGTGCAATTCTGTGCAATGTTGCTAATTAATAGCAGTAATATCTAGTACTTTGCCTCCCAATCATGAATTATCAGTTGGAATAAACTTTTTTATTGGGAAATAATAAAACAGAAATAGAGGGAAGGCATTCAGTATAGCAACATTATCATGAGGCATAACATGTTTCCTGAGTTGAGCCTCGAAAACCGCCATCTGATTCACATCATCCTTGTCCAAAGGCCACGACAATGAATCCTTAGTCAGTTCGTTGGCCTTAATGACATTCTGCTTGACAATATGCATCCAGTTTTCAGCATCTTTTAAGAAAGCATACCCTCGATAAAAGCAGAAATGTCTGGCTTCTTTCTTAAACTTTTCTCCTATGCTATCAGCCCTTTTTATAACATATTGATGAAAGTTGCTATCAGGCAATTCCTTCGTATATTGTATACTCTCAATCATCGGATAACTGATAAACAATCGTCCGTAATTGGTCTCTTCATTAAAGTATTCCAACAGCTCCTTAATCTGAGCATTTTTCACATCCAAATCCCCTCTATAGAAATCGTAGTCGAAGAAGAGGTAGATGGATTCAAAGTCAGCACTTTTATATTTGAACAGTTCGTTTTGGGGATCAGTCTTTGATAATTCTATTTTCAGCACATCCACCACATCGGCATAGTCATCAAACTCATCCTTGAGGCGTTTATAGAACGTGTATATGCTGCCACAGAACGAGCACAACACCTGATCATTACTTTTCGGGAAAAACAATGATTTTATTCCCTCGTATAGAGGAGGTTCGTATGAAGTTCCTTCAAATATAAATAGAATCATACCTCAAACGCGTTACCTCTATACATTTTCTCTATATTATTGCCCCAACGCAATTCCTTGTCCGTACATGCCGTCAACGGTTTGATCATATTGTGATTAATAATGAAATTGCAGTCAGGACGCAGCAAATCATTAGACATGAGGTAAGTGTTGTGGGAAGTAACGAATAGCTGGCACGGAAGTTGGAACAATTTTTTGCACACATTGAACGACAACGCATAGTGATAGAACGCATCAAACTCGTCAATCATCACAAATGAGGCCTTGGAAATTTTCTTGCTCCAAAAATACAGCAAAGTCAATGAGCTGGTACCTGTAGACCTGATTTTTTGAAAAGGCACACCTTCACCCATGTCGCAAATCAGCTGCTTGTCACCTTCTTTCACTTTCTTAAACTTGAAATCTTGTCCACTTACTGATTTCAAAAAATCTGCAAAATCTTCCACATAACCATTAGCGATGATAAACTCTTCAAGGGTAGAGATGTTTTCGTCAAAACCTGCGAAACCACGATCTTCATGATTCCAAAACAAAAGCATCCCCTCAACAAATGCCTTTAGCTTCATCAATGGATGATCTGGAGCAAGCGGGTAAACACTCCATAAATAAGAAAGCACAGACACCTTATTACCACTAGTTGCCAATTGAAACTTTACATCTTCCGTCATCGGAAAATCAGTACTTAAAATTGACAAATCTTTATTGCTTAATCTAAATAAAGGCTCACCGTCTATCACAACTGTCTCCATTTCTATTCCTTTCATTCCCTTTGAATAAAAGTATTCGATAACATTTTGTTCAAATCGAAAAGAATACTCAAAAGATACCAAATCCTTTGGATGAAATGCATTAATGATTGTATCTACTTGGTGTAGATTCCTTTGTTTTTGGGTAAGGTGAAGTATGATATCGAATATCGCTAATGACAGATTTGACTTGCCAGACCCATTAGGGCCATAGATTATGCCATTCTTTACCACACCATCTTTGATAGCATCTATATTGAATGAATAATTGCTTGGGGACGATAAATCCCACTCTATTCTATCTTGAAATCCACGATAGTTCCTGACGGCAAATTTTGTAAGCATAAGAATCTGAATTATTTAGACATAAGCATTCTTTTTGCGCAAAGATACACAAAATAATTTATCCCGTAATTTTTTTACGGTACAAACACACCCTTTCGTCGTTTTTTTAACAAAGATTAACAAAAAAGCTATTGGGTAACTATTCACCGATAGTGATGCCGCGCCATTCCACACTCAGAACAGGGCGCGGATGGCATTGAATGTTGGCATGTCGTGTTTCTTGGCGGTCTCAACAATGGAGAGAATGTCAAGGAATGCGTCCGCTCCTTCATCCGACCTGAATGTGCCGGAGTTCTTCATCTTGATTTTGACCTTTCTGATTCCCCTCTCACTGGCATTGTTGTCGGGTGGTATGTTAGGATTCTCCAGAAAGTTGAAGATGTAGTCTCGGCATTTGGTCAGTCCCTTTTGTAACTTTGAGAATTGTTCTTTCAAGTGGCTGACGTTCTCGGTGAGCAAGAAGTCAAGCCGTTCTTCCCAGGGTGCCTTGTTGATGATGTCTTTCGGGTGTTCATTCCTTTCATGAATAGCCTCTTGCAACAGCTTTTCCACTCTTGCCGACCACTGCTGCTCCTTGTCCAGTTCGTTGAGGTATTGCAGTTCCCTGAGCAGGTGGGCCAGGCAGACTTGATGGTCAAGGAAGTTGAGGGCGAAGTATGCGCTGTGTCGGTCGGTCACGGCAACCATCCGCTCAAGCGAGTCGCCGAACCGGCTGCCCAGTTCCTTGGCGGCCCTGCCGCTGGCGCGGAACAGCAGGGTGAAATAGGTGGTCTGCGCAATCCAGGTCCAGTCTAGCCTCTTGTTGCAGTAGAGCCCCGATTCGTCAAAGCCGACAACGGAGGATTGCTTGATGCGCCGCTCTATGGCCTCTATCGCGGGCGCCGCACTTTCCTTGGCGGCATTGACCCAGTTCACCATCGAGCCCTGACTGATGGCCGAACACCTCATTGAGAAAAGACGCGATGCGGCCGTAAGGCAGGAACAGGACCACGTTCAGATAGACAACAAGCGCCTTGACCGTGTCGTCATAGATGACGGCATTTGAGCCGGCTTTGCGCTTGGCGTGCGACTGGACGCGCTCGCCGCAGTTCCTGCAGATGGTGATGTAGTGGCGTATCTCCCGCGCCACCGGTGACAGTTGCGGCAGCGAGATGACCTGGGTCACATAGGCAAGCACACGCTCGCAATCTTCCAATGACGCGCCGTATTTGTTGCAGAAATCAGCCGATACTTCCTCTATGGCCGTCGGCTCTGCAACCTTTGTCAGCGTGCTGCCTTGATGGCCGTCCTGCCTGCCGGGTTTCTTGCCGGTGGGTTTGCGCAGGGACTTGGTGCGTCGCACCACCTCGTCCTTCATCTTCTCCTTCGATGGAGGTGTGCTGCTGTTGCCCGAGTTCTTGGCTGGAGACTCGTACTTGGCAAGCTTGGCGGTAAGTTCTTCTATACGCTTATCGCGCTTGCGCAGTTCATGGTTGAGCTTGTCAATGTTGCGGTTGAGCGAGCATATCTCACGGTGCTGCGAGCTTATGGTCTCTCGCAGCGAACGCAGATGATCGGTCATCTCGGCCAGCATTGGGGTTATGTCATCCACACGCTTTTTCACCTTACAAAGGTACAAAATATATCTGTGTCCTGCAAGGTTTTTAACACTTATTATATTGACAGCCAAATAGTTGTCTCGTGAGAATCTCTTAAATGAGACGCACTCGCACTTCAGCCCAGAATATTCAATTCTCAGCAAGTTGAGCGGCAAAAAACGCTCGACCCGTACAAATATGATTGACCGCCTAGAATCGCTGAATAGATACCTGCCTCGGCAATAATAAATTAAATGATAAATTAAATTGTTAATTCTGAGGATTTTTTGCCGTTTATAATTGCTAATTAATAAAAAAGTAGTACCTTTGCACCGCTTTTTAAGACAAGCCCGTGTGATGGGAAATTAAGGAGCATAAAATTACAACTTAATTTTTAGTAACACAATCAGTTAAAATGAAAACATTCCAATTAAATGCAGAACCGAGAACCGATCTCGGCAAGAAGGCAGCAAAGGCCCTTCGCAAGGAGAACAAGATTCCTGTAGTGCTCAATGGTGGCAAGCTCGTTGAGCTCAAGGACGGTAAGTACGACGGTCAACTTCAGGCCGGTGAGAAAGTAGTAGCCATCGGTCGCGACGGCAAGGCTATTATCACCACCGACCTTACAGTTAACTTTGCCGACATCCGCAAGCTGGTTTACAGCCCCGAGGTGTTCGTTATCGACCTGAACTACAACGGCATCACCAAGAAGGCCGTGCTCAAGGACATCCAGTTCCACCCCGTGAACGACAGCATCCTGCACATCGACCTGCTTGAGGTTAACGACAGCAAGCCCGTGGTGGTAGAAATTCCTGTGCATGTCGAAGGTCACGCCGTCGGTGTGAAGGCTGGTGGTAAGCTCTTCCTTGCCTTGAAGAAAGTTAAGGTTAAAGGCATTTACAGCAATCTTCCCGAAGACATCACAATCGATGTTAGCGACATCCAGATTGGCCACTCGATCAAGGTTGGCGACTTGAAGTTTGACAACTATGAGCTTGCCAATGCCAAGGAGCTCGTGATTGCCGGCGTACGCGCCACTCGTGCTTCTCGCGATGCTTCGGCCGAGGAGAGTGAAGAAGCAGCCGAGTAAGAGTAATATCTTAGGCTTAGAAATGAAGTACTTAATTGTTGGCCTGGGTAACATTGGTGCAGAGTATCAAGGCACCCGGCACAACATAGGCTTTATGGTGTTGGACGCTTTTGCACAAGCGTCCAATGCTGTTTTTACGACCGAGCGCTACGGAGCCATAGCCCGCACGCGCGTGAAGAATGCCCAGCTGGTGCTGCTCAAGCCCTCAACCTACATGAACCTCAGCGGTGAGGCAGTGCGCTACTGGATGCAGAAGGAAAGCATAGCTATTGAAAACGTGCTCGTCATCGTCGATGACATTGCTCTGCCATTTGGCACTATCAGGCTTAGGGGCAAAGGTGCCGACGGTGGCCATAACGGCCTTAAAAACATCGACCTTATGCTGAAGTCAAACTGCTATGCGCGTCTGCGATTTGGCATAGGCAACGATTTTCCGCGAGGTGCTCAAATCGACTACGTCCTGGGATACCCCACACTCGAAGAGCAGGCGGCGTTTCCCAAGCGTGCCGAGGTGGCTGCCGAAGCCATCAAGGCATTTTGCCTTTCGGGCATCGACTTTGCCATGACTCACTACAACAACAAGTAGCACGACATTAATAACATAATATGCAAATTAAAAGGCTCGCCATCAGCAGTGATGTGCGAGCCTTTGTTTTTGAGACGTGAAAGAAATCTACGAATTTGATTCGGGTGCTTCCCTTGAATCCTTTGAGCGGTTCCGGCCACGATTTTCCTTCTTGGAAGTGGAACTGCTGCTTGTGTCCTTCTCTTCTTTCAAGTCAATTTCGTTTTGATCTTTGTCGATAACACGATACTCAAGATAATTAAGAGATTGGTCGGCTTTGATTTTGAATTTTCTACCGAATTCCCTCCTCCATCTCAGGTACTCACTGATTAGTCCTTTCTTGAGATATGCCTCTACAAAGGGGTGTACATACATAATAAAATTCCCGACGTTTAGCGAATTGACAAGGTAGTCAATCTTATCTTTTAACTTGTCGGTAAAAAGCAACGAAGGCTGTACCACGCCCTTACCTCCACACGAAGGGCAGGCTTCCTCGGTAACGATGTCGAGTGCCGGTCTTACTCGCTGTCGCGTGATTTGCATCAAGCCGAATTTGCTCAGCGGCAGGATGTTGTGCCTTGCCCGATCCTTGGCCATGAGTTCTTTCATGTGCTTGTAGAGCTCCTGACGGTTGTCGGCTTTTGCCATGTCGATGAAATCAACGACGATGATGCCGCCCATGTCGCGCAGCCGGAGCTGGCGGGCTATTTCTTCGGCAGCAAGCAGATTGACATTCAAGGCATTGCTCTCTTGATCGGTCGAAGCTTTAGATCGGTTTCCCGAGTTCACATCAATCACGTGCAGTGCTTCGGTGCTTTCTATGATTATGTATGCGCCCGAGCGGAATGATACCGTCTTTCCAAACGACGACTTGATTTGACGCGTGATATTAAAGTGGTCAAAAATAGGAACATCGTCGGTGTATAATTTGACAATACCGCTCTTTTCGGGAGCTATTAGACTCACATAGTTGTGAATTTGCTCATAGATAGTGGCGTCATTCACATTTATGCTCTCAAAATCGGGATTAAAGATGTCGCGTATTTCTCCCACTGCCCTACTCTCTTCTTCATGTATCAATGAAGGCGGATCGCAGTATTGCAGTTTAGCGATTGCATCGTCCCAGCACTTGAGTAATACCTTTAGCTCAGTGTTTAGTTCGGCGGCGCGCTTGTTTTCGGCCGAAGTGCGAATTATTACTCCAAAGTTCTTCGGCTTAATACTTTCAATCAGGCTTCTCAATCGCTTTTTCTCGGCATGATCTTTGATCTTTTGCGAAATTGAGATTTTCTCGTTGAACGGTGTCAACACCAGGTATCGTCCTGTGAATGAAATCTCGGTCGTCAGTCTCGGTCCCTTGGTTGAAATGGGCTCCTTAGCAATTTGCACAATCAGCTCTTGACCCTGTGTCAGCACATCGGCTATCGAGCCATGCTTGCTGATATCGGGTTGCAACTTGAGCTTTGAGATGCTTGCCGCTTTTTTCCCGCGATTATCTCTTACCGTCTTTACAAACTGAGCATAAGAAATGAATTGTGAGCCTAAATCAAGGTAATGAAGGAATGCGTCTTTTTCGTGGCCTACATTAACGAATGCGGCATTGAGTCCCGGCATGAGCTTCTTCACCTTGGCAAGGTAGAGGTTTCCCACGGCATATGAGGCATCGCGCATTTCACGCTGCAGCGACATCAATCGGCCATCCTCGGTAAGAGCGGTGGTGATTGTGGTGGGAGTTACGTCAACTACTAAGTCATTTCTCATTTCAGAGATATACTATTACATAATCATAATTAGAAGCCATCAGTACCGGTTAATCCTACTCAGACTCACACAGTACGGCTTAGGAACAAAACACGAAGAACAAACTCATAGCTTACAAAATTAAACGTTCTCACGCTTTGCACGTTATGAGCCTGCTCTTCTTGTGTGTGTCATCTAATCATCGAAAGAATCAAATTACTTTTTGTTTTTATGACGATTCTTTCTGAGTCTTTTTTTGCGCTTGTGCGTTGCCATCTTGTGGCCTTTACGTTTTTTTCCGCTTGGCATGTTTCTTAATTTTTATGTTTATAATAAATTTTCACAAGAGAGGGATTACTTCACCTGCTCCATAAACACCTTTGCCGGCTTGAAAGCGGGGATTTTGTGCTCAGGAATGATGATTGTAGTGTTCTTGGAAATGTTGCGAGCAGTCTTCTGCGAGCGAGTCTTGACAATAAAGCTGCCAAAACCACGCAAATAGACGTTGTCACCATTTGCCAGAGAATCCTTCACTTGCTCCATGAATTTTTCGACTGTAATTAAAACCGACGCCTTGTCGATACCAGTTGCTTTAGCAATTTCGCTAACGATGTCTGCTTTTGTCATTTTTCAAAATTTATTTTTACTTATTACAAAATAACTTATTATTAGCAAGGAATTTACGCGCAATTTTACGCGGCATTTCACACGCTAAAAATCACTTATAATTAATCCCCGCGAAAAAATCTTTGCAAATATCGCACTTTTTTTTGAATTACGCGCTATATTTCAGCATTTTTTGGAGTTTTTTCGAAATTTGTTTCTATACTTTTTTCAAAAAAACGTATGCGCAAATTCACCTCATAACATTATTTATTAATGCGGAGGCAGCAAAAAAACATCGGGACGAGCGAGGGAAAATACGAACTCAGAAACTTCTGTCACTCACATTTCACACACTTCACGCGTTGACTCTACAGTAGCTTTTGTTGGGATTTTTCATATAAAATTTGCGTGAATGAAAACTTCTTAGTAATTTTGCAGTCGCAAAAGCGAAATCGCTTACTCGGAAAGATGGTAGAGTGGTCGATTACACCGGTCTTGAAAACCGGCGTGCCGAGAGGCACCGGGGGTTCGAATCCCTCTCTTTCCGCAAGATAAATAAGGTTGGGAGATTTTTCCCAACCTTTTATTTTTCGCGCATTACCAGGCGCACCTGCCCAAAGTGCCCGCCTCGAATTACCTTTCACACATTGTCAAACAGGTTTCGGGGCGCACGGTGGTTGATTATATCAACCAGTTATTACTCAGGGAGTCGTGCTACATGTTGCGCACGTCGTCGCTAAGCATCAAGCAGATATCAGAGCAACTGCACTTTGCCGAGCCGGCGGCCTTCACACATTTCTTCACTCGCCTGCAGGGCATATCGCCACGACTGTACCGCAATGTGAAATAGACTGGAGTGCTATTCTGACATCATCACAAATGAAATTATCATTATGCTTTAGGGCATAATTGTGAAATATTTCGTAATTTCGCGCTCGATTAGTATGAGATACGAACTTTTCATAGCAAAGCGACTGAAGTTCAGCGAGACGTCGCATCGCGGCTCTCTTAGCCTGAACATAGCCCTTGTGGGAATAATCCTTGCCATCGTGGTGATGATAGTGTCGATAACGGTGATGATGGGGTTCCGCGACGAGATAACGAATAAGATCTACAGCCTGGATCCTCACATCAAGATTTCCAATGCCGTGCTTGGCATCGACGACAACTATGCCACCATCAACGGTCGTGAGGCCTTTGCAGGCATCACTGCCGACAGCAGCGTCATGCAGGAGATATCGAGCATGACCCTCATAGCCGACAAGCCTGCCATACTGAAGACCGACAATGATTTCAAGGGCATTCAGTTCAGGGGTGTTGACAATGGTTTTGACTGGAGCTATATAAAGCAGCAGATGATAAGCGGCACAGTGCCCTCCGACACCAGCCTGAACGAGATAATCATTTCTAAGGTAATAGCCGGCCAATTAGGCCTTCACGTGGGCGACCGCGTGCTCACCTACTTTATCGATGACAAGGTGAAGGTGCGTAACATGCGTGTTACGGGCATCTTCAGCACCGACTTTGAGAACTACGACAACGCCCTGATAATGGGCAACATCGCGCTCGTGCAGCAAATCAACGGGTGGAATGCCGACACAGGCAATTTCATCGGGGTCAACTTGAAAGATGTGGACCGGGTGAGGCCGTTTGCCTACACGCTCTATTCCACCTTAGCCCGCTACACCTATACCCACCAGTCCACCACCCTATTTCACGTCACGCACACGCGCGAGAACAACATGTCGTTCTTCTCGTGGCTCAGTATGCTCGACATGAACGTGATAATAATCCTCGTGCTCATGATGATTGTGGCCGGGTTCACACTGGTGTCTGCCCTGCTGATGATTGTGCTTGAGCGCATCAGAATGATCGGTCTGCTCAAGGCACTTGGCTCCACAAACGGCTCGGTGCGGCAGATTTTTATCTTCCTCACTCAGAAGCTGATATTAAAAGCCATCATCTATGGCAACGCTATAGGGCTGGGCATAGCACTACTGCAGAAGTACTGCCACATCGTCAAGCTTGATGCCAATGCCTATTACATGCCATTTGTGCCCATCAGCATCAACTGGCCGGTGATCCTGGCCCTGAACATTGGCATCATCATCGTGTCGTACTTAACACTCGTGGGGCCGTCGTTTATCATTTCCACGATAAAGCCGACGTCAACCATGCGCTTCGAATAAAGTGCCTCAACCCGAGTGTTGAAAGGCACCTCCTCATCAAATCAGCGAGAATAGCATATACACCCAGTGAGCGACAAGTGCAGCTGCCAGTCCACCAATGGTGTGGGCAATAATGGCCTTGCTGGTGAGTTCGCGATAGCCCAGCGAGTCGAGCATGGCCGTGTGTGTGCTCAGATAGCCGCTCCAGCACATACCTATCGCCGTGAAAACGGCAATAGCGTTACCGTCGATCCACCCCTGTGAAGCAAAATTAGGCACCAAGCTCAACGCTGCGCCCACTGCTCCCAGCGCTGTGATGGGAAATGCAATCTGATGAGGATCGGTGAAACCAAACAAAATTTTGAACACGATGTCGATTTTGTTAGCCAGCCATGGCAGCAGCTCTACGCCCTCATAGGCTTTACCGGTATAGGTACCGTCGGCTGCGGGCCCGAATGTCAGGATCATCACAAGAGTGGAAATGATGAGCACGCCGGGAATGATTGCCATGCCCACATCCACACCCGAGCGTCCACCATCGAGAAGCGAGTTCAGTGTGCGCACAAAGAGCGACTTGTCTTCCTCCACCACGTCGTGCTCATCGCTGTCGTAATCGTGAGGGGCATCGTCGCTGACGTCCTCGGTTGCATATTCGGGGTGCGCCTTGAGCACAAATCGCTGCATGAGGCGAGTGGAGACAATGCAACCTACAAAAGCACCCAGGAAGCCAATAATGGGCTCTACGAAATATCCCTGCCCTATCATGAATATAATCACGATGAGCCCCATACCGAACGCTGTGCCGAAATTGGTGAGCGAGATAAACTGAACCTTCTTGAAATGTGAAGCAAACCGCTTGTCGCGCGACAAGGTAATGATAGCCGGATTGTCGCTCAAAAAAGTCATCACGCCTCCAAGCGATGCCATGCCCGGCAGGCCGAACAGCGGACGCATGAGCGGGCGCAAAATCTTTTCGAGCAGGTCAACCACCTTAAACTCGACAAAAAGCTTTCCCACTGCACCCGTAATCACACAAATGCCCATCAGGTAGAAGACTGTGTTAAGCAGCAGATCGTGTGCTGTGTTCATGATGGTGTTGAGCATGGGGGCGGCTCCCATTCGCAATCCGATGCCCGTAAACAGAGCCCCAACGATTACCAGGCATAATATGCCCGAGCGATATTTTCTTTTCATTGTTTTGAGTTATAATAATCTGAAGTTATCAATGTTTGAAAACGGTGACTTTCCAAGTCAGTCCAACGTTGAATATCGACTGCTTGTCTTGCGAGATGCCATCGGGATTTGTATTCCGGCCCCATGTGTAACAGTAATCGGCATGCAGCCGAATATCATATTTCTTTACCGGGAAAAATTCGAGTCCGCATCCCAGGCGAGTGATGTCGGTTCCGGCCATCACCAGCTTGTCGCACTCGGTGTGCGTCTTGTTCACATCATAAGAGGCATGGGCAAAAACCGAGAGCTTGTCGATGGGCCTATAAGCCACCTCGCCCATGATCGAGAAATCGTCGAACAGGAAACGCTGATGCGATGAGGCACGGTTCATGAAGTCGAACTCTACCCTGACGCGGCCCAGGTCGAAGGCATTGCCTAAGGCCAGATAATTGATAAAACGCCCCGAGCGCCACTCCTGCATATTCACCGACCACAAGGGGCTCCACACCCCGTGCTTTCCCGACCACAGCACGTTATAGGCATAAATGTCGCTATTATCACCGAACGTGCGGAACGGGCTCTGGCAGAATTGTGCCATAATCTTGTCGTGTGGCATTACATAGGCCACACTTGCGCCCCACTGGTAACAAGGCACTTGGTTCCAGAACTCCGAACAGAAATACAGGTCGATAGGTGCCCGGTCATATTCCCAGCCGCCGATGGCCACCACTTGCTTGCCGGCCGAAATGAGCCAGTTTTCGTTAGGTTTATAATCCATGTAAAGCATATCGGTAGCGTCGAAATACTCGGAGTCGAAATTAGTCTTGTTCAGTCGCTGACGAAAGAAATAGGAAAAATGCCGGTTGATGTCGCCACCAATACACAGATTAAGATACTGCCCCTTGAAGCCACTGTGACCCTTAACCGACTCTCCATCAACATATTCACGCTGATAATCGGCGCGTGCCTGCAACTGGATGTTCACCACATCGCCACTTTGTGCAAAGGCTGCCATAGCCGACAGTAAAAGCGCTGACAGCAAAGCGTTTATTCTCATACTCACTCTAATTAATTAGGTTTATGTTAATTATCTTCTAAGAATTTTGCGGGCGCAAAGTTACACAAAATAGAGTGTTGGACAAAACAAGGAATAAAAAATTTTCATTTTTATGTTGAAAAGTGAATGTTTGCATTTGCGTTAAGCAGACACACATGGGGCATGCGTGCTACACTTCACGGGGCATGAGCACTAAAAAAGTGGGTGTGTCATAATTCAGAAAAAGCGTTGAAAACGCAGGCGCATCGAAGATGCGACCATTTCTTTAACACCATGCAAGCAACATCG
>DGVT01000097.1:0-2919 GCA_002395965.1 Porphyromonadaceae bacterium UBA4277
AAACCCCTGATATAAGCAACATAAGTTCGCATAAGGGCTGGCGCGCACAACAATTTAGACTAAAAGTTACATAAGTTTGCATAAAGGCTGGCGCGCACAATAATTTAGACTACAAGCAACATAAGTTCGCATAAGGGCTGGCGCCATGTTCGATAGGCGAAGTAACCTCGACTGGAAGTCGAGCATTTGAGTAACCGGTGGTGTCGCGTGTGCGACACCACCGGCATCAAGCCACCCCAATAAACTCGCTGTAGGCGAGCACATACACCAGCTGGCGCCCAGCATCCTCACTCCTATGACACTGTGCTTCTTAGGCTATAAGTTACATATAAGTAACATAATTATATGTTTTATTTTGTTACTTATAGTCTAAAAACCATTTCCTGGCAAGCCTCATATACTGTTTTGTTATTTATAACCTGTTGGCGGAATAAAATTAGTTTTGAGGTTTGCAGGTAACAGATTGATAATGTTGAAGTTCCTCTTCGAGGCACCTTTGTGATTTTGCAGTCTGCACCAAGCTGCGACCCCCTGCGAGGCTCTTGCATGGTGTTTAACACGTTGCGGCTCTTCGAGCCTTTCGACCTCTTCGAGGTTTACGCTTGACAACCAACATCATACCAAAACATATGATTCCGCCAGCGGGTTACTTATAGTCTAAAAACAGCTTGTTGGGCAGTTTTTCGTCGATAGACGAAAATATCTCTTTAGCCCCACTTTACGGGAGCGCGAGCTCCCTAAGTGGGGACAGTCGGCAGCGCGGGAGCCCTACGTCGATAGACGTAGGACAAAAAACAGGTCCAAGAATTTGCATAACCGCCCGAAAAGTACTACTTTTGCCTGTGGCATTCCGGCGGGAGTGCCACGCGGTGGCAACATTGTTGTCATCCAAACAACATAGAAAGCGTATTTTATCACAATACTGACAAGTCTCCACGCTTTCGCGTTTATTATTAGAACACTAACAGCCAAATTCGGGAGACACAGGCGGCACCCAAAACTCTTACCACCATGACCAAACGACTACTCACCCTGCTACTCACCATCACCCTGTTCACCACCATCGCCTTTGCACAAAAGTCTTATGACTTTAATGTCGACGGAATCTACTACAATATAACATGCACGAATCCTGCAACTGTCGAGACAACATCTGGATACGGTGATTGGGCTCCCGATAATTGGGGATCATATTCTATGAGTGTGACGATACCTTCCACAGTGACCTATAAAGGTGTAACCTACTCTGTTACCTCTATTGGCAACAGAACCTTCAAAAGTAGCTTCCTTCTGACGAGTGTGACCATCCCTAACACGGTGACCTCTATCGGTGATTATGCCTTCTTCGAATGTGACAGTTTGAAGAGCGTCAACATCCCTAACTCAGTCACCTCAATAGGCCATTATGCCTTCGGAGGCTGTTACCAAGCGAACGTAATCATCCCTATCCAAAATTCCATCACCTATATCGGTGCTAGAGCATTAGAAGACACTTCCTGGTTTTATAACCTGCCAGATGGATTAGTCTATATCGGTAAAGTGGCATACAAATATAAAGGGACTATGCCGACAGGCACATCAATAAGCATTAAGGATGGAACAAAACAGATAACTGGCTATTGTTTCAAGGAGTGCACCGACCTGACGAGCATCGCTATCCCCAACTCAGTCACTTCAATCGGCGTTTGTGCTTTCTCTGGTTGCAGGTGCCTGACGAGCATTGTAATTCCCAACTCCGTCACCGAAATCGGCGGAAGTGCATTCTCGGGCTGTATCGGCCTGACAAACGTCACCATCCCAAACTCCGTCACATCTATAGGTTCCAACGCTTTCGATGGCTGTAGCAACCTGATGAGCATCACTGTCCCCAACTCAGTCACCTCAATCGGCAGTAATGCATTCGATGGTACTAACTGGTATAATAACCAGCCAAATGATAGATTAGTCTATGCCGGTAAAGTGGCATACAAATATAAAGGGACTATGCCGGCCGGCACATCAATAAACATTAAGGATGGAACAAAAGGCATAGCAGGAGATTGTTTTAATGGCTACACCGACCTGACAAGCATAACAATTCCCAACTCCGTCATCGAAATCGGCAGCTGGGCATTCGCCAATTGCAGCGGCTTGACAAACGTGACCATCCCCAACTCCGTCACGTCTATCGGCAGCTGGACTTTCTACAAGTGCAGCGGCCTGACGAACGTCGCCATTCCCAACTCCGTCACATCTATCGGCAGCAATGCTTTCCGCCTTTGCAGCAGCCTGACGAGCGTCACCATTGGCAACTCCGTCACATCAATCGGTTCCAATGCTTTCGAAGATTGTAAATATCTGACGAGCATCACCATCGGTAACTCCGTCACCTCAATCGACGCATGCGCCTTCTATGGATGTTATGCACTAAAAGATATTTATAGCCATATTAAAAATCCCAAAAAAGTTAAAATGGCCTATTGGTATTATGGCCCTTATGAATTTAATGGTGTTTTTACGGGTGTGCCAAAGAATAAGTGCACGCTCCATGTGCCACGCGGCACGTTGGAGTTATATCGCTCATGCGATCAATGGAAGAATTTTGTCAACATCATTGATGATATAGAAGTTACAACAGCTGTTACCGGCGACGTGGATGGTAACGGCATGGTGGATGTGGACGACGTGAATGCGATGATTAACCTCATCCTGAACTTCGACCAGTATAAGGACAAATACCCAGGTAGCGCCGACCTGGACAGCAACGGTATGGTGGATGTTGACGACGTGAATGCGCTGATCAATATCATTCTTAGCAAGTAAACAAGTTTTTATAGTAAACAAGCAGACAAGTAAACGAGTAAACAAGCAGGCTGACGCCTGTTTGGCTACGAGCACCAGTTCTGGCGGATTTACAATCCGCCAGGGCTTAACGGGGGA
>DGVT01000097.1:3069-7300 GCA_002395965.1 Porphyromonadaceae bacterium UBA4277
GCAAATCCAGCCGAACGAGGTTAAGGCAGGGCGTCGGGTAGTGCCAAGCACCGCTTGGTAGCTGCACACTACAGGCTGCACGCTTCGAGCTACATGTAACCACTCGCTTCAGCTCATTACTGCCTCTTCCCAAGCTCACGGGTTTGGAAAGAGGCTTTTTTGTGCGCACAATTAGCCGGACAAAACAGCTTTAGATTTATCGCTAACCATAGGATTTCTGTTAAAATCCACAAAACATTTGCTCATAAAAATATTAATTACTAAATTCGTAACGTAAAAGAGATTGAGCCGGCCACAAGGGTCGGTGCACAACAGACGTATAACCGATAACCTACTGATATTCATGAGTTATTTGAAATTCGACAAGACACTGATGATAAATCTGGAGCAATCTCTCACCAAGGAGATGCTGCGCACTAATCAATCGGGTGCCTACCACTGCACGTCGATTGTGGGATGCAACACCCGCAAGCAACATGGGCTGCTGGTAATACCCATACCCGAGCTCGACGATAACAACCATGTGCTCCTGTCGTCGCTCGACGAGACTGTGATACAACATGGCGCGCCCTTCAACCTGGGTCTGCACCGCTATTCGGGCAACTGCTATAGTCCTAACGGGCACAAATACATTCGTGAATATGACTGCGAGCGTGTGCCCACCACCACCTATCGTGTGGGCGGTGTAATCCTCAAGAAGGAGAAGATATTTATCACTCACGAGAACCGCATTCTCATTCGCTACACCCTGGTCGAGGCGCACTCACGCACCACGCTGCAGTTCAGGCCCTTCCTGGCGTTCCGCAATGCCAACGACCTGTGTGTGGAAAACAACGCCGCACGGCGCGACTACACCGAGGTGCACAACGGCATAGCCACATGCATGTATGACGGCTACCCCACCCTGTACATGCAGCTGAGCCACAAGCCGGAATTTGTCTTCGACCCGCACTGGTATAAGAACATCGAGTATATCAAAGACCAGGAGCGTGGCATACCTTATATCGAAGACTTGTATGTGCCGGGCTATTTCCAGGTAGATATTCGCAAGGGCGAAAGCATTATTTTCTCGGCCGGAGTGAGCGAGGTCAACACTCGCAACCTGGCTAAGATGTATCAAGACGAAATTGCACCGCGCACACCTCGCACCAGTTTCTACAACTGCATGAAAAACAGTGCCAAGCAATTCTATATTTCCAACGCCGACGGCCACTATCTGCTGGCCGGTTACCCATGGTTCAAGATTCGCGCCCGCGACGAGTTTATTGCCTTGCCCGGGTGCACGCTCTCGGTGCATCACAAGCCCGACTTTGAGAACATCATGGACACGGCAAGCCGGGCCTTGTGCCGATGGATGGACGACGGCACTCTCGACAAGCACCTGAAAGGTCTTGACTTGCCCGATGTGCCACTATGGGCCATCTGGGCCATACAGCGCTATGCCCACGACCAGAACAACGACGTGGCTCGCGAGCGCTATGGACGGTTGATGAGCCGCATACTTGACTTTATTATCGTCGGGCATCACCCAAACCTGCACGTTGAGGACAACGGTCTGGTGAGCAGCGACGGCACCATGCGCCCCATTTCGTGGATGAATTCCACCCACCCCGATGGCAGGCCGCTAATTCCGCGCACCGGGCTGCTGGTTGAGTTCAACGCGCTGTGGTACAATGCACTAATGTTTGCCATCGAAATCTTTGAGGACAACGCCGAAATGGCTCCGGCACTGCAACGCTGGCGCGCTATTGCCGACAAGGTGAAGGCGTCGTTTGTGCCCACATTCCTCAACGATTATGGCTACCTCTACGACTATGTGAATGGCTCTTACACCGAGCTTAGCGTACGTCCAAACATGATTATCGCAGCCGGAGTGGATTACTCTCCACTCGACAGGCGACAGCGCAAAAGTGTGCTCGACGTGGTGACCCGCGAACTGCTCACGCCCAAAGGACTGCGCACCCTCAGCCCCAACAGCTACGGCTACAACCCATGGTACTTAGGTAATCCTGAGCAGCGACAGCGGGCCTACTACACCGGCTCGGCAAGGCCTTGGCTCATGGAGTTTTACAGCAAGGCATACATTCGTGTGTTCGGCATAGGCAGCATTTCATTCATTGAGCGAATGATGATTGGTTTCGAAGACGAGATGAAAGAAGGCTGCATTGGCTCCCTGAGCGAGTTATACGACGGCAACCCGCCATTCATCGGGCGCGGAGCGGTGAGCTTTGCACCTAACGTGGGCTGCATCTTGCGTGTGCTCAGGCTGTTTAAGAACCTACACATTATTGATAAGTAAGAGCTACAGGCTACGAGTTAGCTATGCAGTAATTAGAAAACAAGCAGAAAAGTAAACAAGCAGACAACAAGATATGAAAGCATTAATGTTTGGATGGGAGTTCCCACCTCATATCTTAGGAGGACTGGGGACAGCAAGTTTCGGACTCACCAAGGGAATGGCCGAGAATGGCGACATCGACATTACCTTTGTCATTCCCAAGCCACAAGGTGATGAGCCTAAGGATTTCGCACAAATCATAGGTGCAAACACCACTCCGGTGGCATGGCGCGACGTGAGTTGGGATCAAGTGCAGCAGCGAGTGGGCAACGTCATGGATCCACAACTGTACTTCAACCTGCGCGACCACATCTATGCCGACTTCAACTATATCGGAGTGAACGACCTGGGCTGCATCGAGTTCTCCGGACGATACCCCGACAACCTTCTGGAAGAGATCAATAACTATTCGATTGTGGCCGGGGTGATTGCACGCACCATCGACTTCGACGTTATTCACTCTCACGACTGGCTCACCTACCCCGCAGGCATTCATGCCAAGCAAGTGACCGGAAAGCCATTCGTCATTCATGTGCACGCCACCGACTTCGACCGCAGCCGCGGCAACGTCAATCCCACGGTGTTCAGCATCGAGAAGGACGGCATGAACCATGCCGACCACATTATCACGGTGAGCAATCTCACACGGCGCACTGTGATTGAAAAATATGGCATCAACCCCGACAAGGTCACAACAGTGCACAATGCCGTAGAACCGCTCAGCGACGAATTGCTGAATGTGCAGCAACCACCGGGCAAGCACAACAAAGTGGTCACCTTCCTGGGACGCATTACCATGCAGAAAGGGCCCGAATACTTCGTTGAAGCCGCAGCACAAGTGCTCAAGAAAGTCAATAACGTGCAATTTGTAATGGCCGGTGGAGGCGATATGATGGAGAAGATGATACGCTTGGCGGCAAGACGAGGCATTGCCGACCGTTTCCACTTTGCAGGATTTCTCAGGGGAAAAGAAGTCTATGAGCTTCTAAAGGCAAGTGACGTCTATATCATGCCCTCGGTGAGCGAGCCGTTCGGCATCTCGCCACTCGAGGCCATGCAAATGGGGGTGCCTTCAATCATCTCTAAGCAGAGCGGATGTGCCGAGATTCTCAACAACGTCATCAAAGTGGACTACTGGGACATCAACGCAATGGCCGATGCCATTTACTCGATCATTACCTACCCCGCCATGTACAACGAGCTGAAGGACAACGGACTGGCCGAAGTCAACGAAATCAGCTGGAAAAAGGCCGGAGCCAAGGTTATCAACATCTATCGCAACCTAATGCGTTAATCTTATAATATTGAAATTCTTCACTACACAATAAACCACACCGCTATGAAAGCAATTTGTTTCTATTTCCAAATACATCAGCCATTCCGACTGAAAAACTATCGTTTCTTTGACATCGGCAACGACCACTACTACTATGATGACTTTGCCAACGACGATATTATAACACGCATTGCTCACCGCTCCTATATGCCGGCTTGCGAAACACTGATGCAGATGATTCGCGACAACGGCAAGAACTTCAAGGTGGCTTTCTCTATCAGTGGAACAGCACTGGAGCAACTTGAGCAATATGTGCCCGAGTTTATCGACGCCATGAAAGAGCTCACGGCCACCGGATGCGTTGAACTACTGAGCGAGACCTATGCCCACTCATTGGCATCACTGCAAGACCCCGAAGAGTTCGTAAGACAAGTAAAGGCACACGACGCGAAGATTGAGCAAATGTTCGGATTAAAGCCTAAAGTGTTTCGCAACACCGAGTTGATCTATGACGACGACATTGCATCAATGGTATATGGAATGGGGTTTAAGGGAGCTATCACCGACGGCGCAAAGCACATCCTCGGCTGGAAGTCGCCCAACTACATCTATAGCTC
>DGVT01000097.1:7431-7748 GCA_002395965.1 Porphyromonadaceae bacterium UBA4277
TTCAGCAATACCGACTGGGCATCTTACCCCCTGACTGCCGATAAATTCATCGACTGGATCGACCAGCTGCCACAAGAGGAGCAAATCGTGAACCTATTCATGAACTTTGAGACACTGGGCGAGTTGCAACCTCGCGAAAGCGGAATCTTCGAGTTTATGAAAGCACTGCCACGCTTCGCTGCCGAACGCGACATTCACTTCTGGACACCAAGCGAGACAATCAAAGCACTCAAGCCGGTGGGCGAACTCGCCGTGCCCTACCCCATGTCGTGGGCCGATGAAGCACGCGACACCAGCGCATGGCTGGGAAACGTGCT
>DGVT01000106.1 GCA_002395965.1 Porphyromonadaceae bacterium UBA4277
AAGCAGAAGATGGCGATGAAGATGTTAATCATACCCTTCTGGGCATACTCGGTGCAGATGCGCACCACTTCCTGACTCTTGCTGATGTCGGCCTTTTTAGGCGCATTTTCATCGAGCTTGATGTTGTTCTTAATGAAGTCAACGGCACGGTTGGCACCGGTAGTTACTGCCTGCATCGATGAGCCAGTGAACCAGAATACCACACAACCACCAAGAATAAAGCCTAAGATAGAGTAGGGGTTAAGCAGATTGAGGATGCTGGCCGGGTCGATGTTAAGCGTCTGCTGAATCATGAGGATGAGCGAGAAGATCATCGTGGTGGCTCCAGCCACGGCAGTACCGATGAGCACAGGCTTGGCAGTAGCCTTGAATGTGTTGCCTGCTCCGTCGTTAGCCTCAAGGTAGTATTTAGCCTTCTCGAAGTCGGGCGTGAAGCCGAAGTCCTTTTCGATGTCAGATTTTGCCTTGTCGATGTCGTCTTCGATGAGCGAGAGCTCGTAAACCGACTGGGCATTATCGGTGACGGGGCCATAGCTATCGACGGCAATGGTGACAGGACCCATTCCCAGCATACCGAATGCCACGAGGCCGAATGCAAAGATCGAGAAGTAATTTCCTAACAGGCCTTCCATGCCAAATTGTGCCGAAGCAATGTAGGCGATGAGCATGAGCAGGAAGAACACCATGCCGGTCCAGAAGCTACCGAAGTTTCCGGCCACAAGTCCCGAGAGGATGTTGAGCGATGCTCCACCCTGGCGGGAGGTCTCAACCACTTCGCCCACATGTGTGGATGTGGGTGAGGTGAACAGCTTGGTAATCTCAGGGATTAGGGCTGCGCCCAGTGTGCCGCATGAGATAATCGTTGCCAGGCCTAACCACCAGTTATTACCCAGGTCGTTAAGCAGGAAATAGCTTGCCAGGTAGGTGGCTACAATCGAGAATATCGAAGTAATCCAAACTAAGCTGGTGAGTGGCTTCTCAAAGTTGATGTCGTCGGCATTGTTGTATTTTGTCTTCGACAGGGCGTTGTTGATATAATAGGAGAAAACCGATGTCACGACACCCAAGATGCGCATCACAAAGATCCACACGAGAAGCTGGATTTGTATGCTCGGGTCGGTAACGGCCAGCAGAATGAACGACACGAGGGCCACTCCAGTCACGCCATAGGTCTCAAAACCGTCAGCAGTCGGGCCAATCGAGTCGCCGGCGTTATCGCCGGTGCAGTCGGCAATCACACCTGGGTTGCGCGGGTCGTCTTCACCAATCTTGAACACCACTTTCATCAGGTCGCTGCCGATGTCGGCAATCTTGGTGAAAATACCACCGGCAATGCGCAGTGCACTGGCACCAAGCGACTCACCAATGGCAAAACCGATGAAGCAGCTGCCTGCAAGCTCGCCCGGCATGAAGAGAAGGATGACAAGCATTAGCACTAACTCAACGCAGATCAGCAGCACGCCGATGCTCATGCCGGCCGACAGGGGGATGTTGAGCAACTCAAGCGGGCGGCGGCGCAGTGAGGCGAATGCCATGCGTGAGTTGGCGAGTGTGTTCATGCGAACACCAAACCATGCCACGGCATAAGACCCCATGATGCCTATAATGGTCCAAGCTAAAATGAGCAGTACAGAACCTAACGGGTGAACAGCCATGAAACTGTTAGGGTCTTCGGGCTTAGTCAGTACACCAAAGTATAGTGCAATCACAATGCCGATAAACACAAACAGAATGCCCAGGAACTTGCCTTGCTGTTTGAGGTAGGTTGAGCAGGTCTTGAAAATCACGTCACCTATCTCAAGCATTGAGGAGTGGGCTTTGAGTTTGCGCACTTTGGCAAATTGCCAGTAACCAAAAAGCATACCTAACACTACCACCAGGAATCCCCAGTAGAGAATGCTTGTTTCGCTGTTTGAAGAAAAGCCTTCGGGCATCTTCAAGTTAGCCTCACTGGCAAGCAGTGTGGCCGGTAGCATTAATCCTGTTAATGCAATTAGGAACTTTCTCATCATGTTTAATTTTGTTAATAGGTATATTTGTTAATTTAGTCATATCATTGTCGGCGCATTTTCGCCATGAAGCATCCATGGCGCGCCTTTTTTGTTGATTGATAGCTGCTTGAATAACAAGCTCTCAATAACCTCTTATTATAACGTGCAAATATAATATTATTTTTTCAAAATTATGCCATGATGTGCAATAAAATAACGATTTTTTTGAAAAACGATGTGGTCAATATCGAAATTCTTTTTTTTCGAAATAAAAGCAGTCAAAAAGTCAAATGTTAATTAGTGTGTAGGCGGCTTCAAAATCGCAGGCTCTGGCATCCCGGTGAAGGGTGTCAGAGCCTGTTGAGAAGATTTAGACCGGATGATTAGTCAACCGGATGTTATGTGAGTGATGAATAACTCACAGGATGTGTGTGAATTATTCTTCCACGCCCCACTGCTGGCGAGCCAGGCGGCGATAGTTATTGTAGCGCCACATGGCATTTTCTTTGGCAGCCTTGAAGAGCTCGGCAGCCTCGTCGGGGTACTGTTTCAGCACCGATGCGTAGCGCACTTCACCCTTAAGGAAGTCTTCGAAGCCGTCCCAGTTAGGCTCTTTGCTGTCGAGCGTGAATGGGTTCTTACCCTCGGCTTCCAGTGCGGGGTTGTAGCGCCACAGGTGCCAGTAGCCACAAGCCACAGCCTTGGCTTCCTCGGCCTGCGACTTGCCCATGCCGGCCTTGAGGCCGTGGTTGATGCAAGGAGCGTAGGCAATGATTACCGAAGGACCGTCGTAGGCCTCGGCCTCGCGAATAGCCTTGAGAGTCTGGGCATTGTCGGCACCCATAGCGACTTGTGCAACATACACATAGCCGTAGGTGGTGGCAATCAGGCCCAGGTCTTTCTTGCGCACGCGTTTGCCTGCAGCGGCAAACTTGGCGATTGCACCTATAGGAGTAGCCTTAGAAGCCTGGCCACCGGTGTTGCTGTAAACCTCGGTGTCGATAACCAGGATGTTGACGTTCTTGCCCGAAGCAATCACGTGATCGAGGCCACCGAAGCCGATGTCGTAGCTGGCGCCGTCGCCACCCACAATCCATTGCGAACGCTTCACAAGGTATTGGCTGAGGCTCTTCACCTTCTTGTCGGCAGCATTCTCGCTGTGCTCAATGGCCTCTACGATCTTGTCGCTAAGCTCGCGAGTCTTGGGACCATCGTTCTTGTTGTCGAGCCACTCTTGATAAAGGGCTTTGACTTCGGGAGCTACGCCGTCGTTGGCAAGAGCTTCCTCAACATAGCCGGTAACGCGATTGCGCATCTTCTCGTCGGCAATGGTCATACCCAAACCAAACTCGCAGAAGTCTTCAAACAGTGAGTTGGCCCATGCAGGTCCGTGACCCTTCTCGTTGGTGCGATAGGGTGTAGAGGGTACCGAAGCCGAATAGATTGAGCTACATCCGGTGGCGTTGGCTACCATTTCGCGGTCGCCGAAGAGTTGTGAAATGAGCTTCAGATAGGGAGTCTCGCCACAGCCAGAGCATGCGCCAGAGAACTCAAACAGCGGGGTTGCAAACTGTGAGTTCTTCACATTGATAGTGGTATCTACCAAGTGCTGCTTGCTGGTGACGTTGTTGACTGCATAGTCCCAAAGCTTCTGGTTTTCTTCTTGTCCCATGAGGGGAACCATTTCCAGAGCCTTCTCGCCCTTCTTGCCCGGGCACACGTCGGCGCAGTTGCCGCA
>DGVT01000115.1:0-32618 GCA_002395965.1 Porphyromonadaceae bacterium UBA4277
CAGCGACTTAAAAGGTGCTTCGAAGATGCACTATATCAGTGACGTAATCTCAAAATTCAATCAAAGCCTTATGAAATAGAATTATGACACACCCTCTCTCAACTTGCACTAATTTTGTAAGCATAAAAATCAGAGAATGATGAATGGCATAAAACACCTAAAAGAATATCGTCGCTCATCATCCCCACTCATGTCATCTTCCGCTATTCTCCTCGCTGCCCTCGTCACACCCTGCCCGAAGGCTTTTTTATACAGGTGTTTAACGCCGTGCAGATACTAATTTTCATATTACTATATAACATAATCGGAGTCTTTATCGACACGGAACCCGATTGGATAAGTGCAGCCGTTACGATTATCATATTCTTGATGATTTACCGCACCTATATGCAACTCTTCGGCTACGGTGCCTGGGGCACGCTGTGGCGACTTGTAATGACGGCTTGTACAGGAATAATGTCGCTGTTTGTGCTCATTGCCGTGGGGTTCTGCGTGCAATTAGCTTCAGTACATGATTGGGCGAGGCTCGAGGCCAACTTGATTCGCGCTGCGTGGTATGCAGCCCTTGCTGTAGCTCCGATGCTAATCAGCACTTTGATTAATAAGTGGTTGACGCGCAAGACCGACGACCATAAACCCGCCGAGCACGCCTAAGCGCTATAATCTGTCGCCTCAGGGCGGAGTTGTTCTCTTTTCCTCAAAATTTTTATAACCATGACTTAAGTCGTGATTTTTGTGTAACTTTGTAATCTGTTTGATAAAATATTTGCAACCAGAAAAAAGTCGGACTGATGAAACCAATCGAAGTGAAGATCGTGAATAAAGGGCCACATGCCCTTCCGCAATATGGCACGCTGTTGAGTGCCGGTATGGACTTGCGTGCATGGCTCTCGGCGCCCGTTACATTACAGCCGCTTGAGCGTGCCCTGCTGCACACCGGCATCTACATTGCCCTGCCCGAGGGTTATGAGTGCCAAATCAGGCCTCGCAGCGGGCTGGCGCTGAAGCGCGGCCTTAGTGTGCTGAACACCCCCGGCACCATCGATGCCGACTACCGTGGCGAGGTGTGTGTGATCGTAGCCAACCTCAGCAATGAGGCTCAGACCATCGAAGACGGCGAGCGCATCTGCCAGATGGTGGTGGCGCGTCACGAAACAGTGCAGTGGCTGCCGGTAGAACAGCTCGACGAAACCGAGCGCGGCGCAGGCGGATTTGGCCACACAGGCACAAAGTGATGCCGCTAAGCATGCCTGAGAAGTGCGACGTGGGTGGACACGGAGGGCAAAATATCAGGCTCATTTTTTGATAAGTAAATTAAATGTACTAATTTTGTACAAAATGATTACAAAATCGCATGTGCTATGAATACTATAAACCTGACCACCACTGAGTTTCGCAAAAATCAGAAGAAATTTCTCGATATGGCTGCTAACGGAGCTTTCATTATTATTCATCGTGGTAAAGAACTTTTTATGATTAACAAGGTTCACCCCGACAGGATGTTTGACGATGAAACGATGATGAAGATAGAGGCTGCTCGCAAGCAATTCTCTCAGAAACAAACCACGACAGTTAGTACGCATGAAGAGCTGAATGCTTTCCTAAATTCGTTATAGCTGATCTATGTACCGACTGGAATTCACTGCCGAAGCTAAATCCTCCATAGCTCGATTCAAGAAAAGTAGCCCGTCGGCATATAAAAAGATTGCCAAGCTACTGGATGAACTAATGGAACACCCCCGTACCGGGCTCGGTAGGCCTGAGCCTCTATCGGGTGGCGGAAGCATCTGTTATTCAAGACGAATAGATAAAAAGAACCGTTTGGTATATGACATCTATGATGAAATTGTAACCGTGCTAATTATCACTGCCGAAGGGCACTATCATGACAAGCCGCTAAGCATGCCTGAGAGGTGCGGGTGAGAGTGGACTCTGTGAGCAATGGATGACACCATTTAATAGATAGTTACATAAGACACAAATATGCAAGAATGAATAAAGGATTCAGACATATCCTATGGGCGGTGGCACTGATAGTGCTGCTGCCGGTAGCCGTTACCGGGCGCGACCATAAGGAGATAACCGATGCCGACCGCCGCAAGTCGAGCTACATCTTCCTGGAGGCACAGAACTGGAAGTCGCGCGGCGAGGCCGATGCCTACTACGACCTTTTGCGGCGTGCCTACGAGCTCGACAGCACTAACACGGCCGCAGCATTCTATGTGGGGCACTGCCAGCTGAATATGCGCTCAGGCAACAAGGAGCAATATGAGCGTGCATTGTCGCTGCTGAAGAAGCACTTTGATGCTCATCCCGAAGACTTCTACGAAACCACCTATTATAGTGACGCATGCATGATGCTGGGTCGTAACGAAGAGGGACTGGAGGCCATCAGGGGACTTTGCCAGCTCAATCCCAACAAGCTGGAACTGGAGGCCCGTCTGGCCGAAGCCTATACCCGCACAGGTCATTATGCCGAGTCGAACAGCACACTCGACAGCATCAAGCTGCACCATGGCTCGTCGTTTCAACTCACGAGCAAGAAAATCACTAATTTCATAGCCTTGAACGATACTGCAGCCGCCATAGCCGAGATGCGCGAGCTGCTGGCCACGGCACCGCTTAATGCCAGCTACAACATGGGCATGGCCGGAGTGATGCAGCAGTTTGGCATGAGCGACAGTGCGCTTCATTATCTGAACGTGGCCCAGGAGGCTGAGCCTCAAAATGGCTACACCTATCTTGCCAAAGCCGAATACTACAAGGAAATAGGCGACAGTGCCGCCTATGAGCAGCAAATCTACCATGTAATAACCAGCGAGAACCTTGACGTGGAAAACAAGCTGGCCATACTGGTGTCGGACCTTCGCGACATGGTGAACCGTGGCGACACCACGCAGCGTGCCCAGCAGCTGTTTAACACGCTGCTCAGTCTGCACCCACACGAAGCCGAAATCCATCAGCTCTATAGCGACTACCTCGTGGCGCGTGACGACTATAAAGGCGCTGCCGAGCAGCAAGGCTATTTCCTCGATATCAATCCCACCGATGCCTCGGCTTGGCGCCGACTCATGGTCATCAACATCATGGGCGATAACATGCCCGGGGCCATCAGTGCTGCCGAGCGTGCGCTGGAATACAACCCCGACAGCCTTGACCTGTATCGCTATATTGCTCCCACCTACTTCCAAATGAAGCAATATGACAAAGCCCTTGCCACCTATGATAAAGCCCTTAGCCTGGTCGATAGCACCGATGCCGCGACACGCAGCGAGCTCGTTGGCGGCATGGCAGATGTCTATTTTGAGCAGGGCGACACGGTGAAGGCCTTTGCCACCTATGAGAAATCGCTTGAAATCGATCCGCTCAACATCGGTGCCATGAACAACTATGCCTACTTCTTGTCGCTCAGCGGCTTGGACCTGGAAAAGGCCGAGAAGATGTCGGCCATGACCATCAAGGCCTATCCCGATAATGCCACCTATCTCGACACCTATGCCTGGATTCTATACAAAAAAGGCGACTATGAGAAAGCCCTGGAATATATCAAGCGAGCCATCGACAACGACGACTCGCTGAGCAGCGATGTGCTTGACCACTATGGCGACATACTGGAGAGCCTGGGCCGGCATGATGAAGCCGTAAAACAATGGCGCAAAGCCTCAGACCTTGCGCCAGAAAATAATTTAATTAAAGCCAAGCTGCCCAAAGGCAGCGATTAGTCGCTCCAGTGCGTGTTGAGTTACGGAGCCACGACCACGAGGTCGGCCTTAGGCGTGCCGCCATAGTAGTTCTCGTCGTCATAGGTGGCCCAGTAGCGGTACACTCCGTTAGGCACACGCGTGCCGTTGAGTCCCTTCAAGTCCCACTTGCATGGCATCGATGTGGCAGTCTTTTGCCAAACGATGTTGCCCGTCACGTCGGTCACCCTGATGGTGAGTTCGGGAAGCTCGGGCAGTGTGTTTTTCTCGACTACAAACGTAGCCTCGTTAGTAGCCACCCGCTCATCGGCCTTGATAATGACATTGGTGGGCTGCTCAACTATAAAGTCGATAGTCTTAGTGGTTGAGTTGCCGGCCACATCCATCACTGTGAAGGCGAGTGTATGGCGGCCCACATCGATGTCGTTCACAGGCATCGTCACATCCATTTGCTTGCCGCCGTTACTGATAGTGGCAAAGTTATCAACCAGATAATAAGATTGCGCTCCACCGTCGAGCACCAGTCTCATCTTGCCACTGAGCGACTGCGTCATGCTCAGGGCAGTTTCGTCGGTCACTTCGATGTGCAGCATGCTGCCGGCAACGGCTGCCGGTTGCTCGGCAAATTCATCTTTGTCGTCAAAGTACATGGCTTTAATCACCGGTGCCTGATTGTCGGTAACCGCGGTAGAGGCATCGTAGGCCTCAACAGCGAGATTGCAGTATTCGCCATTGACCATGAGTTCGCTTCCGGTCTTGTGGGCATACACGCTGATGCGCAGGTCGCCTTGTGCCTGCAAGTCGCGTGGCACCAGAATGGAGGTCTTGAGTAGGCCATTGGTCACTGTGGCATCCACCTGCGCGAGCTGTGTGCGTGGGAAGGTGATGTCGTAGGGGATGGTGCCTCTGCCTTTAGTGTTCATGTACAAGCGCTCTGAATCGAACAGAGTGACGTAGGCCTTACCGTTAAAGCTATTGTCAACTGCCGTGCCGGCAGCATTCATTACCTGGGCTTCAACCTGAACACGCTGCATGGGCGATGTGGTGGCCGCCTGGCCGTCGCTCACGTCGATGCCGTTAACCTTGGTGACCTTAAATCGCGGCAGAGGGTAGTTGACTCTTATGGCCGGGTCGCCAAGCAGGACAAAAAACATCTTGTTTCGTGCGCCACCCAAATTGTTTACGTTATTCTTAGACATCCTCACGATATCTCCCAGCATGGGCATAGTGCCATTGTTGTTGGGCGTGAACATTGTCCTGACAAACGCCAGGTTGGTAATGTGGTTTTGGTTACCCAGTGTGGCTCGTGTAGTTGACATCACGGCGATGGCGCCACCGTCTTTCTTGATTGCCATGCGCTCGGCAATGCTCCTGGAGCTTGCATCGAAGCGTGCCGCCTCGCAGCATGCCGCGGTCATTATGGGCAAGTGCGGGTAGGACACGGTGTTAACGTTGTTGATGCTCCACAGCTTGCTTGAAGCGGTGAATACGCTTGATGATGCGTGGCCGATGTAGGTCGAGAAGTACTGGCCGCTACTCAATGCCGCAGCCACATATCGGGTGGCCTCGGGCGATGAACGCTTGTCGCTGGTGAGCATGTCCTCATCGACGGCAGTTGGGAAGAATGGAATGAACGCCTTGCTCTGGTTCATAACCACATTCTTCTCTTTTTTTGCGATATCCAATATCTCCTGTGCCTGCGTGGTGTGCATCTCGGTATCACCCTGGTCGGCCATGAAGAGCATGTTGTTGCGCCATGCTCCATAATCCACATTGGTAACGTAGTTTACGATTTTTTCCACGGCATCGTAGGCTTCGTCTAAGTTCTCGGGAGTGAGTCGTCCCACGCCCAGGCATATCGTCTCGTTATTGATGCTGCGCCCGGTACCGTCGCCTAAAATTCCAAAGAAGTCGTCGCTGCAGTGGCTGGTGCTCTCGCTTGCGCTTTCGTCGGTCTCAAAGGTTATCAGCACTCCGCTTTTGTTAGTGAATTTGCGCCTGTTGTCGTATGAGCCTTGTCCCATTAGCAGCAGATATTTCAGTGTCTCGGGGTTGCGGTCATAGAACATTTTGCACATTTTGCGAATGGCCATGGCATCGGGTGTTCCCGATGAAAATTCGTTGAACACGTCGTCTTGTGTGACGACAAGCGTGTTCAGCCCGTCGTTAGAGTGGTGGAAGTCGGCCAGCCGCTCGGCTGCCGGCAGGAAGTCGCGGTGTGTGACTATAATGTAGTCGGGGGTGGGTTGGCCATGTATGTCTTGGTTCGCAATCAGCTCATAGCCACCGATTGAGCGCAGGGGCTGTGCCGGGTCGAATGTTACGAATTGTGCGTTTCGAGTCACAAGTGGCGAGCTGAACAGAGTCTTGCCAGATGCGTTTGTCCGCTTGAGGCTGATGGGCTGAGGACCGTTGATGTTCCACACCACGGTCGATGACGAGGCGTCGCTCACGACGATTGTGTCGCCTTGGTTCACTAATGGCAGGTACATCATTTGCTGATGTGTGTCCAAGCCCGACAGGGTGTTGTTCTGCAGGTATGTGATCATCACATAGTCGAGGTTGCTTCTTTGTACCGATACCGTCGATGTTGCAGGTATGATCTTGTTGACAGTAATTTGTCCGGTGGCTTGCAGCGAGGGCATCTTAACCATGGCCTTGGGGGCATAGTTGACAAATTTAAGCGTTGGGCTGGTTGCTTGGATAATGACGCTTGAATAGTCGATGTTCACCGTCTGGCCACCCGACTTTAGATTCACGCTCATAGTGCTGGTCCCGTTTTTGGTGCATACTGCCAGGGACGTCTGCACCATCACATCGGGCGAGGCTACGTTGGCCAAGTTGTAATTAAGCGTAAAGCTGTCGTCAAGCAGGCTTTCGCCCACTATGTCTTTTCCTGTTTGTGAAATTGTGGCCAAGTCGTTCTCGTGCAGAAAGTAGTTGTAGCTTGTGGAGTGCTGTGTAGCCTGCTCGCCCGTTGACCAGCCGAAGTTTTCCACCCTCAGTGGCGAGCCGCCCTCGGTGATGAAGTAGTAGCCGTTGTTGGAATAGACATTGACCTTGCGTGTGAAGTATGGATTGGCTTCGGTCGATTGCATGGCTACTTCCAGCGGACCGTAAGCGTAGAAGCACAGTTTGTTGCCGGTGACTATAGTAGCCACTTCGGTGAGGTCGTCCTTCTCGGTCCCGGTAAACATTTCGCTCTGCAGATGTCCGCCATAGCCGTAGATTTTCACTTGGTTGATGTCGGAAAATCCCATTTGCGAGAGTTCGTCGCTTGTGAGCTGATAGACACCATCGGCCGGTATGGCAATCTTTACCCATCGGCCGTTTGACAGCAATGATGACGTGGCGTAGTTACTCACCGGGTAGGCCCACGCTGCTATGCTCAGCAGTGCGCAGGCTGCAATTAGCGACAGCCGTTTATTCATAGATTGTATCATAATAGGTCTAAATTTAGTCTTGAATGAATGGTGATTATAATATGTTGTACGTGTAATTACTGCAAGGGGTTTATGACAATCATGTCGTTGATTTCGGTGCCTCCGTAGTTGTTGCCCGAGCGGTAAGTGCCGAAGAACTTATACAGTCCTGCCGGAACACGCTGCCCTTGCGTGTTCTTCAGGTCCCACACAACGGGGAATTGCGTGGTCGTTGTCTTCCACACGAGATTGCCTTGTGCGTCGGTGACCCGTATATCGACCTGGGGCATTGCCGATAGCTTGTTCTGCGCTAAGTCGAACGTAGCCTGCGTCGATACCGGTGTTTCAATCACGTCGAGGGCTATGTCATCGAGCAGTCCGACAATGAAATTGATAGTCTGCGAAGTGCTGTTGCCATCCAGGTCGAAGACCGTGAACGTGAGCGAGTGTTGGCCGAGCTTGAGCCCTGAGAGCGGGAATGCAATGGAAAGGGCGCGTCCGTCGTCGGTGCACACGGCATAGTCCTTAATCGTATAATAGATTTCCTTATTGTTGTCGAGCGTGAGGCGCATGTCCTGTCCCGGCGAGTTCTTGAGCATGTTAATGCCTATGTCGTCGGAAGCAGTGATGTAGAGTGTTGAATTGACCGATACTGTGTTGTTCGATGCGAACGACTCAGCGTCGTTGAGGTACATCGAGCTGATGACCGGCGACTGAGTGTCGGTTAGTGCTACTTCGGGGTCGTAGTCACCAAGTTTGAGCTTGTTGTAAACGCCGTTCACCATCTGGTCGGTGCCATCTTTGTGTGCATAGACGCATAGTTGCAGCGCTCCCTCGTCGAGCTCGTGACGCGGCATGACAAACTGTGCCGTAATATGTCCGTTCACGACGCGGCTTTCGACCTGAGCCAGCAATGGGCGTTCAAGCATGATGTCGCGTTTCTCGTTCCAGCCTGTTTCGCTCGACTGCTTGGTGTAGGACGTGTAATATTTCGATGAGCCATAAAGTGTTATGGTTGCATTGCCAGTGAACGAGTCGTCCACGGCTTTGTCGTTGGGAACGTTGACCTCGGCTTCAACCGTCACTTGCTGCATGGGCGTGAGCGTGATTGTGTCGGTCGTGGCTTGGCCGGCAATCTTTGTAATGGTGGCCAGTGAGCGAGGGAAGTTGATTTTAATCGCGGGGTCGCCCATGAGGAAGTACGACATCTTGTTGTAGCTGAAGTCGGTCACTCTGGCGTAAGACAGTTTTGCCTTCCTGTAGGCTTCGCCCAAGGTGGTCATGCTGCCGTCGTTGTTGAACGAGAACATTCCGCTCACAAACGAGCGATTAAGCATGTCGTTGCAGTTAGAATACACATCTCTTGCCGGTGTGAGCAGGGCAATCACGCCTCCCTTGGGGTAGTGGAACATTACCTCGGCAATGCCGCGTGAGTCGGAGTCGTATCGTGCCACGTTGCAGCAGGCAGTGCTCATGATGGGCAGGTGGCTATAGTTGTTGCTCAGCACATCGCTGCTTCGCCACAGCTTGCTGTTACCGGCCATTACCGAGCCTCCGGCGTGTCCTATATAGGACATGAAATACTGTCCGGCATTGAGCGACTCGATAATGTGCTTGCGTGCATCGGTGCTGGTGCGCTTGTTCATTGCAATCGAGGTCTCATTGGCATCGCGCGCAAATGTCTCGACATACACCTTATTGCTGTGCATGGCACCGGCGTTGTCGTTGATGAGCAGGTTCACGCCTTCGGCTTGCCACACATGCAGGCCGATGTCGCCGGGGCTGCTGCCTTGCGGCGCGATGATGCCTTCGTCGGCCATGAGCAGATAGTTGTTGCGCCACACTCCGTAGTCGGGGTTGAGGACGTAGCTCACCAGTTTATCGACATCGGTCTTCGCTTCTTGAACATTTGCCGACGGGATGCGTCCCACTCCCAGGCACAGCCTGTCAAATTCCAGTGACTGTCCCGAGCCGTCTTCGAGCATGCCATAGAAGTCGTCGCAGGGGTAGCTCGACACCTTGTCACTGCTATTGTCGCTCTCATAGGTGATGACGGTGTTTTCTTTGTGCTGCACGATGCCGCGGTTGTCGAATGCCCCGGTGCCAAAGAGCAGCAGATTCTTGAACTTGGCAGGGTCGCGGTCGTAGAGCATCTTGCACAGCAGGCGTATTGCCATGGCATCGGGCGTTCCCGACGAGAATTCATTGAACACTTGCTCTTGATCGACCACTTCCACGGTCATGCCGTCGTGCTCCATGTGAAGTTGTGCCACGCGCTTGGCCTGTTCGATGAGCGGTGCACAAGTGACGATGAGCATGTCGGGAGTGGTGAGCGAGTGAAGGTTCTGGTTAGGCACCCTCTCAAAGCTGTTTATTTTCATTTGTGTGCGTGAGGGTGAGAACACTGTCAGATGTGCGTCGGTCATGTTGCGTGCCAGGGTCAGGAGAGTGGATTCTCCCACGAGCTGGGTGGTGTAGCTCACCGGCACGTTCGACGTGCCCACATCCCACACCATCACGTCGGCATCGACGTCGGTGAGTTGTATTACGTCGGAATACTTCAGCGAGCTGTACCACATGTCGAAGCTGCCTTGCTCGTCGTCGGCAAAGGCATTGAGGCGATTGTAGGAAATTAATGCGTAATCGACCTTTGCGACAGTGGGTGCTGCTTCGGTGGATGAAGAAGAAACGACATGATTAATCAGTAGCTTCAGCTCCCCCTCTTCGTTGAGCGACGTGAGTGTGCGAGAGCTGTAGGGCATGATCACGTCATAGAACCATTCCTTATTTGTCACGGCTTCAAATTTTCCGTCACTTACGCTGAAGTTCACATCTTGCTCCTTTCCGTCGTAGCACAGATAGGCCACGAGATAGGTGTTCCCAGTGGTCGCACACGCGGCCCGTGCCCCTATGCCGATGTTTTTATTGCAGATTTTATCAAGTCGGTAGGGAATCGAGACAGAATTTGTGAGCATGTCTTCGCCCAGCAAGTCCTTGCCCGAGTTGCTCACCGAGGCCATCTCGTTCTCATGGAACCAGCAGCTGAGCGACGATGTGAGTGGGGTGTAGGATGCCGGCAAGGCATTGCTGCGTGTGCTCACGCGAACGGGGTTGTCTTCTTGCGTGAGGAAGTAGTAGCCAAGCTGCGAATAGGAGTTGCGAGTGCGGTTAAATGTTGTGCCCACCGGGCTTACGCTTGTCAAGTTCAGTTGCACTACTCCCTTGGCATAGAAAAATAGTTTCCCGTCGTGCCATAACGACCCTACGGGTTGCAGGTCGTCGGGTGAATTACCGTTAAGCACTTCGCTGATGGGGTAGCCACCCTGGCCGTAAACGGCAACTTTTTCGGGCTGTGAGAAGCCCATTTCAATCAGCTCGTCGGCCGTAATCTCATAGATGCCGCTGCCCGACACGGCTATCTTAACCCATTGTCCTGATGCTAATCGCGAACTTGAGGCAAATGCCGATGTGCTAAACGCCGACACATTCAGCGGCATCAGTCCGCACATGGCCACCAACATGGCTATCAAAGCTAAACTATTTTTGCGCATAACGTCTTGAGTAGTGTATGTTCTTATTTTTCGGTTATTTAATTCTTGTTGTGAGCACTTCTTGCCCGCCTATGGTGGCAAGTAAAGTGTCGCCTATGGCTATCGGGCAGGCCTCGCCGAGTGTGACAGCTATGATGTCGCCCATCTTGATTGTAACATATCGGCTGGCAGTGACTATTGCCCTGTCGATGAGCCTGTACATGTCGTCGCTCATGTTGCAGCTGCACACTACGTCGCTTCCCTTTGATGCCGTGAACGGCATCGCGGCTTGTGATGCCCTGTCGATGAGCACCCATTCGCCTAAGGCTATTGCGCCGTCGAAGCTTCTGGCCAGGGCATCATTGCGCTCGCTGCCACAGCCGCCGGTTATCATGCAAGCCGTAATCTCGCGCCAGTATCGCACGGCAAACCGCTCGGCAACGTTCTTGCCCAGGCGGCACACCCTGGCTGCTACTGCCATGGTGCTGGCGTAGTTGTCGCACCAGTCGGGTAGGAAGAGAGGCTTGTGCGAGATGATCACCGAGGAGTCGGGATATAACTCTGCTGCCCCGAGCGGCCCTTGTGCGGGCTGCTGCTCTGCTCGTGTGTCAAAAACAAGTATCTTCATTTCCTTTTTAGAGCCTAACGACGGCCTGCTGTGTGTTGTAGCAAGTTAACAACTCGCAAAACTCAAATTATTTATTATATTACCGGCTTATCGCCGGCAGCATTCATCCTATTATAAATTATCGCCAGGTGGGCATAAATCGAGGTGTTGGCAATGGCAATGCGTGGTGGAGTCTTGATGCGCACTGGCGTGAAGTTCCACATCGCCCTGAAGCCGCTTTCTACCACGGCGTCGGCCATTTGCTGTGCCACCTCGATGGGTACCGAGAGGATGGCAATGTCGGCATTGTGCTCGAGCTGCCACTGCTGCAGGGCATCTACATGATAGATTTTCACGCCATCCACAGTGGTGCCGACAATGTCGGCATCGGTGTCAAATCCTGCCACAATCTGCAAGCCATATTGCGAGAGTCCCACATCGGCAATCAAGGCGCGCCCCAGGCTGCCGGCACCTATCACCACGGCGCTGTGTGGCACGGTAAAGCCCAGGAAGTCGGCCAGTGTGGCCATGAGGCTCTTCACCTCATAGCCGATGCGTGTCTTGCCCTTGACGTTGAGAAACGACAGGTCCTTTGCAATCTGCGACGAGTCAACACTCAAAGCCTTGGAGATGTGGGTTGATGACACAAATTTCACGTTTTGGCCATCGAGCATTCTCACATAGGCTAAATACCAGGGCAACCTGCGCAGTGTGGGCTCAGGTAGCTGGGTGCGAGTGGGTGTGTTCGTCTCGTTCATTCTTGTTGCAACAAGTTTTAGCAGGCAAAGTTAATATATTTTTTTTATAATTGCAATATCACTCGGCACACACTGCCAATTTCTTACCCTTGGATGCCTCGTGCTCGCCATCGGTCGAAATGGTTGCGCGATAGATGTAGATTCCGCGCGGCACGCGTCCGCCTCCGTTGCGAGTGAGGTCCCATGTGATGGGGAACGAGAGGTCGTTATTGCTGCGTCCGCTTTGCTTGGTACTCCACACGGTGCGTCCCATCAGGTCGAAGACCTCGATGCCTACTTGCACCTGGGCGTTGGGCCTGTTGTGCTGCACATAGAATGTGGCCGACGTCGTGGCCGGGTTGGGTGTGGCATATATCTCGACCACCTCTGGTTTCAAGCCTTTTGAAACTCCGAAATTGATGGTCTTCTCGCTCACATTGTTGTGGACGTCCCACACGCGCAAGCGCAGGGTGTGAGCTCCGACTTCGAGTTGCGACAGCGGGAATGAAATCGTGCCCTGTGTGCCCACCTCGCATGGCTCGGGGTTGTAGTAGTTGGCCAGGTTGCTATAGGTGGTTTTGCCATCGAGCAGCAGTGTCATGTTGTGGCCCACACCGGCTGTTGAGAAGTTTACTCCGCTGATGTCGCTGATGGTTGCAATGGCTATGGGATTTTCATCGGTCATGATGCCATCTACAAAGTCGTGATTGTTAAGTCCGAAGAACTGGATTAGCGGTCCGTCGGTATCGGTTACTTCGGCATCGTCGTAGCCGTAGATGTAGAAGTCGGAGTTGCTGCCGCTGGCTTCGCGCTGCGTGGTGCGGTCGTAGGCATAGAGGTTGATTAGCGACGGGCTGTAGTTGTCGTAGGTGGCCATCAGCTCTGATGGTATGGTGAGCGTGATAGTAAAGTCGCCGGCAATCACGGTGTCGGCCGTGAGCGCGAGTTTATTGGGGCGTTCGAGGAAGGTGAATTCTTTTCCGTCGCCATAGCCGTGGGTGGTTACCGACTGCTCGCTGTCGTAGAGCGTGGAGCGAACCACGCCATTGAAATCCTGCACCTTGTTGCCCTTGTAGTCGGCGATGTGTCCTGTCAGGCGCATTGTCTGTCGTCCGCGGAATGTGGGCATGTCGTCGGGGCTTACCGGTGTGCCGTTAATGGCGGTGATGTGAACCTTGTACTGTGGCAGTGCCAGGCGCAGTGCCGGGTCGCCGAGCACGATATAGCGCAGCTTGTTGGCGTCTTCGGTGCGTTCGTTTTTTGCCAGTCTGATGACTTCGCCCACGCTGTTGGGCTTGCCATTCTCGTCGCGGGCAAACATGTGCTCGGCCACAAAGCTGTTGAGCGGGCCGTTAGACATCATGAGCACTTCACGCACAGGACTCACGGCCACCACTACGCCGCCGCGCGGGTTAAGCACCATGTTCTCGCTGCCGCTTTGCTGTATGGCATCATACTTGGCAAAGCTACACGTTGCCGCATAGAGCACGGGCAGGTGGTCGTAGTACAGACCGTCGGTGATGTCGTTGCGTCGCAGCATGCCCTCAGAGCCCCAGTTGTTGGCGCTGGCATGGCCGGTGTAGTTCCACCACAGTGTCCCCTCTTGCAACTTGCTCATCATCTGTGCCTTGGCTTGGGGGAAGGTGCGCGCGGCACCCACGGTGGTCTCGGTGAAGGCATCGATGAAAATGTGGTTATACATCATGTCTTCGCCGCCATGGCTGCGGGCGGTGGTGATTACCTCTTCGGCCTGTTCCATGTGCGTGCCGTTGTCCTGGTCGTCGGCCACGTTGAGAGAATTGTTTTTCCATGTTCCATAGTCGGGAACCGACATATATTTGATGGCCTTATCTACCATGGTGTTGGCTTCGTTCAGGCTGTTCACCGGCATGCGTCCAACGGCAATGTTGATCTTGGCATTACCCATTGTCATGTTGCCATCTTCGAGCATGGCAAAGATGTCGTCGGTGGTGTAGGACGACAGGTCGTAGTGGCTGTTCTCGGTCTGCCAGGTGAGCAGTGGTTTCATGTTCATCGCCTTGACCTCGGAGGTGAGCATGCGGTTGTCGTATGTCCCGTCGCCCATAAGCAGCAAGTATTGCAGGTGATGCCCGGTGGTGTCGGAGCCGCGGTCCCACATCATCTTGCACAGCATGCGATAGGCCATGGCGTCGGGCGTGCCCTGTGAGAATTCGTTATACACCTGTGTGTCGGTGGCTACCAGCACTTCCATGTCGTCGGCAGTGGTGTGGTATTCGGCAAGCCTCTTGGCGGCAGCCAGATATTCGCTGTTGGTGATAATAATCATGTCGGGCGTGGCAGCACCGTGAAGGTCTTGGTTGTCGGGCTTTGTGCCACGCTGTGTGGCGTTGAATTGTGCTCGCGGGTCGAATGCCACATACTCGCGATAGCCTCCGGCCACCGGACTGAACAGGAGCTTGCCGTCGTCGGTGAATGTGGTGTTCATCGCTATCGGTGCCCAGGGGCGGGTCACGTCCCACACTATAGTGCTGTCGTTGGCTCCTGAAATGGCGTAGTGGAAGTCGGTGCCGGTGGTGGCTGGCTGTGCAAACTGCAGCAGGCCGTCGTCCATGGCAAGTTGGCGCTCATAGTTGATGGTGACGTAGTCTAATCGTGCAAGTTTTATCGTTCCGTTCACCACGCGCTCCACGTTGCACTCGAGCTCGGTAGTGGCCCCTTCGGGAGTGAATGTCTTGTTGGTTTCTATGACCGAGTAGTAATAAGAGCTTCCCGAGGTGATGGTGCGGTCGGTGACAGACGACGGCAGTTCGGTGCCGTTACACTTGAACTTTAGCTCTACGTTGCCCTGTGAGATATCGACTCCAAAGCGTGTGCGAATTCTCACTGGGCTGCCGGGTATGCGCCCCGGCATGCTGAACTTTACAGCCATGGAGGGGGTGTTTGTCATGTCCTCGCCCAGCAGTATGCGCCCTGTTTCGCCGGGGCTCGATAGCTCCTGCTCATGAAATAGCCGCTCGGTGAACGTGCTCACGGCCTCGCCCACGACTTCGTTGCTGGCTTGCTCCGGGCTCACGCTATCGTCGGCCGTGCCCTGAGTGATGAAGTAATAGGCCTGTGTGGCATAGGGATGCTGCGACTGATAGAAGGGAAAATACTCGTTGGAGCGCCATGACAGGGGGGCCTGGGCGTAGAACAATAAGCGGTCGCCAATGCGTACGACCGGCACCTGATGCAAGTCGTCGATCACATCGGCGGTGATAATCTCGCTCATCATGGCACCGCCGCGACCATATACCTTCACATTGGCCCAATCTTCGAAGCCCAGTTGTGTGAGTACTGAGCTGGTGAGCTGGTAGATGCCGTTTTCATTCACCGGAATCTTGAACCACATGCCTGAGGCCAGTGCCGAGTGTTGGGCATAATGGTCGGTGGGTAACGCTCTCAGCGGCAGGGCGATGCTGGTGATTATAGCCAGTGCGGCAAGCACTTTTATGGTTTTATGCATTGTTGATGTCATTGTAGTTTGCTATTTCTTCACACTATATAACGCAGAGAGTGCCGTTTTATTGCATCATCGTGCACATTAGGGCGGCGGCCCATTGAAGGCAATGGTGACGGCCACCATGTGGTCACACCCTTTGCCCGCTAAAAAAACAGGTTGCCCACATCGAGGGGCAACCTGAACAACCAAAGCCAAATCTTGAATGAGACTTGCTTTTCACTCAAAATCCGTTTATCCTTTTCTGAGTCGGCTTGAAAATGCCCTGTAGGGGTGACAGAATGAAAATTGATCTTTTCAAGTTGACTCATAAAAACTTGCAGGTTAGAATTTCAGTCTCAGGCCGGCTGCAAAAGCTGCATGGCCAATGTTTTTCATGGCTGCATAGCGACCCTCGACCATAACCGACAAGTCGTAATCGATCAGATACTCCATGCCTGCTCCGAAGTTGGCACCGGCATGAGTCTCACGCGGGAAGGCCACCTTATCGCCATCGGCAACATCCATGTTGGCCACAGTGAATCCTACCAGCGGGTAAACGTAGAATCGCTCTCCCGACACGTTGATCAAGTAGTGCAGATTGAGGTTAAAGTCGTAGTTTATCGAGAAGTAATAGTTCGCATTCAGGTCGGCACGCAACCTGTTAACCGGGATGTATTGCACGCCGGCACCTATCGAGAACGCACGGCGGGTTCCGGTCTGCAACCTCAGGTCGCACGACCACACTCCTTGTTTCAGCGGGCGCGTCTCGCCCCACACACTCAAAACGCTCACACACAGCAGTAAACAAATGATAATTCTTTTCATTTTGTTGGCATTTTTTTATTAATATTGCAAATAAGGGTGTTAATTTAATTGCAAAGTTAATAAAAATTTGGATTTGTAGCCCAAAAGAGAAAAAGAAACTTATTTTTATTTAGAAAAATATGAAAAAATTGAGCCGCCTGCCCATCTGCAAGCACCTCACCACCCACAACCAACACGAAATCTACACACACAATGAAACGTTGGGTTGGGGAAGTGTAGCTAACGTGTTGGTTTTCTGGTGGAAATTTAGTAGTGCTTGCGCCGATTGCTTGGCCGTCAGTGGCCGATGGGGATGTCGTAGCCCGTAAGACGGTATGCCACCTTGAACGGCGTGGCGGCTTTCCGCGGCCGCGGCCCGGCATAGTAGTAGAACAGGCGTTGTGTGTCGAACGACTTTATGACTGCCACCTGTGTGTCGCCGGGGTTGAGTGTGATGGGCACCACCACTTTGCGCTCGTGAATCATCGAGCCGTCGAGTGTGGTGTAGCGCAGTGTGATGCGTATGGCCGAGATGCGGTGGTCGGTGTTGTTGGTCACCAGGAATGACTCTCGGCTGTCGCCGGCCTTCTTGTTGAACCCTCGCAGCGTGATGCTGCCCTGGTCGATGTCGGCACCGGCAATGGTGTCGGTGCCCGTGCCGGTAGCTGCAGGCTCAATCACGTCGAGCACGATGGCTGCCGTGGTGAGGTGGGCTTGCGTGGTGCGAGTGCGTGCCGCCAGTGCTCCCACTGTGAGGGCTGCAATCGTGGTTATGAGCAAGAGACGTTTCATAAGACGGGTTTCGAGGGGCGATAGTGTGCTTCTGGAAGTAGATTACTCTATTGGATGGTAAAACCTCCATCGACAATCAGGTTTTGCCCGGTGACCCAGCGTGAGGCTTCGCTCAGCAGATAAACTGCGGCGTTTGCCACATCGGCGGGCTCTCCGAGACCGAGAGGGAAGCCGGCCACGCGTCTTGCCCGGTCTTCGTCGGACATCTGTGCAAGTGCATTCTGCATGAGTGGTGTGAGAATGGTGCCGGGTGAGATGCAGTTGACGCGTATCTGTCGCTTAGCCAGCTCGGCGGCCATGACGCGGGCTGCACTGATGAGTGCCCCCTTTGATGCGCTGTAGGCCGCAGTGCCTGTGCGGGCTATGGTTGCCGTTATCGAGGCGATGAGCACCACGGCTCCACCACGGTTGAAGTGCTTCATGGCCGTTGCATGGCGTGCCAGTTCAAAGGCGCTGAACGTGTTCACTTGCATTATCTCGGCATAGTCTTGCACTGTGAGCAGCTTGATGGGTGCCGTGCGCTCGATGCCCGCCGCACACAGCAGGCCGTCGAGCTTGCCGTGTGCGGCAACGATGTCGGCCACGAGGCCGGCGATGCCGTGAGTTTGGCTCAAGTCATAGCTATAGGCTGCGTGACCGTCGCCCGCGAGGTGGGCGAGGGTGTCTTGCAGGCGCTGCTCATTGCGGCCGATGCACATCACTTTCGCCCCCATGTGGCTGCAGGAGATAGCGCACTGTCGGCCGATGCCCGACGAGGCACCGGTGACTATTATGGTTTTCCCTTCGAGTGAGAATGGACTGGTCATGATGCGCACTGTGATGAATGTCCTACTCGATGGGTTGGCCGTTTTCCACCTCCACGATGTCGCTGATGTGGCAGTCGGTGAACGAGACGATACCGGTGACCCACGACATGCCTACTCCAAAAGCGCTCAGCAGCAGCTGCTTGTTGCCTGCCAGCTTGTCTTTAAGTTCGCTGACAATGGTCAGTGGCACCGAAACCGACGAGGTGTTGCCATATTTCTCGATAGTGTGCGGAATCTTGGCTGTGTCGAGCTTCATCTTTTTGGCAATGTAGCTGTTGATGAAGTTGTTGGCCTGGTGGAACACGATGTAGTCGATGCTGTCTTTATCCACACCCGATGCTTCGAGGGTCTGCTTGATGTTGCGCGGAATCTCGCGAATAACGAAGTTAAACACGTCACCGCCACGCATATAGCCTTGCTCATCGCTGCGCATGTTGCCATACTCGTCCACCACCTTCTCGGTGAGGGTTTCAACAGAACTCGGGTTGCGGTAGCCGCCGCCTTTAATCATTATCAAGTCGTGGCGTGAGCCGTCGGAGTTGATTGAGAACCAGCTCTGGCCGAATTTGTCGTCTTTCTCCACCAGTGCTGCAACGCCTGCGTCGCCAAAGATGAATGCACTGCGGCGGTCGCGTGGCGAATAAACCTTAGAGCGAGTCTCGCCGTCGAGCACCAGTGCTTTGCGCAGGTTGCCGTTTTGCATCATGCTGTAGGCCACCGACAGTGCATAGCAGAATCCGGCGCATCCCATCTGTATGTCAAAGGCTATGCAACTTGATGGCAGTCCCAAGCGGTCCTGCAAGATGATGGATGTGGCCGGCATGCGGTAGTCGGGTGTCTGCGACAGGAATATGAGCAAATCGATTTCGGAACGGTCGATGTCGTTGTCGGCAATCAATTTTTCGGCCGCAGCATAGCACAAGTCGGACGAGCAGGTTTTTTCGTCGGCAAAACGGCGCTCAAACACACCCACCTTATCGACGACTTCTTTCACCTGGTCGGCCGGGAAGAACTCGGTGTATTCGTAATTGTTGATAACACGACGGGGAACGGCTCCGGCCATTGCCGTGATGCCGACCCCATTATAGGTGAGCAATGCCATGATGTTAAGCTGTGACTAAGTTGTAAAGGTCTTGAATAGTGACTGCTTCGCGAATTTGCTTTTCGGCAACTTCTTTTTCAAATTCCTCGTCGAAGAACGCAATGAGCAGCATCACCGAGAGTGAGCTCCATTCTTCCAAGTCGTGGAATGCGGTTTGGGCGGTCAGTGCGCTGGCGTCTTCAACCTCGATAGCTTCGGCAAATTTCTCGATAAATTCTTTAATTTCCATATTGTAGTAGTGTTATTGATTGATATTCTAATTTATAGCACTTTTGGCATGAACTTTCGCAAATGTGTCCAAATGGTATCACGCTGAAAAAGTGCAGCAAAGTTAAGTGTTTTTTCTTTATAATTAAATAATTAAAGTATAATTATTGTTATTGACGCTAATATTCACTTTTCTTTTGCTTGGCGCATGTGGGGTGCTGTGGTTATTTGTCTAAGATGATAGCGATGATTGCATTCACATCATCGATGTCGATGTTGCCGCTGGCATCGGCGTCGGCATCACCTTCCCAGTCGCTCACGTCGCTTTTGCCCAGGATTATAATGTGATTGCTCATTCTGATTTATCGGGTTCTACAGATAGCGGATTTGGTTAAACTGGTTGCCGTCGCCCCCTTCGGGATAGACCTTCTTGAAGCCTACTGGCAGGTTCTCCTCTTCTTTCTCGGGAGTGATTGTGACGCCTCTGAAAATCGACGGCAGGAACCGCGCAAAATTCACCCGCACTTTCACGCGCCAGTGTGGTCGCTTAAAGGTCAGTTCGGTAGCGCTGCTGTTGAGCGTGGCCACGGTTTCCATGGGGCGGCACAGTGTGAGGCGGTCGCGTTCGCTGTAGAGCCACAGTTGCCACTTCTCGCTCACGGCACTGGCTTGCAGGTAGCCAATCACGGTGCCTGGCAGCAGGTGCAGGTCGCGGCTGCCGAGCATGATGATGTGATAGCGCCGGTCGTGGCTCTCGGTGGGCACGCGCTCGATGCCCAAGGTCATGCCCTCGGTGGGATAATACCAGATGCCCTCCAGTGGCTGAAGGTCGGCACCGGCCAGGCGCACGCGCATGGAGTCTTCGTCGAGCCCCGGGAAGAATTCCGACTGCTCGGGCACTGTGGCAGCAATGGTTGCCAGCGATGCCCACAAGACCGACAGCAATATGGCAATTCTGGTCGTCATCAGTTGGTGGAGAAACGATAGGTCAGGCCGATAGAGAGAATTTCCTTAAATTGCCAGTATTTCCAGTCGTGGTGACGTGGCCTTGACTTGTCGTAGCGCAAGTGAGTGTAGATCTTGGTGTTGAAATAGCGGGTGATTGAGAAGTCGAAGGTGTTTTCCCAGTCGCCTTGCACATAGCTGTAGTCGGTGAAGGCATATAGGCGCGATGTCCACAGCACGTTGGGGTGCAGCTTCCACGATAGTTTTGCCTCAATGTTGCTACCGAAGCTGTGCTTGGTGTGATGGCCTGCATCGATGCCGAATGTGGTGGGGTCAATATCGGTGATGTTGCGGCATATTTTCAAGTTATACGACAGCGGGGCGATGGCCACTGTGATGGCGCGGTTGCCGTCGGCTGTCTTGTGGTCGTAGGTCATACCAAGACCCAGGTTCAACTCGCCCGGCGACAGCAGTGCCGCTGTCATGTCGCGGGTGTTGCTCTTGTAATTGTTGAAAAACTGCGTCTTGAACTGCAGCATGGCACTGTAGTACCAGTGCTTGACGGCCTTGAAGCCTAATTGCGATGTGAACAGGAAGTTGTCTTCGTTGATCATATAGCTCCTGAGCGAGTCGCCTGGCGCAGTTGCCACACCGAGCTTGTAGGTGAGTGAGTTGTTAAACAGCCATTTTGGGTGCTTAACCTGATTTAGGTTGCATTCCCACTTGATGTCGGCAAGGATGTTAAGGTTTTTCTCACCGCCCTGATACCAGTTGTCGCTGATGTAGGCTTGTGTGAAGTGCAGTGAACTTTGAAACAGGTGTAGCCAGTTGCGTATGTCGATAGGAGCTTCGGCAATAGTGGTCTCGGCCGGCTCCACCACTTGCGGCGGCGCAATGGTGAGGATGCTCTTCGACGGGTCGGCCGTGAGCTCATATTCTTTTGGTGGTTCGGGGAGCGAGTGCTCGTTGTAGGTCACAAGCTGTGGATTCGCTATCATTGCATGGTAGCGGTTGCGATTGTTGCGGCGGCTTTGTGCCATAGCGTCTTTTAGCCACAGGTCGTTGGCATCGAGGTCATATTCCTGTGTGCCGGTGGCCGGTGCGGCGATTGAGTCGTCGAGGGTCTGCTGGTGTGTGTAAATGAGTGGCAGCGAGAGCATATTGGCGCTTGCCGACGGCACATTTTGCGCCCATGTGGCTGAAAAAGTGATTAAAGCAAAAATGATTGAAGCTAAATGTCTCATAATCTTATGTCTAAGCGTTAAATAGCGGTCCCTCGTCGCGCTTGGGCTTTGCCGGCTGCTGGGGTTGTTTGTTTTCGCGTTGCTGTTTCTCGGCCTCTTGCTTGCTTTGCACGCGTTGCCGCTTTTTCTCATGATTGGGTTGCTGCTTCTTGTTCTCGGCAAAACTCTTGATGATGTCTTCCACTACTTCGATGTTGCCATACAGGTAGTTGACGGTAATCTCCACAATCAGGTCCTGCTTTTTAGAAATCAGGTCGGCAATGATGGCGCGTGAGCCGTCGGGCATGGTGCCCATGATGTTGAGCCCCTTAAAGCCTTTAACTTTCGACTTGCCGTCTTTGAGGTCATACATGCTGTAGTTTAGTGCTTTGCGCCGCAGGTTCTCGCGCAGAAACTTGTCGTCGCTCTTGTCCTTATTATAAAGGTGGATGGTCATCACCATGTCGTCCCATTGTATCTCAAAACGAGTGTTGGAGCTATAGGTGACAAATCCGTCGTCGGGCACCTCAAAGGTGAGGTTGTAGCGACTCCATGTATAGACGGCCGCTTGCAATGTGGCGACCGACATCATGGCTACTAAGGTGAGAAGGAATTTCCTGAGCATTGTTTGGGAGCTTTAAGGGTGTTTAACTTGATCGAGCCAGATATTCCACTCGCGTTCCGAGCCTACGAAGATGTTCATGTCCACGTCGCCCTTGATGCCTTCGACGGTTCCCCAGTGGCTGTACTGCTGAATGACGTGGCTATAACCCTTCATCTTGTGGGGCTCGTTGAATGAGCTGAGCCACAGGTCTCGGTCTTTGAACAGCGGCTTGTAGTATGACTTGTAGCCATCGCCATTGGTGTAAATCATCACGCTGTGCCCGTGGCGTTCGAGCGTGGCGACCATGTCTTGGAGTCGTTGCCGGGTGATGGCATCGTCCACGCTGCGGTCGTTGTCCCAGTCTTCAACATCTACCACAAGTGGCAAGTCGATCGTCCGCTTTCCTATCGCAGCCAGGAAGTGTCGTGCTTGCGCCGCGCCGTCGCGGTTTTTCCTGAAGAAGTGGTAGCAGCCCACTTTCAAGCCGGCCGAGCGCGCACCCTCATACTGCTTGTTAAACAGCGGGTTGGTGTAGGATGCGCCCTCGGTGGCTTTGATAAATACAAACTCAATGCCGCTGTCGGCCACTTGCTGCCAGTCGGTAACCTTGTTGTGCCCCGACACGTCGATGCCCTTGATGGGGAAAGGGTCCACGTTTACCGAGGGGTGAAGGATGTAGCGCTTGACAAACAAGCCGGCGAGAACAGTGATAGAAATCACTGCTCCCACCACCAGTACCCACTGAATGTAGTCGGGCTTTGTTTGCTTATGCTTTTTGCCGGCTGCTGGCATCGATACTTTTTAGAACAAGGGGAAAGTCTTGTCGTTGAGCACATATTTGCGCTCAAACTCGTCCTGCTTCATGGTGAGCATAACGATGCCTTGAATAAGGGTAAGCACACCCCATAATCCGCATGTTACGCACGATAGCAGAATGCACAGGAAGCCGCCACCTGTCTTGCCAAGGTAGAAGTAGTGCACGCCAAGCGTTCCTATCAGTATTGCCAGCAGGCCTGCAATGCCGCGGCTTTTGCCTGAAGGACCGGTCTCGAAAGGACCCACTTCGCCTGCCGGAGGCATCTGGCCGTTGCCGTAGGCATACTGCGGCTGGCCGTACTGTGGCTGCTGGCCGTACTGCGGTTGCTGGCCATAGGGCTGTTGCGGCTGTTGGCCGTACTGCGGTTGTTGCGGTTGCTGCCCGTAGGGCTGTTGCGGTTGCTGGCCGTAGGGCTGTTGCGGTTGCTGGCCGAATTGTGGCGGTTGCTGCATGGGCATGAACTCATTGCCGCAATAGGGGCATAGCACTTTGCTTTGTTGGTCGGGTGTGGTGAATGTGTTGCCACACTTGGGGCATTGTTGTTGTACCATAGTCTTAATAGTTTGTAGGTGTGAAAATAAAGGCGTTAATTATCTCTTCTTGCTGTTCCCGCCTTTGCCCTTGCGCTTCTCTTGCTCGCGGAGCATGGCTTGCTGCTGGCGCTGTGCCTCTTCAAGGCGAGCCATGAAGCCGCTTTTCTTTTTGGGCTTTGTGCGGTTGATTGCCATCTGGGCACGCACCTTGTCTTCACTCACAAACAGGCGGCTCAGATAGGTCTGGGCGATGGTGATCAGCAGCGAGATGAAGTAGTAGTAGCTCAGGCCCGAAGCGTAGTTGTTAAAGAACACGAGGAACATGAGCGGCATGAGATACATCATCCACTTCATGCCTGGCATGGCACTCTGCTGGCTCTGCGACTGCATGGTGAGGTAGGTGTAGCCGATGTTGGTAATGGTCATGAGCAGGCAGAACAGGCTGATGTGATTGCCAAAATAGTTGGTGATAAACGGTATTTGGCCGGTCCACTGCACGATTTTGTCGGGAGCCGACAGGTCGTTGGCCCATAGGAACGACTGCCCGCGCAGCTCGATGCACGATGGGAAGAACGTGAACATGGCAATGAGGATGGGCATCTGCAGCAGCATGGGCAGGCAGCCGCCAAAGGGGCTGGCACCGGCCAGGCTGTAAAGCTCCATGGTCTTCTGCTGGCGTTTCATGGCATCTTCCTGGTTGGGGTATTTCTCGTTGATAGCTGCCACATCGGGAGCCAGTATCTTCATCTTGGCCTGTGAGATATAGCTCTTGAACGTGAGCGGCGAGAGCACTATCTTGATGAGGATGGTCAAGATCAGGATGATGATGCCATAGTTGGTGATAAACTTGCCTAACCAGTTGAACACCGGAATGATGACGCCGGTATTAATCCAGCGAAACAGCTTCCAGCCGAGCGGGATGAGCTTGGTGAGCTTGAGGTCTTCCTTGGGCGAGTACTTGTCCATGGCCGAGAGAGTGGGGTAGCGGTTCGGACCCAGGTAGAAGTAGAATCCTGCGGCATGAGCGGCATCGCTGGCATAGGGGATTGACGTGCGTATGGTCATGTCTTTCAGATACTTGTCGTACTCGGGTGTGCCTTTCTCAAACTCGAGGCTGGTGAGCTGGGCATTGGTGAACAGGCTGTCGGCAATGAGCACGGCGCTGAAGAACTGGTTCTTGGTGGAGATCCACTTGAGCTTGTCCTTGATGTCTTTCTCGTCGTTGCCGCTTTCCTTGGTGTATTCCACGTCGCCGTTCTCGCCATAATATTTATAGTATATGGCCGAGTTGCGTTCCTCAAACATCTTTCCTTCTTCGTGGCGCGACATCTTCTGGTGCCAGTTCAGGTCCACGCTGTTGATGTTGAGCGGGATGATGTTTTGCATTCCTTGTTGCAGCATTTCCATGCGCACCATGTAGGAGCCGGGCTCGAGCGTGTAGCGCAGCATCCACTTGGCTCCACCGTCAAGGTTCAGTGACATGGTCACACTGGTGTCGCTCACCTGTTCGGGGGTGAAGTAGAAGTCTTTGGTTTCAAAGCGCTGGGTGTTGTTGCTCAGTGTGAAGCTGTAATCATTCTCCTTGGGAGTGAACACCTCGACCATTGGGGCGTTATATGCCTTGTAGGCGCGCAGCGAGGCGCGCGAAATCACGCCGCCCTTGGTAGAGACTTCCACAATCAGTGAGTCGTTTTGCAGTTTCACTATCTGCTCTTGGCCTGAGAGGAAGTTGGCAAAAGCTCCATTCTTGAGGTAGCTTTCCATGGCTTTCTTCACGGCATCCACGGCCTGGTTGTGAAGTGTGGGGTTGCCACTGGCTGCCGAGAGCACTTCGTCGAAGGGCAGCACCGTGTCGGCAACGGCAATGGTGCCCGTGAGCTCACCGCCGGCAAGCGACACTTTCACGCCCTGGCGGTCGATGGTGGCGCGGCCGCTGCTGTCGCTGCTCATCTTGGTGAGCACGCTCTTGAGCTGCGACACTTCGTCGGCACTGAGCATGGTGGTGGTTACGTCGTTCTGCTTAGCTTCTTGCTGCACGCGGGCAATGGAGTCCTGCTGGCGCTGATACTCGGCACGCTCGGCTTCGGAGGGAGTGTTGAGCCACATGAAGCCGAAGATCACGGCACACATGAGCAACATTCCGGTGATGGTGTTTTTGTCCATAAGTTCTTTTAATTGAGAAACACACTGCGATGGTTTCTCCTGTAATTATTTTTGATAAATGTTTCTTATTCTGTTGTCTTTTCACTCTGGTAGGCAATGGCTGCGCGTATGAAGTCCATAAACAGCGGGTGCGGCTTTAGCACCGTGCTGCTGTATTCGGGATGATACTGCGTGCCTATGTACCAGCGCTTGGCGGGCATTTCAATGACCTCAACCAGGTGTGTCTGTGGGTTCTCGCCCACGCACATCATGCCGGCCGCCTCAAATTGTGCCCGGTAGTCTTCGTTGAACTCGAAGCGGTGGCGGTGGCGTTCCTCGATGTCGAGCACACCGTAGGCTCTTGCAACTTTCGTGCCATTCACCAGGCGGCAGGCAAACGCCCCTAAGCGCATGGTGCCACCCATGTTGGTCACGCTCTTCTGCTCCTCCATCAGGTCGATCACGTTGTGGGCTGTGGTGGGGTTCATTTCCACGCTGTTGGCATCGGCAAGCCCCAGCACGTTGCGGGCAAACTCGATGACCATGCACTGCATGCCCAGGCAGATGCCGAAGGTGGGCACATCATTCTCGCGACACCAGCGCAGGGCTATGAACTTGCCCTCGGTGCCACGCTGTCCGAAGCCCGGAGCCACGATGATGCCGTCGTGCGGACTGAGCAGCTCGGCCACGTTGCCGTCGTTGAGCCGCTCGCTGTTGATATAGGTGATTTTAACCTTGCGGTCGTTGTAGGTGGCAGCCTGGAAGAGCGACTCGTCGATCGACTTGTAGGCATCTTGCAGTTCCACATATTTTCCCACAAGGCCGATGTTCACCACGTCGGTGGCATGGTTCATCTTGTCGAGGAAATGGTTCCACTTCGTCAGGTCGGGTTCGCCACTGAAGGGCGTGCCGGTCTTCTCGAGGATGATGTTGTCGAGTCGCTGGTCGTGCATCATCAGCGGCACCTCGTAGATCGACGGTGCGTCGATGCTCTGTATCACGGCGTCGGGACTCACGTTGCAGAACTGTGCCACCTTGCGGCGCATGGTGGCAGGAATGTCTTTCTCGGTGCGCAGCACCAGCACGTCGGGCTGGATGCCCAACTGCTGCAGCTGGCGCACTGAGTGCTGCGTGGGCTTGGTCTTCAGCTCCTTGGCAGCCTTGATATAGGGCACATAGGTAAGGTGCACGCAGCAGCACTTACCGCCTAACTCCCAGCGCAGCTGGCGCATGGCCTCCAAGAATGGCAGCGACTCGATGTCGCCCACCGTCCCGCCAATCTCGGTGATGACGAAGTCGTACTGCCCCGTGGAGCCCAGTAGCTTCACGTTGCGCTTGATCTCGTCGGTGATGTGCGGAATGATTTGCACCGTCTTGCCTAAGTAGTCGCCGCGGCGCTCCTTGTCGATCACGCTCTGATAGACGCGCCCGGTGGTGATGTTGTTGGCGCGTGTGGTCTTGATGTTGGTAAACCGCTCGTAGTGACCAAGGTCAAGGTCGGCCTCGTGGCCATCGACGGTCACATAGCACTCGCCATGCTCATAGGGGTTGAGCGTGCCGGGGTCGATATTGATATAAGGGTCAAACTTCTGGATGGTGACGTTGAAGCCGCGCGAGAGCAGCAGCCGTGCCACCGACGACGAGATGATGCCCTTGCCAAGCGACGAAACCACGCCTCCGGTAACGAATATGTATTTTGTTTCCACTGTTTGTGCGTTAAAATTGAAAACCACAGATTAATTCAAACTGCAAAATTACTAATTAATTATGAATTATGAATGAAGAATTGTGTTTTATTAGGTCGCACAAGCCCAATTTGATTGATTTGATTGATTTGTTGATTGAGACGCAGCCTCAATGTTACCGGTTTTAATTATGTAATAAGAATTTGTCCTCACACCGATCACACCGTTTTTTTTCGACTATAAGTTACATAAGAGTACATAAGGCTTGTCCTGCAAATAATATTTTAGACTATAAGCAACATAAGGGTACATAAGGTCTGCTCGCAAATAATATTTTAGACTATAAGTTACATAAGAGTACATAAGGCTTGTCCGAAGAGTCGGAAAAGTCCGAAGAGTCGGAAAAGTCCGAAGAGTCGGAAAAGTCCGAAAGGTCGGAATAGTCCGAAACTCCAGCGCATGCCATCCTCACACCGCTCTCACCGAGTATTAGACTATAAGCTACATAAGAGCACATAAGGGCTGGCACCGTGTTCGATAGGCGAGCTAACCTCGACTGAAAGTCGAGAATTTGAGTAACCGTGGGTGTCGCACCGGCGACACCCACGGCATCAAGCCGCCTCCACAACCTCGCTGTAGGCGAGCACATATACCAGCTGGCGCCCAGCATCCTCACACCTATTACACTGTGCTTCTTCGACTATAAGTTACATAAGTTTCATAGGGGCTGACGCGCTTAAACAATTCAGAATTATGAATTAGTGGCAATGCGCAGTAAGCCCTGAAAGGGCGACAGAACTTAGGCAGGGGTGTAACCCCCTGATATAAGTTACATAAGTAATATAATTTTATGTTTTATTTTGTTACTTATAGTCTAAAAACCATTTCCTGGCAAGCCTCATATACTGTTTTGTTATTTATAACCTGTTGGCGGAATAAAATTAGTTTTGAGGTTTGCAGGTAACACATTGATAATGTTGAAGTTCCTCTTCGAGGCACCTTCGTGATTTTGCAGTCTGCACCAAGCTGCGACCCCCTGCGAGGCTCTTGCATGGTGTTTAACACGTTGCGGCTCTTCGAGCCTTTCGACCTCTTCGAGGCCTACGCTTGACAACCAATATCATACCAAAACATATGATTCCGCCAACGGGTTATTTAACGCGAGTTCGACGAAATTAAGTCGCAGTGGCTCAGTGTCTTCTCTAAGTTAAGGGAGGTGACCCAACGGGCCGGAGGAATGTGTAATGACGCCCTTTGTATGAGCCCCACTATGCCTGTCCCGTGACACACTCCCCCAACCCCCTCTAACTTAGAGGGGGAGCTGCTAACGCGCTGATTTACTGATATAAATTTCGTAGAGCTCACGTTATTTATAGTCTAAAAATCACTTGATGGGCAGTTTTTCGTCGATAGACGAAAAGACCTCTTTAACCCCACTTTACGGGAGCACCAGCTCCCTTACGCCTGTCCCGTGACACATTCCCCCAACCCCCTCTAACTTAGAGGGGGGGAGCTGCTAACGCGCTGATTTACTGATATAAATTTCGTCGAGCTCACGTTATTTATAGTCTAAAAATCGCCTGATGGGCAGTTTTTCATCGAAGACGAAAATATTTCTTTAACCCCACTTTAAGGGAGCGCCAGCTCCCTAAGTGGGGACAGTCGGCAGCGCGGGAGCCCTACGTCGATAGACGTAGGACAAAAATAGGTCCAAGAATTTGCATAACCGACTGAAAAATGCTACTTTTGCCTGTGGCATTCCGGCGGGAGTGCCGCGCGATGGCAGCATCGTTGCCATCCAAGCGACATAGAAAGCGTATTTATCACAATACAGACAAGTCTCCACGCTTTCGCGTTTATAATTAGAACATTAACAGCCAAATTCGGGAGACACAAGCGGCACCCAAACTATTTACCACTATGATTAAACGATTCCTAACCCTGCTACTTACCATCACCCTACTCACCCCCATCGCCAATGCCCATGACTTTGAGGTTGATGGAATCTATTACGAAATTTATAATAATTATATTCCACCAAGAGCTGGAGTCTCTTACCAAGGAACATCTTCTGCTGAATATAGTAATGAATACTCTGGCGATGTGGTGATTCCTGAAACAGTGACCTACGGTGGCGTAACCTACACCGTCAAATCTATCGTCGATGAAGCATTTGCAGGCTGCACAGGTCTTACGAGTATTACCATCCCCAACTCCATCACATATATCGGCAGTGATGCATTTTCTGGCTGTACTGGCCTGACGAGGGTAAATATTTCAGATCTGGCGGCCTGGTGTAATATTAGTTACAATATTGAATGGAATTATTATTGTCAACCCCTCACGTACGCTCATCATCTCTACCTAAATGGTAGCGAGGTAAAGGACCTCATCATCCCTTCAACAGTAACTAAAATACGCTCTGCGGCGTTCTATTACTGCACCGGCTTGACGAGCGTGACCATCCCCAACTCCGTCACCTCAATCGGCGAATATGCGTTCGCTAACTGCACAGGCCTGAAAAGAATAGATTCATATCCCGAACCAAATAAAGTAGGTATGATGGGTGGACCTTTCTATAATGTTCCTAAAAACGGGACGCTGCATGTGCTGCCTCAGTATCTTGAGGCTTATCAAACTACATATCCGTGGAATGAGTTTACTAACATCGTTGGCGACTTGAAAGACGAAGTTGCTGTTACCGGCGACGTTGATGGCAGTGCTATGGTGGATGTGGATGACGTGAATGCGATGATTAATCTCATCTTGAACTTCGACCAGTATAAGGACAAGTACCCGGGCAGTGCCGACCTGGACGGTAACGGCATGGTGGATGTTGACGACGTGAACGCCCTGATCAACATTATTTTAAATTAGACTAATTATTGTGATTTAACTAATTAATATGCGATTATGAAACCTAAAATTCTTTTTTTTATTTTTTTGATTTTAGCTACGAGTAAAGCAAATGCAGGTTATTACACTGGTGATTTCACAAGTGGCGATTTCGTTTATGGTTTTTATAGCGATGGCGAATCTATTGAAAATAAAACAGAAGTTTTTGTATTCAAATATATTGGTAATGATGCCAATGTGACAGTACCATCTTTTGCTTATTATACCAATAATGGCGTGACATATACTTATGCAGTAACACAGATTAATGGTGCATTTGCCCATAATAAAAGCATAGAATCTGTAACTGTTTCTGCAAACATTAGAGGCATTTTTGGCTCTTTTGCTGGTTGTTCAAACCTTAAAACTGTACTTTTACCAGAGACTCTGACTGAAATAAATATGGGTGGTGATGGCGGTTATGGTTTTTATGGCGCATTCAGCGATTGTTCGAGTTTGAGAACGATTAGTATTCCATCAACCGTGACAACAATAGGAAGAGAGTCTTTTAGTGGGTGTACTAGTTTAGAGAACATTATTTTAAGTCCATCAGTCACTTGGATTGGAGAAGCAGCATTCAGTCACTGTACAAATTTAAGGTCTATAATTCTTCCAGGTAGGCTTGAACATCTTGGATTGTTTGCTTTTTCAAATACAGCATTAAGTTCAATTACTATTCCCGAAAATTTGAATTCTATAGGAGCGAATGCTTTCTCCGGAAATGACAATCTGCAAGAAGTAATTTGGTTGGCAAGAGATTGTGAATTGAATGAGACACCCGAAAGTGGCCGTCTTGATAGTAGTAATGGCAATTGCCCGTTTTACGCTTGCCCAAATATAACCAGTTTTATATTTGGGACAAATGTATTTGTTTTACCAAGATTATTGTGTTATGGATTGAATAACATTACCAGTTTGGCTCTGCCGAATTCTCTCAAAGTTATAGGTGACCATTCGTTCAGTGGAATGGGTAATCTTCAAAATATAATATTTGGCAACAACTTGGAATACATTGGCTCCAATGCATTTCAAGGTAATCATAAAATCTCATCAATTACATTGCCAAACAAACTTAAAATAATTGACTCTTACGCATTTGATGGGTGTTCAGAGCTTGAGAACGTCAATTTTGGAGAGGCTCTTGAACTAATTAATAAAGGAGCATTTAGCTATACTAAAGTAAAATCAATCGTTTTGCCAAATAGTCTTAAGGAATTAGGTTCAGAGGTGTTTTGGAGATGTTATGAACTTTCAAATGTGTCTTTAGGTAATTCTTTAAGTATTATAGGCTCAGATGTTTTTGCAGATTGTGAAAAACTAAGTTCTGTTTCATTACCTCAATCTTTGGACTCTATCTGTCCTTATGCTTTTGAGTGCTCAGGAATAACATCTATAGATATTCCTCACAAAATAAAAACTATACCTGAAAGGTGTTTTAGTGGTTGTACAAAATTGAGTAAAGTTAATTTCAACAATGAATTGGAAGAAATTGGAGCATATGCATTCTATAGTTGGCGAGATAATGTGCCTTTATGTGATACGATAACTCTTCCTAATTCTCTGAAAAGAATAGGAGAAGGTGCTTTTGGGAGGTGTAATAGAATCAGACATATCGTTTTCGGAAATTCTTTGGAGATAATTGGTAGTTCAGCTTTTCAACAATGTGAAGGGATAGTTGAACTTGATTTGCCAAATACGATAAAGAGTATTGGTAATAATTCTTTTGCACAAATGTATAGTTTAAGAAAAGTATCTTTCAACAATTCTGTTGAAATCATTCCTGAGTCAGCGTTTTATGATTGTTCTAGTCTGACAAATATTACCATTCCAAATACAGTTAAGGCTATCGGAAATTCTGCTTTTTTGGGCTGTGCATTTACGTCGATTACAATACCAAATTCTGTTGAATCTTTAGGAGTTAATTCATTCTATTGTTGTTCTAATCTAAATGAGATCACGATAGGCAAATCAGTGTCTTTTATTGGTGATGGATCTTTTATTGGGTGTAGAAACATACAAAACATATATTCAAAAATTTCATATCCCAATAATGTGACATTAGGTGGCAACTTGATTTTTGACGATATCCCTAAGGATAATTGTACACTTCATGTTCCAAAAGGTACCGTGCCTATCTATAGAGGATGCATTCAATGGAAAGACTTTAAAAATATAGTTGATGATATTAGTGAAACGACGACTGGCGACTTGGATGGTAACGGCATGGTGGATGTGGACGACGTGAATGCGGTTATCAACCTTATCTTGTTCTACGACCAGTATAAGGACAAGTACCCGGGCAGTGCCGACCTGGACGGCAACGGCATGGTGGATGTTGACGACGTGAACGCCCTGATCAATATCATTCTTGCTAAGTAAACAAGCAGACGAGTAAACGAGTAAACAAGCTGGCTGACGCAAATTCAGCTACAAGCTACAAGTGGCTGACGCCTGTTTACCAGTTCTGGCGGATTTATAATCCGCCAGGGCTTAACTGGGGATTTGCAATCCCCATGCCGGCACGGCACCTCGGTAGCCCTCACGGGGTGGCGGATTGCAAATCCGCAGGTTACCCGGCGGCCGGATTGCAAATCCAGCCGAAC
>DGVT01000115.1:32676-51557 GCA_002395965.1 Porphyromonadaceae bacterium UBA4277
GCAAATCCAGCCGAACGAGGTTAAGACAAGCCGTCAAGTAGTGCCAAGCACCGCTTGGTAGCTGCGCGCGTCACTGTGAAGGAACGCCCTCTACGAGGCCGCCCTGCAGTAGCGTGCAATCACCCCATGCCACGCGGACCATGTCGGCCTGCATGCCAAGGGGTGATTGCATACATACCGTAGAAAGCAGCATAAAGTGCTCGCTCTTCGAGGAGCACACGTTAGATATCGCCCTTACCCCAGCATGATGCGAAGCGAATGCTGGGGTTTTCTCGTTAGTAATAGCCTTGCGGCTATTTCCCCCTCCTTCATATCACCTTTAACCCGCGCCAGCGACACCCCCGATTACTCAAATTCTCGACTTCCAGTCGAGGTTAGCTCGCCTATCGAACACGTCGCCAACCCTTATGTGCTCTTATGTCGCTTATAGTCTAATACTCGGTGAGAGCGGTGTGAGAGCGGGGTGTGTCAGCCAGGATGTGTGCTCGCCTCCAGCGAGCAGACTGTGGGTGGGTTACTGCTGGGGGTGTCGCTACACAGCGACACCCCCGGTTACTCAAATACTCGACTTCCAGTCGAGGTTAGCTCGCCTATCGAACACGTCGCCAACCCTTATGTATTCTTATGTTGCTTATAGTCTAATACTCGGTGAGAGCGGTGCGAGGATGGCGGGCGCCAGCCCACTTGTAGCTTGTAGCTATCGAGGCGCCAGCCCACTTTAGTTGCCTATCTGGCTGAGCAGGTAGGCACATTTGTCGGGGTTGCCCAGTGTCTTGCCCTTGTCGCACGACAGCTTCACGCAGTCGTGCCACTCGCGCAGCTCGGTAATGCGCATGCGCGTGAGCTTGATGACGATGTTCATGGGCTTCACGTTCTCGATGTCGCATGTGAGGTGTGTGCCAATGCCGTAGCTGTCCTGCATGCGCCCCGATGTGTAGCGGTGCAGCTCTATGGCACGGTCGATGTTCAGGGCATTGCTATAGACTATTTGCTTTGTGGCCGGGTCGATGCCGAGTGAGTGATACTTGGCAATGATTTTTTCGAGTTGTTCCTCTTCGTTGCCGCTGTCAACGCGCAAGCCGCGATACATCATAGCCATGCGTTTGCTCAGGTTGTTGAAGAACACGGTGTCGCCAAAGCAGTCGTAGAGGTAGATGCCGTTGTCGCCATCGAACACGTCGCTGAACTTGCGCATCACGTTGAAGTTGCACTCAAACAGTCCGCTCACGTTTTCCTCGAACGAGATGAGCTGATGGCTCATCGTGCCGATGGGGGTGAGGTCGTATTTCATGGCCAGATACACATTGCTTGTGCCCGGGAATGAGCCGGTAAACTCATGAAACTCGCCCTGCTCGTCGGTGTAGCCTCCTTGTTCGGCCACTTCCTTAAAGGTGCGCACCACCATGTCTTGGTGGGCAAAGTTGAAGCGTCGGCGTGTGCCGAAGTCGCTAATCACCAGTCCGTTGGCCAGTGCTCGTGTGGCCTTGGCGCGTGTGCGCTCCTGCTCGCGTGCCGCGTCGTAGCGCTCCATGTCGCCCTGCAGCTGGTGCATGATTTCGCTGATGCATGGCAGCAGCACCATTTCCCAGATGATGGTTGAGTACCACTTGCCGGTGACCGAGATGCTCAGGTAGCCCTCGTCGTCCTGGCTGATGCTCACTTCTTCGGGCGAGAACCGGTAGCCGCGCAGGAAGGTGAAGTACCATTCGGGCAGGTAGTACATCTTGCGGCGCATGAAGGCGATTTCCTCTTCGGTAATCACCACGTTAGGCATGTAGTCCACCTGCTCCTGCAGCAGGGCGGCAAACCCTTTAGGGTAGCGGGTGTGGTTGCGGTCGAAGAAAGTATATTCTACCTCGGCGCGAGGGTACTTTTGCAGGATGTAGTACAGACAGCTGAATGTGTAGGCATCGTTGTCGGTTAGGTGTTGAATAATGGGTGTCATCGTATTTGTGATTTTGTTATGTGGCTGCAAATTTAGATAAAATCTCGCAGATTATTGCTAATTTTGCTTTCCAAATAATTTTGAGCTATGCAAGGAGATAGAATTATCATACGCGGTGCACGCGAAAACAACCTCAAGGACGTGTCGCTTGAGATACCCAAACACAAGATAACGGTGTTCACCGGTGTGTCGGGCTCGGGCAAGAGCTCGCTTGTGCTCGACACCATTGCCGCCAAGTCGCGCCGTGAGCTCAACGACACCTTTCCGGCGTTTGTGCAGCAGTATCTGCCCAAGTATGGCCGCCCGCATGTGGATGCCATCGAGAACCTGCCCATAGCCATCGTCATCGACCAGAAGAAGCCGGCGCAAAACTCGCGCTCGACCGTTGCCACCTATACCGACACGGCTGCACTGCTGCGACTGCTGTTCTCGCGTGTGGGAAAGCCGTTTGTGGGCTATGCCGAGTCGTTCAGCTTCAATCATCCCGAGGGTAGCTGCCCGCGCTGCTCGGGCCTGGGCGAGATACGCGAACTCGACATTCACAAGCTCATCGACTTCGACAAGAGCCTCAACGACGAAGACACGATTCACTACATAGCCTTCGGCAAAGGCGGCTGGCGATGGATAAGATATGCTCACAGCGGCTTGTTCGACTTAGACAAGAAAATCAAGGACTATACGCCCGAGGAGCTGGACCTGTTCCTCAACAGCCCGCAGATAAGGCTGAAAAATCCTCCCGCCAACTGGCCCAAGACGGCGAAGTATGAGGGCATCATCCCGCGCATGTATCGCAGCATCATCAACAGCGAGGAGGGGCTGCTGCACAGTGCCGTGCTCAACCCCATGCTGCGCATGGGCACCTGCCCCGACTGCGGCGGCACGCGCCTCAGCCCTCGCGTGCTGTCGTGCAAGATCGACGGCATCAACATTGCCCAGGCATGTGCCATGTCTATCACCAAGCTCAACCGATGGATTGCCTCGCTGCAATCGCCGCTGGCCGTCGATCTCAAGGCGGCCATAGGTGCGCGGCTCACGGCACTCGAGGAGATTGGGTTAGGATACCTGAGCCTGGATCGTGCCGTGGGCACACTCTCGGGTGGCGAGGCACAGCGTTGCAAGATTGCCAAGTATATCAATTCGTCGCTTGCCGATGTGCTCTACATTCTCGACGAGCCCAGCACGGGACTTCATGACCACGACATCGAGGCAATGAAGCACTCGGTGCAACGCTTGCGCGATGCCGGCAACACGGTGTTGCTCGTTGAGCATCACAAGGAGATGATACGCCTTGCCGACCACATAGTGGATTTGGGACCCGGTCCCGGCAGCGAGGGCGGCAGGATTGTGTTTGAGGGTAGCTACGGCCAGTTGCTGCACAGTGGCACCAGCACAGGGCAGATGCTCAGTCGCAGTGGTGCAGTGAACTCGCACCCGCGCAGGCCGAGCGGCTACTTCAGGCTTAACAATGCCTCACTGCACAACCTGAAGGACGTCACCATCGACTTGCCCTTGGGCGTGCTTGCCGTGGTGGCTGGAGTGGCAGGCTCGGGCAAGAGCTCGCTCATGGAGTGCTTGCGCAACAGCTATGGCGACAACGTGGTGTATATAAGCCAGAAGAACATCGGTTCCAGCCTGCGCTCTACGCCGGCAACCTACATGGAAGTGGCGGGCGACATACGCAAGCTCTTTGCCCGTGCCAACAAGGTTAAGGAGCAGTATTTCACCTTCAATGGCAAGGGAGCATGCCCCGTGTGTGGCGGCAAAGGTGTGGTGATAGCCGAAATGGCTTTTATGGACAATATTGAGACTACCTGCGAGGCTTGTGGCGGTCTGCGCTATTCGCCCGAGGCCCTGGCCTACACCGCTTGCGGCATGAACATCGCGCAGGCTTTCGACCTGTCGGTGGGGCAGGCGTGCGAGGTGTTCTCCGGCACGGCTATCGAAGAGAAACTGCGCCCTCTCATGGTGGTGGGGCTTGACTATCTGCACCTCAACCAGGCACTGAGCACGCTCTCGGGCGGAGAGCTGCAACGCATGAAGATTGCTTCCTACCTGAAGTCGTACACATCGGCGCCCGGGCAGGGCGGCCAGCGCGGGGTGTTCGTCATCGACGAGCCCACCGACGGCCTGCATCTGAAAGATGTGCAAAAGCTTATTGACCTCTTCGGCGAAATGGTGGAGAGGGGCAACACGGTCTATGTCATCGAGCATAACACCGATGTGATTAAGGCTGCCGACTATGTGATTGAGATGGGGCCGGGAGCAGGCGAGAATGGGGGCACCGTCATCTTTGCCGGCACACCACAGGCACTTGTCGGGTGTGCAACGTCGGTCACCGCGCCCTACCTGTAATTTCCACATTCGGCCGGCTGCTACCGCGACACCTACATGGAATGCTACATGACCCATAATCTCAACTTCCCAGATCTTGATACGGTTGTGCGATTTGGGGAGTTTTGATGCTTAAATTCTCCAAATGAATGTCAGTAGGACAGCTACTATAGCAAATCTTGTAATAGCCTGGATGATTTTTTAACGAACTATTGATCAAGAGAACCTTCCACTTTTTCTTCTTCGGGTTTAGTCTTTATCGATGAATTTATTGATCTGTTCTTGAATGTTCGGAGCCAATGGGGGAATCTTGTTGACTTTCTCGAATCGGCGCAGTTCGTCGATGTTCATTTCAACCTTGTTGTCCTTGCGCAGTTGTTTGTATTCCTTTTTGTCAACGTAAGCATAATCGGTGGCAAACGACTGCAATTGGATAAGGAATTCGAGCTTAGAATACCGATGACGTCCAATAATGGTGTACTGTGTCATTACGAAGTCATCAGTTCGAGAGTTTCCGATAGAGTCGGTGCGATAGACCTGATAAAGTGTTTCCGTACGGCGCTGTTGCTTCACAGTGTCGGGGACAAAAGTTTTGCCTTTTTTAGCGGCTTCTTCTTGTTTCTCTTTGTTCTGTATGTGATATACAAATGCACTCAAGTTGATTGACACTGTGCGAGTGCTCTGCTCTGCATCCCAGTGGATGTAACCCAGTTGGCAAATGCTGTCGGAAATAATCAGTCGCCCGTCACCGGCATCGGTCAGGGTGACAAGTCCCTCCTGCTGCCATCTGCATATTTTATCATAATATGATTCTCTGGGTAATCTTAGGATCTTGTCATATTGCCCAGATGTGCTGCTGTAGAGGACTTTCCAGAAACCGCTTTGCGCCCTTGAAAGGTGGCGTGACTTAGCGGACACCTCTTTCTTGGCGATATCATAGGAGTTATCAATAACACCCGCACGGTAGAAGATGGGGCCTTCTTCATCGATATATACGTCGCGGAAATAGGTCTGACAATAAAGCAGTTCTTTGGGCTTGACCACGACCTCGGGCAGGTCATAACCGGCCTCGTCAAGAGTGATTCGGCCGTCCTTGATGTCAGCGACAGCAATCGTCATCGGCTTATATGCCACTTGCGACAAATGGATCGTGGTGTTCTCGCCTACGCTCTCAATCCAACCGTCAATATCGGTACTTGCTATGTACTTACCTTCGTTGGTTGTAACTGTTACATAGGGGATTGGCGTTCCATCGCCATCCACCACTTGGATGCGCTGCGCATGCAATGGTATTACGCATAGCAGCATTAGGCAGGTAATAAGAATGGTTTTCTTCATCATCATGAAAACTTGTCAATACAATGTGAATATTACAATACTTAGTTAATAATTAATTTAAATATTTGAAAATCAATGAGTTATTTTAACAACATATAACTAATAAATTTGGTCAAGTGTCTGATATTCAGCAACTTAGTGGTTGTGAAACACTGCTAAGATTATGAAGAATATTTCACAAGCACTCGACCAATATACGGGCATCTGCAAGGAGGCCTTGCAGGATTGCGCGTCAAAGTTAAGCAAAAGTTTTGAGTCAGTCCTCATCGAGGTACTACTTTTATACATGGTCATACCAGGAAAGATAAACTTCACGCAAATGGGCCGCTACGGCAGGCACTGCGAACAGTGCTACCGCCAGAACTTCGGGCGACTGCGCTCGAAGAGCCTGAACTGGCTGCTCAAGCTGACCGACCTTGTCGTTGCCGACGCCTTCTTCTCGACCCGCACCTTCTATGAAGGCTTTTCAATGAACTCTTTGGCGGCGCGGCATAGCCGTTTCGCCATATATCGATTTTTTAACGAACTATTGTCGTCAAACTCACGTTAAAATAACTTGGACTAATAAGAAAAAATCTGTAATTCTGCCCAAATCTTGATACGGCTTGTTAAACGGGGGTTAGCGGGCGAGCCAGTCGCTGAGGTCTTGGAGCATGGGTAGGTGGTAGCGGAAACTCCCCTTGATGCCCCAGCCGTGACCGCCACTTGGGTAGATGTGTATGGCTGCCGGTACGCCGCAGCGCACCAAGGCCTCGTAGTAACGGGCCGAGTTGAGCACTGGTACGTCGCCATCGTCGGCACTGGCAGCGATGAAAGCTGGTGGGGTATTGGCGCTCACTTGCTGCTCATTGCTGTAGTAATGTTTCAGTTCGGCGGTGGGATCTTCGCCCATGAGGTTGCGGCACGACCAGTAGTGTGTGAACGAGTCGTCGGTGGTGATTACGGGGTAAAGCAGTATCTGGAATGCCGGTCGCAGTCCTTCGGGGGCGTGTGTGGCTATGGTAGATGTCAAATGTCCACCGGCCGACGACCCCATGATGCCTATCTGCGCAGGGTCGATGTTCCACTCCTGTGCATGCTGCTGCGTGATGCGGATAGCTTCAAGCACATCTTCGGTGGGCACTTGATGGTGCCCGTGCGGCAAGCGGTAGAGCAGCACTAATGCAGCGATGTTACGACTGGTGAAAAACTCCTTCCACTCAAATCCTTCGTGATACATCGCCAGACCGCCGTAGGCTCCGCCCGGGCAGATTACTACGGCACGCGAAGGCACGCCTTTTTCGGGCAGGAATACATGCAACTGTGGCTTCAGGTCGTGGTCATTGTCGGCCGCAAGACGGTCATAGTCCACGCCGTTGTCGGTGGGTGCGCCGTCGGGCCACAGGTCGATGACGGTGTGTTGTCCCAGTCGGACGCTGTCCCATGTGCGACTGCTTGCGTATGGCGTTATAGCAAGTGATAATAGCAATGATAGTAGCAATTGTTTCATAATGATGCTGGTTTACACGGTGGGCAGGGCGATGCCGTCGAGCTGGCGGTAGAGGTTCAGGGCGTAGATGTCGGTCATGGCGCTGATGTGGTCGAGCACGGCCTGGATTTTCTCAAACAGGGTGGGGGCGTGCACGTCGTACTGCTGCGGGAACTTGTTGAGCAGCAGTTGCGAGTAGTTGCGCTCGGGGTGCAACACGGCATCGATGAGTTTTTCCAGCAGCAAATTGATGATGCGATTACCTGCCAAGTCCACATCCACCACATAGCTGGCGCGATAGAGCCGCTCATAGGCGAGCTTGCTGCACCGCTCATAACCGGCTATCGAGAGCGGCGAGATGTGGTCGATCAGGCTGCCGGTGAAGGTACCCTGCAAGATTTCGTCTTCATGCTCGACAAAGGTCGAGGCACATTCCTGCACAAGCAGCCCCACGATGCACGAGCGCAAGTAGGCAATCTTCTCGTTGGGGTCGGCCACGGTGTTCATCACCTCGAGCCTGTGTTGCTGCACCTCGGCAGGGAAGAAGGCCAGCAACAGGTCGGTGGTCTCTTCGGTGCTGATAATCTTGAGCTTATGGCCGTCTTCGATGTCCATGATCTGGTAGCAGATGTCGTCGGCCGCCTCCACGAGATATACCAGCGGGTGGCGGGCATAGCGTTCCGGTCCCAGCTTGATGAGCCCTAACTCGGTGGCGATGCGCTCGAAGGCATCTTTCTCGGTGGTGAAGAAGCCGAACTTGCCTTTCTCGCCGGCTTGCGACGACGAGAAGGGGTACTTGACGATAGAGGCGAGCGTGGAATAGGTCATGGCGAACCCGCCGGCGCGGCGCCCGTTGAACTGGTGCACGAGCGTGCGCAGTGAGTTGGCGTTGCCCTCAAAGTGTATCAAGTCGTTCCACTGTGCCTCGGTGAGCCGTTTCTTTAGCGAAAGTCCTTGCCCCTCGCTGAAGTAGGCCCCTATCGTCTTCTCGCCCGAGTGGCCGAAGGGCGGGTTGCCCAAGTCGTGAGCCAGGCATGCCGCCGCCACAATCTCGCTGATGTCGCGCAGGCGCTCCACCCACGGCTCGCCGGCATATTTGTCTTTAAGCCTCAGGGCAATCTCGCCCGCCAGCGACTTTCCTACACTCGACACCTCTAAGCTGTGTGTGAGACGGTTGTGCACGAAGATGCTGCCGGGCAGCGGAAACACCTGCGTCTTGTTTTGCAGCCTGCGGAACGGCGACGAGAACACCAGCCGGTCGTAGTCGCGCTCAAAGTCGCTGCGCACCCCGCCCTTGCTGTCGTGCCGGTCCTCTTGTCCAAATCGCTTGTCACATATCAGTCGGTTCCAGTTCATTCTTGCCATGTCAGTATCTTGATTTTGTGAAGTCTTGTGATTGATGTTAATTGTGAAAGAGGTTGGGATTAGTCATCTTCGGCCATACCATCTGAGCCTTTGCCCCACTATCTTTCAATGCCATTATATTTCTTCTATACCTAAAGATTTCAAATATTCGTAGGTTCCATCATAGAACTCGGGAAGTCGGGTGTGATCTTTAGTGTTACCTTCTGGAACACAAATAATCATACCTTGCCGGCCTCTCGTCATTAATACTCGATAAGCGTTTAGTTGATATAACTGTGCATTATGTTGTCTAATTTTTTGCCATTTACTGCCCCTAAATGCGTTATGATTCCAACCGTTTTCAGTATATCTGAAATCTCCATCCCAGATTAAGCCAACCCAATCTAATTCCAACCCCTGAATATCAAACTCGGTGGCGGCATCTTCTAAAAATAAAGATGAGCGGACGTCCTTTTTGTCGGCTAAGAACCAGTGTTCTATATCTGGTTGCAGCCGCACATCAATAGCTAATGGTTTTAATCGATAGGCCTGAGAAGATACGACAAGTCCGTATCTTTCTGATCCACGAGCATGGTCTTCTAACCAATGCTTTGCAGTATTTATATTTCTTGTTAAAACAATAGGGTATTTATCTTTGAAATCATTATATGTAATTCGTGCTTGTACTATATTTCTATCTAAAAGATAGTGAACAAACTTTGATAAATTCTCGGCTCTGAAAGAACGCATAGAGACAGCCAAGTGTAGTTGTTCTACTTGCTGTGCATTTTTATTATTACGAATTAGTTCAGCAACATTACCTTCGACATACTCTTTATCTGTAAGATGTTTTGAAATATATACTTTCCAATTGGGGAATGTTTTATTAACAGCTTTTATCCATTCACCAATACCAGCTTCGCCTGTATTGATTTCTTGACCTCCTCCCACCAAGCAAACAATAACAGCCCAATCTTTTCTTAAATCTAAAGACCAAATCAAGAACTCTGCTTCCGACATGGGGAAGTCGAGTACTTTTTTCATTCCTCCTCGGCTACCTCCTCTTGCCAGCCATCCTGCTAAATGCTCTAAATCCCATGACCTTTGTGCTTCATCGAAAATTGCTACGTGTTCTACTTCTCCATGCCCAGCCGTCTTATGTGCAACAGATTTTGTCTCGTCGATTTCGAGCTTGCCGTTTTCGATGGGCAGTTTTAGCTTAGCCAACATATTGCCTCTATAGCGGTGAATAATCTGTATAAACTGCGACACTTCTCGTTTTGCATCTGTTATATTACATTTGTTACCTTTTTGACGTTCTCGTTTCTGTTTGTCTTTTGCCAAAGCTGCAGTCAATACTTTAACCAATGGTCCGTTACCAGAGAGAAAGACAGCTAAATTGCGATCGGATTTACCTTCATGTTCGGTTTTAATAGATTGTTGTATAGCTACATTTAATCCAACAAGCGTTTTGCCAGCTCCTGGTACACCCGTAACAAAACAGATGCTTTTTTCTCCAAGTTGTTTACTCTTTTCTATTATGTCAAGAACAAATTGAGTCGTTTCTTCTAATGCTACTCCTGCAGCTTCATGGCGAGTAATGTCTTTAACCGTATGACTCTGATAGAGGGCACTCGCAGCTTCAATAATTGTGGGAGTAGGCGAGTATCTACTTATTGCCCATTGTGCAAAGTCATTATAACTGGATGGCAATGCGTGCTCATTTCTCAAAACAGAGATAATAAGCTCTTGTAACTTCACTGAATTTGTTAGGAGTGGATTATATATCTGATCGTTATAGACTGAGAATAATAATTTTTGTGAATAATTCTTAGCTTCAGTGGCAACCAGTATCGGTACAATAGTTCTATGGTGACTCTCTAAATGAAAATTCTTCAAATCAAGTGCATAATCCATGACCTGTTCCATATCGGCTTGCAAAAACTCTTGTTTACCAGCCTTAAACTCTATCACAAAAACTATGTTTCTCAATAGAACAATGACATCAATACGCTTACCAAGCCGAGGTATAGAGTATTCAAAAAGGATCTCCCCATGTTCGTCTTTCCATGGTTGTAAAACCTCTTGCATAATCTCAATTTCTTCAGTCCAAGCATACTTTTGCTCTTTCATGCTATCTCCTTCATCATTTCGTGATATTTTTCCAAATATTGTGTCTATAGAATCAGTAATGAAATCTGATAAAGAAGACCTATAAAAGAATCGATTAATCATGATGCTTGAAAAAATTTATTTATTGGCAAAGTTAGTGATTTTTTTTGTGATATCCAATATTAATATTTTGGTTGTAAATATAAGTGATAAATGGCCCTTTTATAGACGTGGATAATGTGCGGTAAATTGGTGTTGAAATGGGCTGCAGTGGGTGGTTAGCGGAGGTGGCGGAGGGTGTAGTGGAGGATGGGGATGGTGAGCATGAAGGTGCACAGGTCGGCGGCGGCCTGGCAGGCTTCTACGCCTGTGATGCCGAAGTAGTGTGGCAGGATGATGATCAGGGGGATGAAGAAGATGCCTCGGCGGCTGGCTGCGAGCACGTTGGCGCGCAGGGTCATGCCGCTGGTTTGCATCATCATGTTGCTGAACATGCTCAGTGCGCCCAGTGGCATGGTTGCCAGTTGCCATCGCAGTGCATCGACGCCTATTGAGATTACTTGCGGGTCGTTGCGGAACAGTGCTATAATGCTGCTGCTGAACAGGCATCCCACTATTGTGCATGCCAGCAGGAAGATTGTGCCCACTTTCACGCAGAACCAGAAGCCCTCTTTCACACGGTTGTAGAGCTTTGCTCCGTAGCAGAAGCCGCACAGTGGCTGATAGCCTTGTCCCAGGCCGATGACTGTGCTCATGATGAACATGGCAATGCGGTTGACGATGCCCATGGCGGCAATGGCGGCGTCGCCAAAGGCTGCCGCAGCCACGTTGAGCATGATTGTGGCGATGCTGCCTAATGACTGGCGCATGAGTGACGGCGTGCCGCCGGCTGCAATTTCGCGTATGTAGTGCCAGCCGGGATTGAAGTGCTTGATGTTGATGCGTATGTTATGCCCACGCTGTGTGAGGGCAAACAGGAGCACGAAGCTGCTCACCTGGCCAATGACCGTTGCCCAGGCGGCACCTTTCACTCCCATGCCTAAGGTGAAGATTAAAATGGGGTCGAGCCCGATGTTCATCACTGCCCCGACGATCACACCGAGCATTGCCTTGCCGGCGTAGCCCTGAAAACGCAGCTGGCCGTTGAGTGTGAGCTGGCCGGTCATGAACGGTGCTCCTAATAGCACGATGCTCATGTAGTCGAGCGTGGGTGGCAGCACTGTGGGTGTGGCTCCGAGGGCGATGGCGAGCGGCTCGATGAATGCGAGCCCGGCGATGGTAATCATTATGCCAAATGCAATGGCATAGACGAAGGCTGTGGTGGTCATTTGGTTGGCATCGTCGTGGCGATGTGCCCCTAAGGCTCGTGAGATGTAGTTTCCTGAGCCGTGACCGAAGAAGAAGGCGATGCTATGAATGATAAACATTACCGAGAACACTATTCCCACAGCCGCTGTCGATTGCGTGTCGATATGGCCCACGAAGAATGTGTCGGCCATGTTATAGATGGTCGTCACGAGCATGCTGATGATAGTGGGTATTGATAGCCGTCCTATCACCTTGGGCACAGGGGCCTCGGTCAGGAATGTGTAGTTGTCGCGTTTCATTCAGCCTAAAAATGCGTGCTGCATGCCATATAATGGCTTGTGTGTGGTTAGGGTCGGTGGCCGTCAGTCGAGCCAGCGCTTAGTGATGTCGCCGTAGCACTCAATGCGCCTGTCGCGCATGAAGGGCCACCATCGGCGCACGTTCTCGCTGCGTTGCATGTCGATATCTACGATTTGCACTGCCTCTTGGTCGGTGGGTGCCATGTAGAGGATCTCGCCTTGCGGCCCGGCTACAAAGCTGCTGCCCCAGAACTGTATGCCGCGTGTGAGCTGCGACGGGTCGGGCTCGTGCCCCACGCGGTTCACTGTCACCACGGGCAGCCCGTTGGCCACGGCGTGGCCGCGCTGCACGGTGATCCACGCGTCGCGCTGGCGCAGTTGCTCGGCAGGTGTGTCGCTGCTCTCGTAGCCTATGGCGGTGGGGTAGATGAGCAGTTGTGCCCCGCGCATGGCCATTAGCCTGGCGGCCTCGGGGTACCACTGATCCCAGCACACGAGCACGCCTAAGCGCCCGAGTGAGGTGTCGATGGGTTCAAATCCTAAGTCGCCGGGTGTGAAGTAGAATTTCTCGTAGTATGCCGGGTCGTCGGGGATGTGCATCTTGCGGTAGCGTCCGGCTATGGAGCCGTCGGTGTCAAACACTACTGCCGTGTTGTGGTAGAGTCCTGTGGCCCGTCGCTCAAAGAGTGATGTGACTAATACGATTTTACATTCCCGTGCCACTTGCGAATAGACTTCGGTGGCAGGGCCGGGGATGGTTTCCGACAGGTCGAAGTTGTTCACGTCTTCTACCTGGCAAAAGTAGAGCGAGTCGTGCAGCTCTTGTAACACTACGAGCTGTGCTCCTTGTGCGGCGAGGTGCCTTATTTTGTCGCACAGGCGGGTGCGGTTGTCTTCGACTTGGTGTGTGTTGTGCTGTTGTATGATGGCTATTTTCATTGTGGTTATGGTGATTGATGGGGTGTTATGGGGCATTTATAATGGGAGCTGCATGGTGGCGCAGTGCAGTGAGCCGTGTTGCTCGATGAGTGCTCGGCAGTCGATGCCTGTCACCTTGTGCTCGGGAAACGCACTCTGAATGATGCTTATTGCTTCATCGTCGGTTTCGGTGCTGCCGTAGGTGGGCACGAGCACGCAGTGGTTGGTGATGAGGAAATTGGCGTAGGTGGCTGGCAATCTCTCGCCGTCTTCGCCGGTGATGATGGGTGGCGGTGGCAGAGCCACAGTGTTGTAGTGTTTGCCATCGGCATCGGTGAATGTGGCGAGTTGCCGCGCCATTAACTGTAGCGCGTGATATTCCTCGGTGCCTTCGTGCGCCGTGGTGTGGAGAATGACGCCGCCTGGGGCAAAGCGTGCTATTGTGTCGATGTGGCTGTCGGTATCGTCGCCGGGAACGAAGCCGTGATCCACCCACAGCACTTTGCTTGCTCCGAGTCGTCGGCACAGCTCCTGCTCGATGCGTTCTTTGCTCCATGCGGCATTGCGGTTAGGCGAAAGCAGGCATTCGGTCGTGGTCATGATGGTGCCGTTGCCGTCGGTTTCCACCGAGCCTCCTTCGAGCACCATGTCGCGGTGGTTCTCTAACGGGTGTGGCAAGATGTCCATGTCGCCGAGGTGTGCAGTGACCAAATTGTCGTGCGAGGCGGCAAATTTCATTCCCCACGCGTTGAAGGTGAAGTCGAGAAGCAAGGCCTTTCCATCGGCATCGGTTGCTAATGGTCCGTAGTCGCGTGTCCAGGTGTCGTCGGTAATCAGCGGTACTATTGTAAGGCGGTCTTTGGGGATGCCTGCTGATGCAAGTTTGCCTTGCACTGCCTGATAGTCGGGTGTTACGATAATCAGGCGTTCGTCGGCAGCGATGGCAGCGACAATGTCAAGATAGCAATGCTCTACTCGGTCAAGCATCGGTGCCCAGTCGGTGCCGACATGAGGCCATGCCAGTAAAACGGCTGCTTGCGGTTCCCATTCGGCCCTGAAGCGGCGGTCGAAGTGTTGCATTTTTGTGTTTCCGGTCTATTGTAGTGTTTTATTATGATTGCTAATTGTCAAACTCGCGATAGTTGTCCCACAACGAGTCTTGCGATTCAACTATCTCGTTGATGAAATCTCTGTATCCGCTACTCTTGCTGTAGCCGTGATCACGGCACCAGGCTTTGTAGTCGCTGAATAAGCGTTCATCGGCTCTCAGCATGTCGTGAAACGCATCGTCTAAGTCACGCGTGTTGCTGTACTTGTCGAGTAATTCACGCAGTATTTCAGAAATGTCGTTCATGATGTTAAGAATTAGCTTATAAAATTGTTGCTTTTTGACTTACAAAGTTACAAATAATATCTAAATTGAAAGCTTTTAATAGTGTTAAATTTTAAGGGTGGTTCAATAAATTCGCAATTTGCAAGTTTATAAAGTTCTATAACTTAATAAGCATCTAAACAATGCACTCACTACTTCAGGTTACTGAAATACCATAAACTTGATTTCCCGACTAATCAAGTTACCCAAATCGTGCGTGCAAACATGCCGCCGATGAGCTTGTATTTGGCTATTTTGGGTTGCGACTTAAAAATCTCAACGATTGATGTGTCTTTATAAATTATTAAGTATTAATTTTGCAGTCGTAAATGTTTTATTGAGATGAAAGAGTTGAAATTCTTTGTAGCGACGTTGCTGTTGGTTGCTTTAGCAGCATGCAGCAGTAGAAATGAGGATCTTGAACGCATGATACCTGCCGATGCCACCGGCGTTGTGTGCTTCGACACGCCCGAAATACTCAAGTGCTCGCAGATGCTCAGTGATGATAAGATCATAATCCCGGCCGCGTTGCAGACAGTGATAGATGCTAACGATGCGTCGCCGCTGTGCCAGACGCTGACCGACTTGCCCGTGCTTGGCCTTGACACCGGCAGCAAGGCCTATATGTTTTTCACTCTCAAGACCTTTGGGCGAGTGCTGCTCGTTCCGCTTGCCGACGAGAATGCAGCCCGCAAGACGATAGCGCAGCGTGCCGGTGGCGACTTTGCCAGTGTCGAGGGCATCGACTGCATTTATGTCGAAGATAATTTCTATGCAGTGGCCGATAAAACGCTGTTTGTGGGCACAGTGAATATGCCGGTTGAGCGTGAAAAGGCTGCTCGTGCAGCAGCGGTCATCCTGCAGGGCAAATCTCGTAATATTACCGATGTGCCTGAGGTGAAACAGTGCATCGATGCCGATGGTGCGGTTAATGCCTATCTCAAGATGGAGGGCATACGCGCCTTGCTCAAGCGCAGCAAGACCTATAAAGAAATAGCAGAACGCATGCCGCTGGTTGAAGTGTTCACTCAAAGCGACATCAAAGCCCTCACATGTGGCATCAAGCTCGAAAACGACAGTGTGACGATGAACACTCATTTTGTCGTAGAAGATAACAGCGACTATGTGAAACTGATGAAAAGCACTATCAGCAAGCCCGATGCTGAGTTCTTAGGTGTCATGCCAAATTCGATGGAATATATCATGAGCATGAGTGTGAACGGCGGCCGGTTTGTGGAGCTGGAACAAATCAAGCAACTGCTCAAAGCTTTTGCAAAGTTGCCCTACATAGGTCGCATCGACCTGTCGCAGATGCTTTCAACCATCGATGGCCCTGTGGCAGTGGGCTTAGCGCGTGATCCCAATCTTGAGGGTGAGTGGAATGCCGTGGTGGCTGCCCGCTGCAGCAATCCCGGTGAAATTGTCAACACGATTGGAAAGTTTGCACTCGCTCTGGGGCAGGCACCCGAGCTCTACGATAATGAATATGTGTATCAGTACGATAACAAGATGATACGCGTGGGCTCGGCCGGACAAGTGTTCTACCTCAAGATGCTCAATTATGAGCAGACCGAAGCCAATGCAGGCGATGATGTCGAGCTTAAGAAACTGTTTGCAGTCAGTCCGTTTGCCATTTCGGTTCGCACGCAGTCAAATGATGTGTCGGGAAATCTGACATTTGGCCTGGCCGACATGATTAACGGCAAAGGCCGCTTCACCTCGGCCGGCGACACACCGGCTGCCATGGCGCTGTTGCAGATGCTGTGTGGCATAAAGACTCCACAGGCATTCGACGATATGATCGACGATGCTGGCACAACAGGCGTTGGCCCGGCCATCGATGGCTTCCATGAGCTGAACTGAGTATAACCATAATTCAAATTATAAAAAGGAAGCTATTGGCAATGTGTGCTATAGCTTCTCTTTTCTGTTGGTGGTGTGGCGGTCGGCGCCTCTATTCGGAGCGTGATAATTCTTGCTCGGCTTGGGCCAGGGTCTCGGGCTTGCCCACGTCTAACCAACGGTAGGCCTCGGCTGGCTCGTAGCCATGAATGCACTGCTCACGGCACACGTCGATATAGAAAGGTGTGATCGAGAACTTTGGCCCTAAAATCTTTTCTTCCTTTTCAAGCAACTGAAAAATTTTCGGTGAGATAACGTGCACGCCACCAAAGGCACGCTCAAGCATTGAAGTGCTATCGTGTACAAACCCCTTAGGGCGCGTCTCGCCTGTCTTCTTGTTGATCCAGCCTTGTAGCCGCATTGTGTGGTCAAAGACGAAGTAACGTTGCGTAACGCGGTCTTTCACCAGGATTGTGGCCAGTGCATCGCTATTGCAATGCCTGTCATACATGGCCCGCAGGTCGAGCGTGGTGATGATGTCGGCATTATGCACCAGGAATGGCTCGTCGCCGTCGAGCCACCGGCGCGCTTTCAAGATGCCACCACCGGTGTCGAGCAGCATGTCGCGCTCGTCGCTGACGTGGATGTTGAGCCCGAAGTTGCTGTTCTGGTCAAGAAATTCGATGATTTTCTCACCGAAGTGGTGGATGTTGATAGTGATGTCGTCGAAGCCGGCATCTGCCACACGGCGTATCACTCGCTCAAGCATTGTGACTCCAGCAACCTCAACGAGCGCCTTGGGGCGGTCGTTGGTGAGCGGTCGCAGGCGTGTGCCTAATCCGGCAGCAAAGATGAGTGCTTTCATTCTACTATGGGGTTGAAGGTGCGGTCGTGGCCGCTCTGCTCGCGGTGAGTGAGCTCTACTCGCACGTTAAACTTCTTGTGAATGTGCTCGGCCAGGTGCTGGGCGGCATACACCGAGCGGTGCTGACCACCTGTGCAACCGAAGCACACCATCAGGTCGGTGAAGTTGCGTTTTTTGTAGCGCTCTACACTTTCATCAACCATGGCATAGACGTGCTCGAGCCACTGGTCGATGGTGCTTTCTTCTTGCAGGAATTTAATCACGTTGTCGTCGAGCCCGGTGAAGGCTTTGTATTTGTCGTATTTTCCGGGGTTGTTAAGTGCCCTGCAGTCAAACACATAGCCACCGCCGTTGCCCGAGGGGTCGTGTGGTATGCCTTTCTTGTAGGCAAAGCTCATCACCCTCACAGTGAGCGATTTCTCCTCGCTGGTGAAGTCCTTCATGTTAATCAGTTCGTTGATTATCTCGCTCAGGTAGGGATACTGGCTGAACGGGTCGTTGGCAACCAGTCGTCGCAGGTTGGCAATGGCTGGCACAATGCTGTTTTTCATGAAGTCGGGCTTCTTCTCAAAGTAGCCGCGGAAGCCGTAGGCTCCCAGCACTTGCAGCGTGCGGAACAGGACAAACATTCGCAGGTTGTCCTGGAATTCCTTCTCGTCGAGATTGGGCTTGTAGAGTCGTAGCTGTTCAATATAAGCCTCGATGAGCTCTTTCTTCAAGTCTTCGGGGTACTTGGCCCGTGACTGCCACACAAACGATGCCACGTCGTAGTAGTACGGGCCGCGGCGCCCACCCTGGAAGTCGATGTACGCCAGCCGGCAGTCGGCAGGATGGTCGGTGTCGCCCACGAGCATCACGTTGCGTGACTGGAAGTCGCGGTACATAAATGTCTCGCTGGGCACTGTCAGCAGGTCGCGTGTGAGGCTGTCGAAATCGTTCTCAAGTTTGTCCTCGTTGAAAATGATGCCGGTGGCTTTCAGGAAGCAATACTTGAAGTAGTTCAGGTCCCACTTGATTGAACGCTCGTCGAAGCACTGAGCCGGGTAGCACTTGCTGTAGTCAAAGCGTTGCGTGCCGCGGAACTGGATGTCGCACAAGTCGCGCATGGCACGGCGCAGCAGGTCTTTCTCTTCGCTGGTGAAGGCGTGAGTGATGCTGCTGCGGCGAATCTTGTTCCACAAGATGCTCTCGGGCTTGTTGCCTAAGTCTTCCTGAATGTAAGCCATGTGGTCGTCGCTCACACCATAGACGGTGGGCACCGACAGACCTTGCTCCTTGAAGTGCTTTGCTATATAGATGAAGGCCTCGTTTTCTTCTCGTGACTCACCGATGACACCTACTACCGATTTCTCGCCAAGCAGGCGGTAATAGTTGCGGTTAGAACCAGCCTTGTCCATCAGCTTTATCTCGGTGGGTTCACTGCCCACATATTGCTTGTATAATTTTGTTAGTCGTTCCATTAGATATGTGAATTTCTCATGATTATTGATTCTATAGTGATTACATGCCCCACACGGTGATTGTGCGGCCTTGATACTGCCGATTCTCATGCCAGATGCGCTCGTCCCAGGTCTTGCTGCCCGAGCGGTCGAAGACGATGAAGTGCCCCTCGTCAACCGAGCCGCAAAGGTCCATGTAGGCCGCAGTCTGCTCGAGGCCTTTTTCGATGGTCTTCTCGAGGTCGCCACGCAGGATTTTCAGCTCCAACACCACACGCTGGAAGGGCCCGCCGTAGCCGT
>DGVT01000002.1 GCA_002395965.1 Porphyromonadaceae bacterium UBA4277
TCTCGCAGTGATGCGGGCAGTTCATGGGCTTGAGCATGTACTCCTCGCCCTCCTCGGGAGTGTGGATGGGTTGGAACGAGTCCTTTCCATATTTTGCATAGTGGCCCGATGTTACATACAGCATCTTGTTGCCAATGTGCGGAGTGACCACCTGCTGGTAGCCATACTTCTTCTGTATCTTTGCCAGGAAGTCCTGCAGACGATTGCGCAGCGCAGCGCCCTTAGGCAACCACAATGGCAGACCGGCACCCACGTTTTGCGAGAATGCAAACAGCTCCATTTCCTTGCCAATCTTGCGGTGGTCACGTTTTTTGGCCTCCTCGAGCATCACTAAATATTCGTCGAGCATCGACTTTTTAGGGAACGAAATGCCATAGACACGCACCAGCTGCGGGCGAGTCTCGTCGCCACGCCAGTAGGCTCCGGCCAGCGACAGCACTTTTACGGCCTTGATTGGTGCTGTGGTGGGAATGTGCGGGCCACGGCACAAATCGGTAAAGTTGCCTTGGGTATATGTGGTTATATGACCATCTTCGAGTTCATTGATGAGCTCACACTTCAGTGTCTGTCCGCCATCGCCGAAGAATTTCAGGGCATCGGCCTTGCTGATGTCGCGGCGCACGACTTCCTCTTTGCGAGCCACCAACTCGGCCATTTTTTTCTCAATCTTCTCAAAGTCGGCACTGGTGAGTGTGTTCTCACCCGGGTCAATGTCGTAGTAGAATCCGTTTTCAATAGCAGGGCCTATACCGAATTGAATTCCGTCGTACAGCTCCTGCAGGGCCTCGGCCAGCAAGTGGGCCGAAGTGTGCCAAAACGCATGCTTGCCTTCAGGGTCTTCCCACTTGTAAAAATGGATTTCACCATCGGTGTTTATGGGACGACTGATGTCCCACTCCTCATCGTTTAATTTAGCGGCCAGAATGTTACGAGCCAGTCCGGCGCTAATGCTCTCGGCAATCTGAAGTGGCGTTACGCCTGCTTCATACTGCTTCACGTTTCCATCAGGAAATTTAATGTTTACCATATCTTTAGAATTTTAATTTAGGCCGTACCATACAACAGTACAGCATCTTTCAAAATATCTTGCAAATTTAATATAATTAATTGAAAGTTGAAAATAATTTTTTCGACCCATCATTCATAAAGGCGCAACAATCGTCGGGGTGTATCATAATTCAAAAAAGCGTTGAAAACGCAGACGCATCGAAGATGCGACCATTTCTTTAACACCATGCAAGCAACATCGAAGATGTGCGCAGCTTGGTGAAAGACAGCGAATTAAAAGGGTGCTTCGAAGATGCACAACATGTGTCGGGTTATACTTCGATCACCTCTGATTTTCTATAATTTGAATTATGACACACCCTCATTTGGCCTCAATGGCGCTGCGACTAATCTACATTATTCTGTGCATGAATACAGTGTTTTTCTATTGTTATTGTTGAAGTTAAAATTAGTCCATAGTTCTGAAAAATCTTAGTAAACTTTGCGTATTCGCTCGGTTTGCACTAATTTCGCAGTGTGAAACGAACGATAATATATCTCGCACTGATCTTTTGTGGTGTGGCTGCTCACGCTACCGGCGACAGCATTGCCACCCGTAAGCCCAACATTTTCAAGCGCATAATGAACTACATTAGCGAGAGCGACACGTCGCGCATCGACACCAGCCGCGTCAAATGGTTTGTGCTGGGCGGCCCGCATTATGAGACCGACAGCAAATTCGGCCTGGCGCTTGCCGGGAGCATCAGCTACCGCATGAATGGTTGCGACTTCTCATTGCAGCCATCGAACGCAATGCTGAAAACCGACATAACCACTGCCGGATTCTGGAGCGTGGCAATGGTGGGCACCACGATATTCCCCGACGACAGCAAACGGCTTAACTATGAGTTGCGCTATGACTACGCTCCATCGGAGTTTTGGGGCATGGGCTACGACCGGGCGGTAGAAGACAAGAGCATACAGCTGCACGGCAGCGAAGCAAAGATACAGGCCGACATGATGTTTCGCATTGCCCGAAATGTTTACGTCGGTCCGGCCATTGAATGGAACTACGCCACCAGCGGCAAAGTGGACTCCGACGTTTTGTTTGATGGGCAAGACCGCACAGTGAGGAATTATGGCGCGGGCTATGCCATACAATATGATAGCCGCGACCTTATTACTAATGCGACGCGAGGAGTCTATGTGTATCTCAAGCAAGTGTTCAAGCCCAAATTCCTGTGGAACAAATATGCCTTCACCTCCACCGACTTCCGCGTCGCCTACTATCACACTGCCTGGCGAGATGCCATCATAGCCAGTGAAATCAGGGGGCTGTTCAACTTTGGCAATCCGTCGTGGGCAATGATGTCGCGCCTGGGCAACAACGCCAACATGCGCGGCTATTACAAGGGCCGGTTCCGCGACAAGCACAGCATGAGTGCCCAGGTAGAGGTGCGACAGCACATCTGGCGCCACAGCGGCATTGTGGCATGGGTGGGCGTGGGAAATGTGTTTCACGACACTGAGCACTTCAAGAAACTGCTTCCCAACTTCGGTATAGGCTACCGCTTTGAGGTGAGAAAGAAAATGAACATCAGGTTTGACTATGGATTTGGCACACATGGCGAGCATGGCCTGGTAATGTCGATGTATGAGAGTTTTTGATAATTGCATGAAGACACAAGCATAACACACAATAATGAAACAGTTTATACGCAATCAATATGCAATGTTCTGGATATTCTTGGGGATGCTCATCCTCCCCAACATATTCATGATTTTCACTGAATCAACCACCCTGTTCACACGCATCATTAACGTTGTGCTCCCCGCGGGATTGTACTGGGCCGCACTCACCCTCAAGGACAAGCCCGGCAAGATGTTCTGGTGGCTGTTCATCTTCATCTTCTTCGACGCCTTTGAAATCGTGCTTCTGTATCTGTTCGGTGAAGCGCCGATAGCCGTAGATATGTTTCTGAACGTCATTACCACCAACGTCACCGAGGCCAACGAGCTGCTAATACAGATCTACCCGTCGGTAATATTTGTGGTTGTGGTCTATGTTACCGGCATGGTGCTGGCAGTGCATTCGGTGCGCAACAAGAAGACGCTGCACTTCGGGTTCCGCCATAATCACCGCATCATCGGCTGTGGAATAGCCTTGATTGGGCTTGTGATGCTCGGCATCAACTATTTCATCAACCCCCGATTTGCCATCGAAGACGACATTTTCCCTGTGAACGTGTCGTATAATCTTGCCCTGAGCGTTGACCGCACCATCAAGTCGGCCCGCTATCACAGCACGTCGCGCGACTTCACCCATGGTGCCGTTGACACCCGTCCCGACTCCATACCCGAGGTCTATGTGCTCGTCATCGGAGAGACGGCCAAGGCCGACAACATGTCGCTCTACGGCTATGCACGCAACACCACTCCCCTGCTGAGTGCGCTTCGCGACTCGTCGCAGCTGCTCGCATTCACCGATGCCATCACCATGAGCAACACCACTCACAAGAGCGTCCCCATGCTGCTCACAGCCACGGCCAGCGAGCACAGCTTCGACAGTCTCTACCACCAGCATGGCATCATAAGCGCATTTTGTGAGGCCGGCTATGCCACGGTTTACTTGAGCAACCAGCGCCGCAACGGCTCGTTCATTGATTTCCTGGGCTGCGAAGCAGAGGACGTGATATTCACCAAGGACTCGCTTCCAGTGTCGGCCAACGTCTATGACATTGAGCTTGTGAAGCTGCTCAAATCACAGCTCACAGCTCATGCCGGCCACAAACTCCTTGTGGTGCTTCACTGCTACGGATCACACTTTGACTACCGCGACCGATACCCTAAAGAAATGGAGCGATTCTCTCCCACCGACTATCCCTCGGCCACGGCATCACAGCGCCAGAAGCTGCTCAACGCCTATGACAACACCATAGCCTATGCCGACTACATAATCACACAGATTATAAGCACTTTGCAGCAGACCGGCCAACCGGCCGTGATGGTATATACCAGCGACCATGGCGAGGACATATATGACGACGCACGCGGGCGCTTCCTGCACGCTTCGCCCAATCCCACCTACTACCACCTGCGAGTGCCGCTTCTTGTGTGGGCCTCGCCGCAATGGAAGCAGATGCACACCGACAAGTGGAATGCTATGGCAAGCCATGTGTCGGTCCCGGTCTCAACCGGCATGGTCATGTTCCACACCATGCTCGACTTAGCCGGTGTGAAAGCCCGGCTGCTAAAAACCGACAACGCCTTAGGCAATGGCGCCTTCAAAGCATCACCGAGGCTCTACATCAACGACCACAACGAGTTAAGGACTCTTGACAACTGCGGCCTCAAGCCCATTGACGTGGAACAATTCAAGAAACACAACATTCAATACCCCTAAGCCATTTGCCACTATGACACCACTCGAAACCCGCAATGCCCGGCTTGCCGAAAAGCTGATAAAGAACCTCAAGCGCCGCAACATCACAGCTCACTACTGCGCCACTGCTTCACAAGCCGTGGAACTGATATCGAGCATGATAGGCGATGGCAGCACGGTGACATGGGGCGGCTCGATGACAATCCACGACATGGGGCTCACCGATGCCCTGCGCCGTCGCAACACGCTCAACATTATCGACCGCGCTCAAGCCACAACGCCCGACGAAGTGAGAAAAACATACATTCAGTCGTTTGAAGCCGACTACTATCTAACCAGCGCCAATGCCATTAGCGAAGACGGCGTGATCGTCAACATCGACGGTAACGGCAACCGCATAGCAGCCATCAGCTGGGGACCAAAAAGGGTGGTCTTCGTAGTGGGTATGAACAAGGTGGCACAAACCGTGGATGCAGCCCTGTCGCGTGCACGCAGCACGGCCGCTCCCATCAATGCCGCACGCCTTGGCACCGAAACGCCATGCAACAGCGATGGCTGTTGCCACAACTGCAACAGCCCGGCAAGCATTTGCAGCTACGTTCACCTCCTGCGCAACTCACGCTTTGGCGAGAGGCACATTGTGGTGCTCGTGGGCGAAAACTTAGGTTATTAATCAAACAGGAGGGTGGCAATGTGTCTTGCCACCCTCCTCTACACTGGTATGTCGCAAAATCGCCGTTAATTGCTGAAGGCAAGCTCTCCCGCCTGGGCATCAATAACAATGGGTTTGTCGCGATTGACTTGTTGCGAAATAATACTCTTGCTCAATGGGTTGAGCACAAGGTTCTGAATAGCACGCTTAACCGGTCGTGCACCGAACTCCGGATCATAGCCAGCCTGTGCAAGCAGGTCGATAGCGCCGTCGGTTGCTTCGAGCGTGATACCATTGGCTGCCAGCATCTTCTTCACACTGCCGAGCTGCAATTTAACAATCTGCTTTATCTGCTCCTCATCGAGCGGCGAGAACATAATTATCTCATCGATTCGGTTGAGGAATTCGGGCCTGATGGTCTGCTTTAGCATCTCCATCACTTCGTTACGCGTGCTGCCGATCACCTGGTCGCGATTTTGGGCTGTGAGGTGCTCGAAGCGATCACGAATAAGGCTCGACCCCATGTTGCTGGTCATGATGATGATGGTGTTCTTGAA
>DGVT01000057.1 GCA_002395965.1 Porphyromonadaceae bacterium UBA4277
AATTATAGAAAATCAGAGGTGATCGAAGTATAACCCGACACATGTTGTGCATCTTCGAAGCACCCTTTTAATTCGCTGTCTTTCACCAAGCTGCGCACATCTTCGATGTTGCTTGCATGGTGTTAAAGAAATGGTCGCATCTTCGATGCGTCTGCGTTTTCAACGCTTTTTTGAATTATGACACATCCCGTTATTTCCAGTTCTTAAAGGGATTTTTCACAAGCATAGCGTTATAGTAACGGCTGTCGCCGGTCACCTCCTTGCCAAGCCATTGCGGGCGGTCGAAGGGTGCATCCTCGCAGGGCAGTTCCACCTCGGCCATGACCAGGCCATCGTTGTCGCCATGAAACTCATCGACCTCAAACGTGCGCTCACCCACCTTAATCAGATAGCGCGTCTTGTCGATCACGCCGGGCTCGCACATCTTGAGCAGTTCACCGGCCTCATCCACAGCGATTTCCTTTTCCCACTCAAAGCGGCTCACGCCGGTAGCATCAGCTTTGCCCTTAATGGTAATGAAGCCTTGGCCGTCCCTAATGCGCACACGCACCGTGCGCTCGGGCAATGAGTTTAGGTAGCCCTGTGTGATGTGCACACTCTTGAATGCCTCACTCTTGAACTCGCCTTTTACGAGAAATTTCCTTTCTATTTCTTGTGGCATAACAATGTCAAGTTAGTTGCTAATAATCAATGCAATGGTTCCAGCCTTATTGCACAGCCTCCGCTACGCGCCAAGGTGAGCGTGAGCACATCGGCCGACGTGACTTCACGCTGCGTTATGGTCATGGCATACGGGTTGCGCTCATAGTCGGCATCGGCAGCGTCGGCATAAATCATTGCACGATACCTCACGCCGGCGTCTAAGAATTTGAGCGGCAACGACAGCTTGCGGGCATGTTCATCGGTAATCGAGCCCACAAACCAGCGTCCACCATCACCACGTTCCTTGCGTGCAATGGTCACATACTGCCCTATTGCGGCATGAGGCACCACTGTCTTACTCCATGTGGTGGGACAACTCTCAATGAACGTGAGCGCCGGCTGTCCTTCATAGTTCTCGATGGCATCGGCAGCCATCTGAAGCGGGCTGTAGAGCACCACAAATTCGCCGAGTTGCTTAGCCAGCGTGCTGTGAGGATGCGTGCCGGGCACCACGTCGTCGCCCTGATTGAAGATTGCCGGAGTGAAGTCCATGGGACCTGCAAGCCCTCGTGTGAACGGCAGCGCGACGGTGTGCGAGGGCGGATTGCCGCCGTCGGCCGACCATGCGTTATATTCCTGTCCGCGCACGCCTTCCTGAGTCATCAGGTTGGGCCATGTGCGCTGCAAGCCGGTGGGCATGGCTGGCTCATGGTTGTCAATCATAATGTGATGGCGTGCGGCACACTCTATCACGCGGCGGTAATGGCGAATGCCGTATTGCGACTTTGCCAGCTCCTTGCTGTCGAGCAGGTGGCCCACATAGCCGGTCTTCACGGCATTGATGCCCATGCCGGCATACCACGAGAAGGCATCGTCCATCTCCTGCTCGATAAGTGCTGCACGTCCCCACGACTCCATGTGCCCGATAAACCGCACTCCCCTGTCGCGGGCATAGCGGCACACCCCTTCGATGTCGAAGTCGGGGTATGCCTTGAGGTAGGTCACCGTCTCGCCCTGGCCCCAGCCGGGGTTCCACCCCTCGGCGAGCACGCCGGCAAAACCGTGTCGTGCGGCAAAGTCGATATATCGCTTCACATTGACTGTGGTGGCGCCGTGCGCCGGCCCCATCTCCCAAGTGTTTTTCTTCTTGTGAATGCTCCACCAGATGCCCAGGTAACGTCCGGGCTCAATCCACGACGTGTCGGCAATGCGACACGGCTCATTCAGGTTGAGCATCATGCGCGAGAGCAGCAGGTCGCCGGCCGTGGGCGCAATAATCATCATTCGCCACGGCGACTGCACCACACCATCGCCATACACCTTCACGCCGCTCTGCCATGGCGTGAGTGCCGTGAGCAGACTCACCGTGCCGTCGCCCGGTAGCCGTGGTGTGAGGTTGATACTGGCATAGTCGGTGAGATTGGCCTCGTGAACGGCGAGAAACACATCGGGGGCATATTCGATTGTCAGCGGCGTGCACACCGTGTCTTTGGCCGAAAGCAGCCCGCGCTCATAGATGCCCTCGAAATACTCGGTACGGTTGCTCGGTATCGACCAGGCCTGCGCATCGTGCGCAAGGCGCATCTGCGTCAGCTCATCAATGATTTCCACATTGCCATTGCCCGGCAACTCATAACGGAAAGCGAAGCCGTCGTCATACACACGCACGGCAATGTTCAGCAACTTGCGAGACGAGGTTGTTTTCCTCGACTTCATTCTCACAATCATTTCGTTATAGTGATTGCGCACGGTGTCGTCCTCGCCCCAGGGCTGCACCCAATGCGAGTCGTGCGAGGTCACACGGGGCTTGGCACCTTCAAGGGTCATATTCTCGCCCACGGTGCCATCGGCAAGTTGCATTCCCAACGTGCTGGGACTCACCACCTGCCGGCCACGGTAAGCGACGCTATAGGTTGGTTTTCCGCCAGTGATTGTGAAATCCACACTAATCGCTCCGCCGGGCGATGTCACCGTCCAGGCATGGGCATGCGCCACTGCGATGCCGAGCATGGCACTCAATAGTAATAATCTCAGTTTCATCTTATACTATATTAAAATATAGGTTCTCGATTGCTGTTGTCATCGGTCAGGAAATCCACATTTGTAGGTAGCGGGGTAAAACCGTCGGCCGGGTTTGACACCACATCCGACTGGCTGTTGAGTTTCGAAGCAATCTTAGTGGGCTCGTCGGCAAGGTTATAGTTCTCATCCCAATTCTCAAAACGCGCATAGTCGGCACGGAAGCGCAGCTTGATGTCGCCCACTCCACCACTGCGGTGCTTGGCGATGATGAACTCGGCCAGGCCGCGAATGTCGTTTCCTTCGGCATCCTCGCCATGGCGCAAATAGTACTCCGGGCGGTGGATGAAGCACACGATATCGGCATCTTGCTCAATAGCTCCCGACTCACGCAGATCGCTCAGTTGCGGGCGCTTGCCGTTGCGGTCGTCGCCACGAGTTTCCACACTGCGGTTGAGCTGCGACAGCGCTATAATGGGAATGTTTAGCTCCTTGGCCAGCTGCTTGAGCGAACGCGAGATGTTGCTCACCTCCTGCTCGCGGCTGCCGAATTTCATTCCGCTGGCATTCATCAGCTGCAGGTAGTCGATGATGATCATTTTCACGCCATGCTCCTGCACCAGGCGGCGAGCCTTAGTGTTCAGTTCAAAGATTGATAGCGACGGGGTGTCGTCAACGTAGAGCGGAGCCGAGTACAAGGCTTTAACGCGCACCGTCAGATTTTCCCACTCGGCTGCCGATAGCTGGCCGGTCTTGATTTTCTTTCCGTCGAGTTCACACACATTACTTATCAATCGGTTCACCAGCTGCAAGCTGCTCATCTCAAGCGAGAACACGGCAATAGGGGTGTTAAACTCCACAGCCATGTTCTTGGCCATCGAGAGCACCATGGCGGTTTTGCCCATAGCCGGGCGGGCGGCAATGATAATCAAATCGCTGGGTTGCCAGCCGCCGGTCATCTTGTCCAGCTCGTGATAGCCGGTCTGAAGACCGCTCAAGCCATTCTCGTTATTTGAAGCATCTTCTATCTTCTTCAATGCCTCGGTAATGATGGGGTCGATCTGCCTGACGTCGCGCTTGAGCGTGTTTTTGGAGATTTCAAACAGTCCTCCCTCGGCCTCCTGCATGAGGTCATACACATCGACCGTCTCATCAAACGCCTTCGACTGGATGTTGCTGGAAAATTTGATCAACTCACGCGCCAGATACTTCTGCGCCACTATGCGGGCATGATACTCAACATTGGCCGCACTCGACACGCGACCCGTGAGCTCGCTGATGTGCAGCGGCCCGCCGGCTGCGTCCAGGTTGCCGTCGTTGCGCAACTGCTCGGTGACGGTGAGCATGTCGATGGGACGCTGCTTGACGGCAAGCGACACGATAGCCGAATAGATGAGCTGATGACTATAGTCATAAAAGCTCTCGGGCTTGAGCAAGTCGCTCACTACGGTATAGGCATCTTTCTCAAGCATGAGCGCACCGAGCACGGCTTCTTCCACTTGAAGGTCCTGGGGCTGCAGTTTCCCAAACTCATTCACTATTTCGCTCTCGTGCTGTGGGCGCTGGCGGGGATTGCGCTGGTTATTTGTTCCGGGCATATAATTTTTGCTTCTCGTTTAGGGTGAATTTTATATTCCATGCGAGGGGTCACACGAAATGTCACTGCAAAGTTACGCCATCGCCGCCAATTAACAAGCAAATGCACAGCCAAACTTTTCAACACATTATTAACATTACACGCCTTTTCACACCGCTTGCTTGAGTTTATCACCATTTGCATGATGATTTATAACGCACCCGGCACCGGCGCTTCCTACACTTCATTCAGTAAAATTCGGCTCAAAATGCCAGAATTCGACTTACAAAAACCGTTTTTGTTAGTCGATTGCAATTTTTGTAAGTGTTTTTTCGGCCTTTAATCAATAATTTTGCACGAATTTATTGAATTAACTGCCCCGACTATTTTCACATATTAATTATAAACCTATAAAATTTTGTATTATGAAGAAATTATTACTATTCGCATTTTCATGCATGGTGGCTGCGCTCGGCTGGGCGCAGAGCTACACCGACTGGCCGGGACGCGGCGAAGTGACCTTCAGCAATTTCGCAACGGTTAACAACATCATGTATGGTTACGACCCCACGCAGGGTATCGCAATCATCAACTCACTCACCACTACCGTTGTGCTCGAGGCCAACAAGACGCTGCGCCTGCCATCCACTGTGAACATCGGCGGCAGGTCCTACAAGATTGTGGGCATCAGCTACCTGAATGCCTATGGCATTGATCCCGACGATGTGGGACACATTAACGAGCAGACGCTCAACGACCTGCTCACACCGGTTGAGAACGTTATTCTGCCGGAGTATCTTGAGCTGATTGAAAAAAACATCTTCGACCCATTCACCCATGTGTCCACACTGTCGATTCCCGGCACACTGCGTGAAGTGCGAGCCGAAAACCTGTTCAACAAGATGACTGCCCTGCGCACGCTGCGCTTCGAAGACGGCGCCGACACGCTGAAAATGACCGGTGGCTACTACTGGAATTACCCGCTTGGCAAAGCCCCCATTACCACACTTTACATGGGGCGTAATATAGCAACTACCCGCGGCGACGGATTGTGCAGCTACAACGAGACGCTCACCACATTGCAGTTGGGCGGCGGAGTGAGTGTAGAGTACGGGGCATTCTACTCTTGCCCCAATCTGACCACCGTCACCCGCAATGCCGGTAGCACCATTACCACCGAGGGAAGCATTGGCATGTACGCTTTCCAGTATTGCTACAAACTTGCTAAAGTTGAGATTCCCAATACCATTACCAAAATCGACGAAAAGGCATTTCATAGCGACACCCTGTTGGCAAACATCGACTTGGGCAACGGCGTGAAGCTCATCGGTAGCGAAGCGTTCGCCAACAACTATAGCTGCCGGTCGCTCACCCTGCCGGCAAGCCTCGACTCGATAAATGTGTATGCCTTCACCAATATGACGGCTCTCAAGAATGTAACCGTAGAGGACAACTCCCGCGCCCTAAAGATAGGCGGCGCACGCTATGGCGGCACGGCAGTGTTCGGCGACAGCCCACTCGAGACGCTGCATTACGGACGCAACATCGATGCTTCGCACGGCCGTTTGGCAAACTCCGTGCCCACGCTCAAGACCGTCACCATGAGCGACTATGTGACGCAGCTGCGCAGTGACCCCGACTTCTACAACTGCACGGGGCTGCAAAGCATCACTTTAAGTAAAAACATCACCGAGATCCCTGCCAGTACTTTCAATTACTGCTACAGCCTTACCTCAATCACCATTCCCGACAAGGTGACCAAAATCGGTAATAATGCATTTCGAAGCGACACCCTGCTGGCAAACATCGACCTTGGCCACGGTGTGAAAGTCATCGGTAGCGAGGCGTTCGCACACAACTATAGCTGCCGGTCGCTCACACTGCCGGCAAGCCTCGACTCGATAGAGGTGGGGGCGTTTGTCGAAATGACCGCTCTTAAGCACGTCACCGTGGAGGATGATGCTCGCGCCCTGAAGGTGGGCGGTGCACGCTATGGCGGCACAGCAGTGTTCGGCGACAGCCCGCTCGAGACACTGCACTACGGACGCAACATCGAGGCCGCAAACGGTCGATTGGCGAATGGTGTGCCCACGCTCAAGACTGTCACCATGAGCGACTATGTGACACAGCTGCGCAGCGATCCCGATTTCTACAACTGCACCGGGCTGCAAAGCATCACCTTAAGTAAAAACATCACCGAGATCCCCAATTCCACTTTCAATTACTGCTACAGCCTCACTTCGATTACAATTCCCGACAAGGTGACCAAAATCGGTAATAATGCATTTCGAAGCGACACCCTGCTGGCAAACATCGACCTTGGCCACGGCGTGAAAATTATCGGCAACGAGGCGTTCGCACACAACTATAGCTGCCGGTCGCTCACACTGCCGGCAAGCCTCGACTCGATAGAGGTGGGGGCATTCGCCGAAATGACCGCTCTTAAGCACGTCACCGTGGAGGATGATGCTCGCGCTCTGAAGGTGGGCGGCGCACGCTACAGCGGCAATGCAGTGTTCGCCAACAGCCCGCTCGAGACACTGCACTACGGCCGCAACATCGACGGCGACTACGGCCGCCTGGCACACGGGATAGCCACGCTCAAGACTGTTCATGTAGGTAAAAATGTTACCTATCTGCACAAGGAAGCCGACTTCTATAACTGCACAGGATTGCAAGAAATCTACAGCCATGCCGCTGTGCCTCCCACGGTCCAAAGCAACAACGAATTCGCTTATGTCGATGTGCAAAACTGCACCCTCTTTGTGCCGCGAGGCAAGGTTGACGCCTACAAGGCTGCCAACGGATGGCAGAAGTTCTTCAATGTTGAGGAAATTCGCATACCGGGCGACGTGGACGGTAGCGGACTCATTGACGTTGACGACGTGAACGCTGTCATCAACATTATTCTGCAGATGAACAACGACAACATCAAGTTTGCCGACATCAACAAGGACGGCCTTGTTGACGTGGACGACGTGAATGCCATCATCAATCTGATTCTCGCTAACTGATGATAAAAGTTTGAGTCCACTTGAAAAAGTCCTGAAAGGACTATGAGCCTTCAGGTGGGTGTGTCATAATTCAGAAAAAGCGTTGAAAACGCAGGCGCATCGAAGATGCGACCATTTCTTTAACACCATGCAAGCAACATCGAAGATGTGCGCAGCTTGGTGAGAGACAGCGACTTAAAAGGTGCTTCGAAGATGCACTATATCAGTGACGTAATCTCAAAATTCAATCAAAGCCTTATGAAATAGAATTATGACACATCCCCCTTGATAATCAGGATGTTACATTTCGCCCCGGAAGGGCAAAAGCATAAAATGCAATTTTTTTCAAGTGAACTCAAGTTTAGAGTTTACGAAACTCTGATCTCCAAACCTTATAAAATAATTTAGTAGTCCTTCGGGGGCCGTAGTCGCTCAGTGCGGCTGCGGCCTTCGTCGTCACTTCCCCCACCCAACAAAGACGCATTTGCAGCATGAACCGCCTCACTATGTCAGTCGGTAATCATTCCATTCAACTCCAGCCACATCCAGCAGGTGACGATATTCCGTCTCAAAGCCCTGGCGCTGATGATGCGTTTTCTGGTTCTCAATATAACGTCTCACCATGTCACGATCCCTGAGTGCATAAGTAAATGCACCATATTCCTTGCCCCAACCCTTGAATTGAGGGTACGAGGCCTGGTGGCTCTTAATCCAGTTATTTGATCCCAGTTTTATATCACGCACTAAGTCGGACAAAGAAACCGAAGGATGAAGATTAATAAGAAAGTGAATATGATTCTCAATACCATTGATAGCATATATAACACAACCACGTTTCTTGATAATACCGGATATATAGTTGTATAGAGCTTCACACGACAGTTCAGGAATTGTCATTTCGCGTCGGTATGTGTTTATTACAACGTGATATATTGCGTTTACGGCACTCATGTGAGACAAGTTTTTTGCAAAAATACTAATTATTTTTTGCATAGACAACAATGGTTACTGACCGGTGCGTGGGGCGACCTCTACGAGGTCGGATTTTCTGTGGGTTGTCAGTCTCCCCACGCCATCCTGGTCTTCGACCAGGCCGCCGTGGGGTTTCATGCAGGGTCACCCCTTACGGGGTAACCGCAGGTCTCCGACCTGCATCGCCGTAATCACGGGTCCCAGCTGCCCACCCGCAAACAGCTACATCAACACGACAGCACGACCGGAGTCGCCCCAGCGACAGAGACCACACAGCCGGAGACGCAGACAGTCACAGCGAAGCCGGAGACGCAGACAGC
>DGVT01000122.1 GCA_002395965.1 Porphyromonadaceae bacterium UBA4277
TGAAGTTGGGGAACTGGTTGGTGCCCAGAAGCTGCTCTTTGCGCTTGGCCACCTTGTCGAAGCGCGCTGTGGCACTTGCATTCACATTATTAATAACATCTTCAAGCGAAGCCTTGAAACCACCCTTGTCCTCAACGTCGAGGAAGAGTTTCCAAGCCTCCTGGGCGAGCGATGCTGTGAGCATCTCAACATAATATGAACCTCCGGCAGGGTCAACAACCTTGTCGAGGTGCGACTCTTCACAAAGCAGTATCTGCTGGTTGCGGGCTATGCGCTCGCTAAAGTCGTCGCTCTCCTTGTAGGGAGCATCAAACGGAGTAACCACTATCGAGTCAACGCCGGCTAAGGCGGCACTCATGGTCTCGGTCTGCGTGCGAAGCAGGTTCACATAAGAGTCAAACACGGTGAGATTGAAACGGCTTGTCTCGGCATTCACTACCATCTTGCAAGCGCAATCGCACTCGGGGTTATACTGCTTCACTATCTGGGCCCACAGCTGACGGCCGGCACGGAACTTGGCAATCTCCATGAAATAGATAGTGCTGATGCCCATGTTGAACTTGATGCGGCGAGCCACCTCGTCGGCCTTGAAGCCGGCATCGGTCAGGGCTGCCATCCACTCATTGCCCCACGCTAAGGCATAGCCTAACTCCTGATAGATATAGGCACCGGCATTGTTGAGCAGCACTGAGTCAACGCTCAGCACACGCAGATTTTTAACGGGCTCGGCTGCCTTCATAATCTCAGAGGCCATTGCCACCACATCGCCGGGGAACGGCATGCCATGCTTGAGCTGACGCTTGAACGGGTCGAATGTCACCGAGCCGTTGAACGTGTCTTCGGCCTTGGCTTCTTTCACCAGTTCCACAAGTGCACGCGTGAGTGCCAAGGCGCACTTGGGACAGCACTGCAAGTTGATTTCAATGGTTGTCAGGTCGATGCCTGCAAGCAGAGTCTTCAGCTCGGGAGCATGGTCGCTATTAACCTTGAAACCGAGTGAATTGATGCCCTTTGTGAGCAGGTCGCGAGCCTTGGCATTAGCCTCGGCCACATTCTCAACCTTGATGTCTTGACGGCGGCGCCAGTTGTTGTCGGTACGAGTACCTCTCACAAACGGGTATTCGCCGGGGAGGGAATCGGTGGCCTTGAGGTCCTTGATGTCAACACCGCGATACAGCGGTTGAACATTGAAGCCCTCGTTAGTTCGCCACACCATTTTCTTGTCGAAGTCGGCTCCCTTGAGATCAACTTCGGCTTTGGCGCGCCACTCCTCGGGAGTGACAGGCGCAAATTGCTCGAACAGCTTTTTTCTGTTTTCTGCCATGATTTTATTAATTATATAGTAACTTAGTTATAATCTTATTTATCAGCTTGCAAAGGTACGAATTATTTCTTGAAAAAGTATGCAACAAATTGTGAAAATAATGAGAATTAACGCGGTTTCACACAACTTTAGTACAAATTGGTCATCGGCCTGAGAACAACTCGTTTTTCGACTCTTTTTTCCACACCGAAAGTTTTTTAGTAAACAGTCTGGCAACTTGTCGGCTCGTTAACTAAAAATCAGTGTGCCAGATAAACTTTCCGAGGTTGTTATAATACCGTGAATGCCAACAAACAACGAGAGTTCAGCAAAATTCACATCAGTAAATCAGCACATCAGCAGCTCCCCGTGTGACAGGGGCCAGGGGGAGTGTGTCACGGGGGTAGGTGGAGTGTGCCCGAAAGGGTGGAGTATGGTTCACACAAACAGCGGCATCACATCCACGACAGAGCGCCGCCCCACCGGCGTGCCATAGCCGATTAGAAATTGAAGTGTAACGACACACGCACCCCACCGCGGTTCACCCCGGGAGTGTCGCGGTAGGTGAGACGCCACACATAGTCGAGCCTGATGAAAGTGAGGATGTTGTCAAGCCCAACGCCGATTTCCATATAGGGCTTTTTTCCCATAGCGGCGCAACAGGGACCTTCGGGAAAGAGCAACACGTCGCCCGCCTCGGCCGGATTGTTGCGCTTGCTAAGGCTTCCCCACAACCCGCGGAAGGTAAACACCTCTCTGAGTTTCAAATACTTGATCAGCGGGATGCGATTGAGCAAGGCTCCGTTAGCCCAGTAGGTGACATCCCACGACAGATACTGGTCGTTGACAAATTCCATGGCATCCATCAGCGCATAGGACTCGGGCTGAATGGTGTATGACAAGTTGGCGTTGGGAATGAGAAGGTCGGGATATGCAACCTTGTTCCATATTTTTGCCCCTTTCAAGATTACGTCGGTGTAGCCGAAGGCTGAAAACCAGAAGCGCTTTTGCAATCCGATTTCTGTTTTATTCATTTCGTACCGGCTACCCATCCAGCCGCGCGGGTGATAAGTGTGCTTGAGCATAATGATGGGGGCATCCATGTTGATCGGAATTCGGTAAGAGCGTGTCTGATAAAACTTTTCACCGGGGGCATAGCGCAGTTCGGCATAAAAGCCGGCTTGAGTGTAGCGCTTCAGCGATGTGCCGTCGGGCAGCGTGTAGGGCAGGTACTTAGAGGCTTCGTGCACCTTGTGCTCCAAGCCCAATGCCACCGAGAAGTGGCTCAGCGTCTCGTGTTTCCACTCGAGCTGGGTGGTGCGCATATAGGCGATTTTGTCGTCGGTACGGCGCTTGAGTTGCAAAAACACGTTGTCGGCATTGGTGTAGAGGTAGTTCTGACCCAGCTTGTCGATGTCATACTTGTGCATCAGCCTGATGCTGTGAATGGGGAATTCCTGGTCGAGCTGTTTCTTGGCATTGAATGAATACTCGAGCTGACCCATGTACTTGAATTTACGGTCTTTGGTACCATATGCCACATAGGCGCGTGCAAACCAGTGCCTGCTCAGGTTCACGGTGCTCATGCCACCCAGGCGCAGTCGCACACCCTCCAGTTTGTTTCCGCTGATAGTAGTATTGATCGGGCCAAAGTCCCACTTACTGTTTTCTGACGTAGGAACATAGCCTTTTACTAAGGCAACGATAACTTTCTCGCTCCAGTAGAAAAGCTTGGACTGTCGCAGCCGCGCCAGCATCTGCTTGATGGTGCTGGCATCGGTGTGCATGAGTTTGGGACGTTTGTCGGTCCAGAACTCTGCCGGCATGAAGTCGGCATCGGCCATAATGGTCTGCTCACCACGTTTGTTGAAAATTTCCATGTCTTGTGGCTGGAGCAATGAGTGACCGGTATAGGCCGTCTCGCGACGGGCAAAGAGCCCCGGAGTGCCCTTTATAATGCGAAATTCCACTTCCATGTCATCACGCACCTTGAAGCGGGTGCCATCGGACGCGCGGGCAAAGTCCTGGTCGATGCTCACACGCTCCACATAGTTCAGGTTGATGCGGTGAGGCACATTCATGTGAATTTTTTTGACAAACATCGTCGAGTCGTTCAGCGCCACAAAGAGCTTCCCCACAAAGCCAAACGTCTCGGGCGTGTGCGGGGTGAAGGTGAGCTCGATGCACCGCTCGCCATCCACGTCGAGCGTGTCGGTCAGGTAGAACTTATAGAAGTCGGCTGCGATGGCCGAAAGCGGGCTCACAAAGCGGTTCGACAATATGGTGACATCGTTGCCGAATATGTCCACCTCCCTGAAAATGTCGTCAAGATAACGCTTCACACTGGCTTGATCCATGCTCTCGTCTATGCCCGAACTTTTCAAGCCGGTGACTATCTGCTTGTGGCTTTGCGGCGAGTTGCGGTAATACTCCTGCGACACTTGCTCCTTGATGGAGATGGGCAGCACACGCTTGCCTGTCACTGCCGAGGTGTCGGCATAGTCGCCCAAAAAGCCGAAGCGCCTGAAAAAGCGGTTTTTACTCGCCACCTCGTCAATGTCGTTAAAGCCATACATCAGCCGCTCATATTTTTCGTGGCTGTAATATTGGCTCTTGAGAGGATCGTGCTCGTTCATGTGCGAGCGTATGCGACGCATCAGCTCCACTGCAGGGTTGTTCTTCTTTGAATATTTGTCCTTCTTGCGCTTTACCACCACCTCACTAAGCTCGATTGTTGACGGCGACAAATCCACCACAAGCACCGTCTGACCGGGATTGAGCACCACATCTTTGGGTTTGTAGCCCACGGCAGTGAGCCTGATGGCTGCTATGTCGAGGTCGGTATCTATGTTAAAGCCGCCATGCTCGTTACTCACGGTGCCATCATTGCCGCCAAGTATCGCCACCGACACAAAGGGAAGCCCTTCGCGAGTGACCGAGTCGCGCACATAGCCCACGATGTGCGTGCCGCCCACGTAGTCGGCGACCGCACTCTGAGCCATCGATGCAACAGCGGCAGCCATTACAAGCACAGCCACAAGGAGGCGCCTGAGATGATGTGCAGTTCTTATCATTAACATTATTGCTGCATAGCAAGTCGAAAACATGCCGAGAGTTTAGGCAGGCAAAATTAATACCTAATTTTGTGTCATGCAAAAAATGAACCTACTTCACTACTGCCAACTTGCCATATTTAACTTATCTTACTAAACTTTCGCAAGTCGTGCACGCAACAAACCACTTTGCTGCAGAAAACTGAAATTCTTTATCTCAACTGGCTTATAAATCGGGATTTTTATCTATATTTGCAACATGAGTGATTTCTACCGCACAGTGAAAGGAGTGTCGCAAGGACTGTACAAGGAGAAGATGAGTAAGTTCATCTCCTTCGTTGAGCCCGTCACAACGGCCGACGAAGCCAAGGCAGTTGTCAAAAAATACCAAAACCAGTACCACGACGCACGACACGTCTGTTGGGCCTACATGATTGGCACAAATCGCAACGAATACCTGTCAAGCGACAATGGAGAGCCGAGCGGAACAGCCGGAAAGCCCATCCTGGGGCAGCTCAACTCATTCGAACTGACTAATGTCGTGGCTGTGGTGATACGCTACTTCGGTGGCATAAAGCTGGGAACAAGCGGACTCATCGTGGCCTACCGCGAGGCTACACGCCTGGCCATCGAAGCAGGAGAAATACTCGAGTGCCATGAGCAGGCGCAATTCAGCTTCGAGTTTCCCTACATCTCAATGAACGCCGTGATGGGAACAATCAAGAAAACCGGCGTGCGCATCATTGGCCAGGACTTCGACAACGTGTGCCGCATCACCATCGAGTGCGATGCCGATGCCCTACCCGATTTCCAGGCACGCCTCTCCAACGCCCTCAACGGCTTCTAACCATTAATTACCTCCTCAAACCTGACACGCGTTGATAATCGGCGATTTACGAAAGCCTTGGTACAAATATGTAACACCATAAGCATCTTGGATGTTGTCCCTCAATAACTATCGATAAGCATCCGTGCGATGCTCTTCCTATTCTTCTTTGTCCTTTTCTCTGTATTTCTTCCTTTTGTTGGTGCAAGATACTTATTTTTTTATAAATATGATTCGTTTCTCATCATTTTTCTCGTTTTCGAACATTTCCCTTGATAAATTATCTATTTTCTCGTAGAATTTGTTCATTGTTATGTCATCTGTGCCTTTATTTGCTGTTTCCTTTATAAGAGTCACTAAAGATTGGAAGAATTCTTCGTTCAATACATACTTAGTGTAAGTGGCAAGTGAATCGACACTTATCTCCTTATAGTGATCTAACAATTTTTCAAAGAGATCTGCTATTTTCTTGATTTCTGATTGCAGCTCATCGCTTTCAGCCTCAATGATATTAGGAAAGTCTTGTTCATTAAAGACTTCCTCATTTATCATATTAATATATTTTCGTCTTTTTGTAGCATCAATACCTGAAATGTCAAGAATCTTGCTGAATTTATCAATGATTCGTGATGTGTGATTTTTGTATTCGTCTGTTTCAATCATTGTAAGCATATCATCTGACAAACTATCAATATCAACATGGAGATTAAGCAAATCTATGTGATTGACAAATTTCATAGGGGAGAAGAGATGCCAATAGATATGCTTTGTTTTCTTATAAGATTGTATATATTTCTTTCTGAATGGACTAAACATTGAATCCCATGTCAAGAAAAAGGGTTCGGCTTCTTCTATTGGAGTCGCAAATAAATGAATTCCCATTATGGCATCATTCTTGAGAATCAAATCACTCTTAGATTTATTTTCTGTAAAAAGACTTTTGAAGACATTTGCAGCTCTATTAATTTGATCTCCACCATACATTGGTATCCTCTCAATTGTGACACCTAAATCATTATATATAATATCTTCAAGAACTGATGTTGATGATTCCCAGAATGATGAAGAATAAGCGTCCGACTCTTCAAACCCAAAAACATCATAAAGAAAATCAGCAAAACTATTTATGTCTTCAGAAAGCATATTTTTTTCTCGAAGTTCATAATAATATCTATAGAACACATTAGAAGAAATTTCCCTTTTATAGATATCATATCTATCTGCAAATGGAATTAGTAGCAATGCCTGCCTTAGATGATAAGAGACTTCTGATAGATAATGCCTGCACATTGTTAGCTGAATATTATCTTTGTTAGATATGGTGCTTAAAAGATTTTTCATGGAGACAAATCTTTTGTTATCACTTGAGCCCAAATCCATATTAACACATAAACCATATAAAACCAATTGCGTATCTACATAGACCTTTCTGTTGGGCGAATTTGCGTATTGCTCAAAGGCATCGGGGTTTGATATCTTTGAATATAATTTACTCATGCCAAGTCGAACGAGTATATCATTACTCTTGCATATTTGAAGCAAGGAAATTATGGCATTTTTTATACTGTTATCAGCACATCCGTATTTCTTTAATTTATCAGTTAAGATATGTAATTCATTCGTTTCCTCAATCTCAATATTATCTGAAATTTCTATGAGATCTGTATTGAAATTATTTTCAAAAAATGTTTTCACTACATCGAATAAAGTTGATCTTTCACATGTTAGCGAATACATTGAGATGAAACTATCAAGTTGATTGAGAAAGTCATTTATGCGCTCAGCATAGTTCGAATACGCATCTCCAAGTCTATTTCGTTCTTCATCTGATAGACATACTTGAAAAGAAGGAGTGATGACGATGCGATTATTACCCTTAAGTCTTTCCAAAATGCGCTCTGCTGATGCCTGTTTTAAACTGTTTTTTGAAAAAATAAGCATTTTCTCGATTAGCTTACTTTTTTCTGTATTAGAAGAATATAATGTTTCTAGCACAAACGAATTAATAAATCTATTTTTTATCGCATTCGCAGCTTGTCCGTAGTTCATGAAATCATAGTACATTCGTTCTCCTTTTGGATCTGAAATTTGTGTATATGATTTTTCTGCATATTCAGGATGTAAAGACAAAAGGTCTGATTTAAGCATATATATCATAAAAATATAAAATGCCAATATGTGCTTAAGACCATAAGTTACAACGCTAGCATCAATATCTGGAGATTCATGTAATTCGTTCCTACAATAATCAGTATAGGCGAACAAATACAAACCATCACTTCTTCCTTTATAGGTTTCTGCAATTGCCAATGTTATATGTGGGTCTTGCATAGTATATGATGGTACAATGCCTGTCCATACAAATAATTGCTTTGTCCCTTTACCTGTTACTTCCGCATAAGTCTTTTTTCCTGTAGTAATCAAAAGTATCTTCATGATACTGTCAACTTGTGCTTTGATTACTAGAAAAGAAGATAAACTGCCAGGATTATCACAGCATGACTCTTGCAAAGCCGGGAGTACAGTACGTCCCAAGCCATTAAGCATTGCATAAGGAATCTTTTTGCTTAAAAGGTTATAAAAGATATCAATAGCATCATTAATATCTGTTTCTAAAATAGCAATGTTTTGTTCTGCAAAAGCATTTTTGCAATAAAGTTTGATAGAATTCTTTATTCTACTCCATTGTATATTTCCCATATCTTATTATTTGTTTGTTACTCCTTACCGTAGCGTCGTTTTGTAAAAGTGGCAACCAGGCAGGAATATTTTGTTATTGGACTTTTTTTTATATCAACTAATTTTTTATTGAGCATATGTTATTAAGGGTGTTCCTTCTTTGTGAGTGTCTTGCGTAAACACTCCAAATCCGCTTCCACGCCCTCCTTTGACACCAATGAATCCTTGGGCAGCAC
>DGVT01000064.1 GCA_002395965.1 Porphyromonadaceae bacterium UBA4277
CAAAGTTACTAAAACTTTTTGACATTACAAAGCCTCCGCTTGAGAAAGTAGAGGCTTAATTATATGTTTTACAACATGTTATATAAAAAATAACCAATAACCCATAACGCACAAAAAGGGTGTGCCAGAATTTTGACACACCCTCCGATAATTTGTGCTCATTTGAGTTTTAGCGGACAGCAATATTTCAGAACAGGGAGTTTGTCAATTTATCACTTGGTTCTTTACAGAATAACAGAACTGGTGGTGTAGAGAACTGGAAGATAGCCAAGATGTTTGATAAGTTGTGGAGTTTCTGTCATGTTGTGTCCTTTGAAATTCCGAGCGATGAAGTTAATGAAACTATTGTCAGACCAATAGGCGTAGAAGTTAAAGCCTTAGCTAAATTACAATATTGTTCGTACTTTGATGTCCTTACTTACATACTTGAAGACTGCTGCGTAAGCAACTATTTCTACAAATTGAGGCTGTTGCTAATGGTTCTTGGGACATCTGACGGCTTCGGTCATGACCTTTGGGAAATACCAAATAACGAGTTACAATGCCCTCATGCTTTCGGCATACGTGATTTCGTCTTGACCTGGTTCCAAGATTACAGGCGTATCGGTCATTTGGATGATGCAATAAGCCTATTTGGCTTTGAGAGGAATTGTGATTTCCTATATGCTTTCATTGCTTATAAGGAATTGCAGAAAATAAATCCGAGAGAATGCAGTAAGTATGCCTCTACATATTTGCGCTGGTATGAGAATGGCATTAAAAAAGCAAATATCTTTGGAAAGGTATTCTGCCGAAAATCCCATTTTGACGTTTTGGAAGTATTTAGTGTTGTAGATATGGGGAGTAGTCTTCGGGCTGCTCCCCTACTTTTTGTGTTTAATATGGTGGCAATCCCATTTCAATTCGTTGTTGGCGTAAATCTCCACCTCCGCTTGTGCAACTTCGTATGCAATTTCCAAGCCCTACCAAAATAAAAATTATCAACGATGCCATTATCACAAAATTAAATATATCAGTTATCCAGCCTTTATCAAGAGTCTTTTTTTTATTCGCATACAACAACGCACCTATAGCAATAATAAAAACTATTGGAATTAAATAGTAAAGAATCTTCATTCCGAAGATCATACCTAAAATCATGAAAAAGCCGCCAATCAGAACGACTACCGTAGTAAAAAATTTGTCTTCCATATTTTTATTTGAAAATCTTTTTCCCTTCCGCGTCAGTTATGGTCATTACATCATTCTTAATTGAGTATGTGCAAATATAAAAACCAAGAGGTTGTTGGATGTAGAATTTATTGTTGAAGTATAAGTAGTTGTATGTCTGTTTTGTTTCTTTTCTGGTAATACTGTTTACAACGGTAGTCACCGTGTATGTTAATTGATAGCCATTATTAAATTCTATTGTTCCATAATCAGTTCCACCGACCCAGATATAACCACCTTCACTGCATTTATATGTTTTACCGATAAATTGGTTTGTCAAAGCATTGTTTTCTTTCCCGTCTTTTTTGAAAGTATAATTAGTGCCATTTTCAAGTGGCATGGAAATCTTTCCATCTTGAAGTGTGGTAAAAACATAGTCCTTATAATTGCCTGTTATAGATGATTGAAAATTAATTGTAAAATCATTGATAGAGTAATAACCAGCGTCAAGAATAAATCCCACATCACTATTATTTCTGCTTGCAAAAATTTTGTATGAGCCATCGTTAGCAAGTGACATAAAACTCTTATCATAAGGGCTGGTTTCCTTCCAGATACCGATTATATCAATTTTATTCTCAGGTTCATCTTCGTTATCGTCGCTTCCGCAAGAAGTGAATAGGAATGGCATTAATGCCAATAACAGTAAAACTTTCTTCATAACAATATTCTTTTAACGTTAGTAATTTTCTTGTTTTCAATCTTTATTTGCTCTACTCCTGCCGAACTGATGACAGCGACAGGATAGACTTCTTTTGTTCAGGCACGATGACCGTCACTGAAAATGTATATTGTCTTCCGAGAAGCCGAATATCCTTGCCATTCGTTGTCTCTTTTAGTCCATGAGGTATCTTTTGGGAAGTTCGACTCCAAAGTATGAAGGGTGATGTTGCCGCATAAAACATTCGTCTTGTTTTTCGTCTTCGTGTTTGTTTTCAACACAGAACCATTCTGAAACTCTTTCGGGGTTATTCCGAGAGCCTTATGAAAATTGGCATAGAAACTCATCCTTGTCTTGAATCCACAAATCTTGCCGATTTCCTCCATAGTCTTCTCCTTTTCCGTCTTCAGCAGACGCATCGCTTTCTCAATGCGAATCTTGTTGACGTATTGAGGATATGTAGTTTTGAGTGCTTTTCTGAAGACCATGCTAAGGTATTTGACGTTGCACCCTAAGTCATCTGCTAACTGCTTGGCTGAATAGTCGGCATCGGCAGCTTTCCCTTGCTCTTGAAGTATATGACACGCTTTCTGAGCAACGTCCTCATGTGTTCCTTTAACTTGCTTCATTTACATAATAACGAAATAATTTATATATTATTGTTTTTACTCTCCGTTAAAGAAGTTCATGGCCGCTTCACCGAGGTTTCTTGTGTCGGCAAAGATGTATCGAGACGTAATGATTGTGTTCGTGTGGTTCATCAGTTTTGATATTGTAGCGATGGGAACGTCACGTTTGGCCAGTTCGGTCGCACCGCTGCGCCGTGCCGTGTGAGAGCCAATCAGTTCATACTTCTTTCGTATTTGCATTTTGCCGTGATAGAAGAGTTTGATTTCCTCGTCAATACCGCAATTCATGCAGATTCGCTTGATGATACGATTATAAACACTACGGTCGAGCGTTTTTCCTCTTTGCTTGAAATACTTGATGAAGTTCTTGTGCAAAGGTACGGTAGTAGCCACGTGGGTTTTCTGTGAGACGTAGGTAATGAAGTCACCTTGGATGTTCTCTGGCGTGAGCTGCTGAATGTCGGATGAACGAGCCAGGCAATAATACTCGCAGAGGAACTGTGCTTTGACCCATTTCTCCTTCTCCGTTTTTGGCTGGTAACGCTCAATAAGATTGATTTCTTCTGTAGTAAGTACCACTTGCTCCGACGGCACACGTTTAGCCTTCAACTCCTTTGCCGGGTTCTTACACGGATAAATCTTCTCGTCGATGTATTTAACGAGAAACGCTTTCAGTATGGCTAAATAGGTGCATGCACTGTTTCCCGCAACACGTTCACAGATGTATTCACGCACCTTGGAAAGATTAAGCGTGGTGATGTCAGCCCATTGCACCTCATCCACACCAATCGCTTCGCGCATGAAACGCAAAACTTGACACCTGTTAGGCTCTTTTCTGATAAATTCCTGTTCAAAAGACAAAATGCTCATAATAACTTGATTTTAATTCTACAAAGATTGCAGCGCACAGGAAGACCAATTCTTGTGCGCCAGTCTAACCAAAAAATCAATTATAGAGAGAGTAATCTACTTTTTGAATATCCTCGACTCTTTTGGAACATACAAGGTCATATAAGCTGAGCTGTTGCCATAAAAAGTTTTGTAGAGACGATTCAGTTTGATTTCGTTTTTCTTCAAAAATTCCTGATCTCTTTTAATACGTTCCCTATCACGCTTGCTTTCCTCTTCCCATGCTTTCTTTCTTTTTTTTTCTTCTTCCTGCCATTTCTCAAACCACCTCATCCTATCGTTCTCTTTCATTTCTGTTGAACAAACCGGCAGTTTGAAAGAGCTGGCACATTCATCGTTCATTTCTTGGATTGTGTCGCATAAATTACGCACATCGTCAATGCTTGCGTATGCGCATTGTATGCGCGTTGTGTCTGCTCCACTGATGAATAGCATATCACCATTTCCTGCCAGTCTTTCTGCTCCTGTCTGGTCGAGGATGACGCGGGAGTCTGTTCCTGTCGTAGTGCGGAAAGCAATGCGGGTGGGGAAGTTTGCCTTGATGTTACCCGTGACGATCGTTGCGGACGGTCGCTGTGTGGAGATAATCAGGTGAATACCTACGGCACGGGCTTTTTGTGCAAGTCGGCAGATGGCACGCTCCATTTCACGTCCAGCCTGCATGATAAGGTCGCCGTACTCGTCGATAACGACCACGATGTAAGGCATTGGCTCCACGATCGACATGGCATTGTACTCCTTGATGTTGCGCTTTCCTGCGGAACTTACCAAGTTGTATCTTTCTTCCATCAGTTCGCAAAGCGACTGAAGGACACGCTCGGCTTCGTTGGCTTCGGTGATTACAGGAGAGGCGAGGTATGTATTTTCAAGTTTTGAATACACACTAAGCTCTACTTTCTTCGGGTCTATCAGCACCAACTTCAACTCTTCGGGTGTTTTTTTGTGCAAGAGCGACATGAGCATTACGTTAAGTCCAACCGATTTACCTTGACCTGTTGCACCAGCCACAAGCAGGTGCGGCATGTCGGCGAGGTCAGCCATGAAAATATCATTTGTTACGGTACGACCGATTGCAAGCGGTAGAGCCATGTCGGAAGTCAGGTACTCTGGCGAACAGAGGATTTCTTTTACTGGCAATATCGTTTTCTGCTTGTTAGGCACTTCGATGCCTATGCTGCCATCGGCTAACGGTGCAATAATGCGTACTGAAGACACACCGAGTGCTGCTGCCATTTCGTCTTTCAATCCGCGTATCTTCGATATTCTGACACCAAGCTGAGGGCGGAACTTATAGAGCGTAACCGCCGCACCTTGGATTTCCTCAAAGTCGTATGTTGTTATCTTGAATGATAGCAACGTAGCGTTGATAATGTCTTTTCGTGATAATGTTTCGCTCATGATTGTAATATGTTAAAAGTATGTAGGAGGGAAGACATTACTCATTTCGCTCCCAAACACTCCAAAATTCAGCAATTATGCTTTGTGCTCCCATCCTCGGCAAAGAACATGGAAGTGAAAGGAACTAATCACACCATGCTGCACATGCAACCCCGTACTTATCGAGATTGTCAATCATCATGTCTGCAACTATGAATGCACCTTTGTAACATGGGTCGTCTTCTTTGCCCTGCATTCTTTCAAAAGCCTTCTTCCCAGAGTCCTCGGATAAACGACCCGCCTTTGCGAGTTTGTAGTAGAAACAATCTTCCACCAAATCATTCGGGTTGATTTGCAGTTCAGGAATCTGTAGGGCTTCTTCTTTTGTCATAGTCATTCTTTATTTTTGTGAGTATGCAGCCAACCATGTAAGCCTGCCTGCCTTTGGAAAATATTCTCTAAAACTTTAAGGCTCTTAATAATATTAGAGCTTTTTTATAACATATTGTTTCTCCATGATCTGCTATACTGCTTCAAAAATAAAAAACATAAGATATCATGATAAGTACTGAAACTTTCCGAACTGAAAAGGCCGGTAGAGACGCTAAACTTGCCCTGATTATAATATATTTTCTTGCTAAATTTTATTTTGGAACTTGTTAACTCCCTGAATGTTACCGTACAATACACTTCTTCGTCTTTTTCAAAGTCAAACATTTCGTCTATAATGTCGCCTATCCAATTTCCAGAACGATACCATCCTTCCTCTTTCAAAACGTAATTCTTAATATTAGATGCATCAATTCTTGACAATTCATCATTCAACTTTCTTTCCAAAATATACTTTTCCTCTTCATACTTCGTTTTTTCAGTTGAATAAAAGCGGCGTGATGAACTAAAGTTCGACTCCATATTATTATACATCTCTTTAAGACCTGGGTATTTTGAAGTGAAGAAATTATTAAAATCAGATGACTTACTATTCGTGCAGATGCTTAAAGCCTCAGACAATAGATTATGGTCCCTATGATAATTGGTATCATTCCAAATAGGCTTCCGTAAATTCGTCCTGTCACCAAAGAAGTAATCATTAGAAAAATCTACACAATTATGGTTCGTACTAACCTTGAGAGCATCACATACTGTAAAATAATTTTTTAGGTCAACCAATAATGGCAATTTATTGTCTGGATCATAGTTGTACTTATCTTTATAAGTAGATATAAACGCATTAACTTCTGGAGCAAGGCTCATTTTCATATTGGAGCCAGTTTGTAGCTTTGACAACACGTCATTATAGATTGACATCACGCGATTACAGTCCAATTGATAGATTTTTTTCTTCTTATTTTCTATCACAGTTTCCAAATCAGGGTACCTTTTCTGAATTGTAATCACTTTATCAAAACTGGAAGCCATATTCAGTTCAGCATTTGCTAACTGTTCGTACTTATTTTGCACTAAGTTTTTTTTGTCAGGAAATTTTGACCGGAAAAGCGTAATGTCATCATAATCAGTTGCCTTTGTTGCACAATTATTAGCTATAAAATCGTACATCTCTGGATGATTCTCAGAAAGCTGTTTGGTGTCGTTGTGGAATGAGTTGACATCAATTGACACGCTCCTCTGAGCCACCATTTTTTTTAGCAAAGCCACGTCACCCTGCTCGATGACATGATGAACAGCATCGTTGCCTTTTTTATCTTGATGAAGAAGATTTACTCCGTTTTTAATCAGATAATCTTGAAGGTACTTATTCTCTGTATCCAGAGCAAAATTCATCAATGATTGCCCATCTTGATTGTAACTTGTTATCGATGCTCCATGTTCAATCATAATGGTGAGCACTTCATCGGCTATATACTCACTGTCGAATTTGTTTCCTAGGAACTCGTAATTGGTGCGGATAAGATAGTTTAATGGAGGCATTTTTGAGCGATATCTCAAGTTCGCATCCCAGTCGCTCCGTGATGCAAACGCCTTGAGAAGCTGCATTGCACTTGAGCATTGTGATTTCGGATGAGTTGCAAAGAAATCCATTAACAGGTAGATAGGTGCCGTTCCTTTGCAGTTGGGATTTAAGTCACATCCTGCATCAATGATGGCTTGGCACATTTCGGGGGAAGTCAAGCCGTCTTTTGTCAATACCCGCTCTACTGCGTCAAACAACAAGGGAACTTCTGTTTTCACACCTCGCGCCGATTTCTCGACGCGACTGATGCAATTGGCGGCCTCCTTGTTGCTCATAAGGAATTTTCGCATGCCTGCAACATCATTATCATCAAGAAACTTGAGCACTTTTTTGTTTGCGTTCTTGTCCTTTGTGATTTTAGGACGTAAATCAAAAGTCTGTGCGGCAACATTGCCAGTTGCCACACAGAGAATTAATGCCACAGCAATAAATCTAAATACCGATGCTATTTGTCCCATAACATTAATTATTTGTCATATGACTCATAATCAGTAAATGATTTTTTCTTTTTCAGATATTTTGACTTCTCCTTAGGATTAGTCGGGACAACAAGGTCGCCTTCGCGAACCCAAGTTTGAACACCATCTTCAACGACACCCTCGATAGTTCCTCCAAGTGCATCTGCTAACGTAATGAAGATTCCGTCAAAAATGTAACGGATATCGCGGCTCCAACGTTTCTCGGGCAGACTATAGAGTTGGTGTTGCTCAAGAGCTTTGTTGTATTTTTTCAAGGAAAATTCGGCTGCGCTTTTATACTTAACAAAATAATCACATTTCTTAACAGCCTGGATATACTCCTCAAGTGTGTACCACTGGGCATCACCGTCACTAATCATCTTCTGGAACAAGACATTCTGTTCATCCACACGTTGGCGATAATTAGTAAGAATCTGTAAACATTCGTTTTCGGCTTCATTAATCTTAGCGTTGATTTTGTTTTTTGCGTCCTGGAAAATTCCGGTTATTGATCCCTGGATATTAGTAATCTCTTGAATCTTGTCAATCTTAGCAGTAAGTCTTCCAAATTTTGAGGTGGCTTTCTCGGCTGCTCTCGCAGCATTGCAATACTCATTGTATTGTTTCATGTTCTCGGTCATAGTGAAGCGGTCCACATTGGTTTTGTGTACTACAAAGAACTTCTCGTCAAAGTTCTCAATAGTCAATTTAACACCGCCTTCGTGGAACTCAAACCGCATTTTACCAAAAACATCTAACGGCTCGGATCCTGATGGATGAATACCAATACCAGTCTCAAAATGGAAGGGTACTACATATTCAGTTTTTGAATCATCTACCACATCAAGATTGGCAGCAACATCCTCAGTCTTGACGATACCCATAGAGACAAGCATCTGCGTCGTGAGATCAATGATTTCTTTTTTGCTTCTATCGCTTTTCACGATGATTTGGTAGAATTTGCCATTCTCACCTCCGATGATGCCAAAATTGCTCTTCATTCCGGAATCAATAATAGTAAATGGCTCAGAATCATTACTTGCAAAGCTTATCATTGAGGTAAAGATAAGCATGCTCATTAATACAAAAATTTTTTTCATAATAAAATTGATTTAAAAATGTGTTGTCTGTTTTTTATGCATTAGTAAACTATGGTGGATTCTATGAATAAGATTTTCAAGTTATGAAAGGTAATAGAATCCTTTTAAACCCTTCCATAATTCATGTATGATTTTGCAAAATAACAAAATTTTATTTATAACTCCAATTTTTATTAGTTATTATATTTGTTGACCTTTTTGTCGCAAATAGTTTCATTCTAATTTTAGTACATGGCAAAAAGTTAAAAATTCTACTCTAATTAACTTATTATCAAGTAATTAGTTGTTGTGTGAGTCCTTGAAAATTAGTAACTTTGTAAAGAAAAAGTACCAATTTTTCAGATGAAGAAAGCTACTAATTCCAATAACAGAGGCAAAATTAGCAAACTTTTTCCAATCATGCAAGAGCATTTTGGTCAATCTATGAACCTGGCGCGCATCAAATTGAGCATCAAATTGATGGCTCTGTTGCTGGAGGCGCTTGTCAGGGCGCAGACCGTGAGCCTGGTCAGGCTCGCCAATGCGATGGACACCGCTGCCGACAGGGAGTCGAACATGCGCCGGTTGCAAAGGTTCCTTGCTGGTTATGTGCTGGACCTGGACTTGATAGCGCGCATAGTTTTCTCTCTGCTGCCTGTGAGGAGCGGGCTGGTTCTGACCATGGACCGCACCAATTGGAAGTACGGCCAGACCGACATCAACGTCCTGCTGCTTGGCGTAGCCTACAAGAACGTGGCCTTCCCCCTGCTGTACCGTCTCCTGCCCAAGCGTGGCAACAGCAACACCGCCGAGCGCGTTGAAATCATCGAGCGCTTCATCAGGCTCTTCGGCAAGGACTGCATAGACTGTCTGGTAGCAGACCGAGACGCTGAAACGTTGCCTGAAGACAGCAGGCTTCAACCTCGAGGACATGCATCTGACCCACCTGGAAAGAATCGAGCGGTTGCTGGCCGTGGTGTGTATCGCCGTCGTGTGGGTCTATCTCGTGGGCGACCTCCGTGACCAATACGTCAAGCCGATACGCAGCTTGAAGAACGGCCGCAGGGCCATGTCAGTGGTCAGATACGGCATGATGGAGATTGAGAGCGTGATGCAAAGGACTTGCAACAAGAGCAAATCGGATATCTTTAATTTTTTGTCATGTATTTAACATTCTAATAAAGTTTCAATATAAGCTACCTACAGTACTTTCTCGTTTACAGGAGGTATTGTGAGCTGATGGAGCGATTGTCGTGCACTCGCTGTATGGTGTCGGCAAAGAGTGATGCAATGCTGATAATCGTTGCTTTAGGGCATTTGGCAGTGTCGAAGGGTATGGAATTGGAGAAAATCACCTCTTCGAGTGCGCTGTTCATGATGCGTTCGCTTGCCGGATCGCTCATGATGGCGTGTGATGCAAGAGCCCTGACGCTCCTTGCCCCGGCGTCTCTCATGAGGTTGGCTGCGGTGCAAATGGTCCCTGCGGTGTCGATCATGTCGTCAACGAGCACCACGTTTTTATCTTTAACATCGCCAATGATTGTCATCTGTTCCACTACGTTAGCTTTGGCCCTTTGCTTGTGGCACAGCACCAGTGGAGCATCAAAGTATTTTGCATAGCCATTGGCTCGTTTGGCTCCACCCACATCGGGGCTTGCGATGACCATGTCGGGCAGTCGTAATGACTCAAGATAGGGGATGAAGACCGATGACGCATAGAGGTGATTGACCGGAATGTCGAAGAAACCCTGAATTTGGTCGGCGTGCAGGTCCATAGTGATCAGGCAGTTGATACCTGCGGCACTCAGCAGGTCGGCAACAAGCTTTGCAGCTATTGACACGCGCGGCTTGTCCTTGCGATCTTGCCTTGCCCAGCCGAAGTAGGGGATTACTGCGGCTATTGATTTGGCCGATGCTCGTTTAGCGGCATCGATCATGAGCAGAAGTTCCATGAGGTTGTCTGAATTGGGGAATGTGGACTGAATAAGATAAACATTTGCCCCGCGGACAGATTCTTCGAATGAAACCTCAAATTCGCCGTCGGCAAAATGCAGGATGTTCATTTTGCCAAGTTCCACACCCAGGTCATGCGCTATCTCACTTGCTACATAGCGCGAGTTAGTTCCCGAAAAGACTTTGAATTGACTCATATTAAAGTACAATTATTGTTGATGAAATGCTTTGGCAAAATTAGTGCAAAGCGTTCACAATACAAAATTAAATGTCATTTTTATTGTTAATACAGTTGCCGACAATCATATCGTGCAAGGCTATGGCGCCTCGGCTTGTGACAATTAAATTTTTTTCAGTTTCAAGATAAGAGTGTCATAGCCGCCGACCTCAATCGCGACCTGTTCGCTGGATGATAATGTAAATCTGCCAGTAGTGCCATGCATGATGTCATGGGCTTGATAAGTGCCTTCCTTGAGGCCGATGGTTTCAAATGCGTGGCGAGGGATGTTGATGTCACACTTGGCCGTGGCTGCGTCGAAGTTTGTTGCAATGAGCAAGATGTCGTTCTCGAAGTGCCTGATAAAGACATATTGCCTATTAAGGTGCTGGTTGACATACATCAAGTCAAAAAGCTCGCCGCAAGCAATGGCTTTTTCGCTAAGGCAAATATTTAATAGCTTCTTATAATAGTCCCGCAGCGCGTTGCGTCCGTTTAATTGCTTGCGTTGCAGCCATTTTCTAATTGACGGCACACTCCAGTAGTCGAATATTGTGGTCCTGCCATCATGGCCGCTGAACCCCTCGGCATCTTCGGCCCTTTCGCCAAGTTCCTGACCGGCGTAAATCATAGTGGGTCCGCTCGCAATGGTGGCGCACACCGCCATTGCTGGAAGAGCCTTCGGGGCATTACAGGCAAAGAAATCGGAGGCAGCTCTTACTTCATCATGATTTTCAATGAAATTGAGCATGTGGCGCTTGATGTCGTCAACAGCCTGCCAGCATTTAGTTATTTCCTGGGTTGAATTGCCATGCCGCACTATATTAAATAAGGTGTCATATAGGGTGACTTTGTTATACAAGAAGTCAAATCCGCCTTCATTAATGTAGCTGCGATAAAGTTGAGTGTCGTAAATCTCGGCTATAAAGATGACTTGTGGAAATTCATGCTTGATTTGTGCAATGGCCCAATGCCAGAACTCAACGGGCACCATGTGCACCATGTCGCATCTGAGTCCATCTATTCCCTTAGAGCACCAGAAGCGCATGATGTCGAGCATCTGGTGCCATGTGCGCGGAATGGGGTTAAAATGCTTGCTGCCGTTCCACGGGTCAACACCATAGTTGATTTTAACCGTTTCATACCAGTCGTTGATGCCTGGCGATGCGTTCCAGCAGTCGTTGCCGGTGGCTTTTGCCGGGCATTCGTGATAGGCATCATCGCCGCTTCCCAAGTCGATATTAGGTGTGAAAGCCTGGTCGGTAATGTAGTAGAAGTTGTTGTTAGGGTCAAAGAATTTTTGAGTGTTGTCGTCGCTGCCAAGGTCTTTAACGTGGTTGGGTTTAGCGTCGCTTTTGTACTGTCTTGCGACGTGATTAGGCACAAAGTCGATAATCACTTTCATGCCAGCATCGTGAGTTCGCTCGACAAGACTGCAAAATTCGTTGATGCGGTTATCAATGTTGACGGCCAGTTCGGGCGACACATCATAGTAATCACGTATGGCATAAGGTGACCCGGCATTTCCCTTTACAACGTGTGGGTTGCAAGGCTCAATGCCAGGGAATACAGACTTTGTGGCCTGCTCAATAATGCCAGTGTACCACACATGTGTGATGCCTAATTTCTTGATGCTCATTAAAATGCGCGCATCGATGTCGTTGAACTTTCCCACGCCATTCTGTGATATTGTGCCATTAGCCACACAATTCTCATTAAGGTTTGTGAACCAGCGGGGAAATAGCTGGTAGATAATGGTTTTATCCATGCTAAAAGTCAAAAGTGGTTACTATCAAGTTGATATGTTATAAACGGTGAGCGTCATAGCTCGCTATAATAGGGTATCTCATTCAAGAAAGAATATGATTTTGAGTCATAGTCGATCTTGCAACAATAATGCACAAGTCCGTTGCTCACAATCAAGTATTGTGCGTGCAAAACCATGTTGTACCTAACAATCTGGTCAAATGTAGCCTGTGTGATTTGAACACTTGGAGCCTTGTATTCAACAATTACAAACGGCTTGCCATGCCTGTCGGCCACAACGGTGTCGCATCGGCGTTTGATGCCGTTTTGCACGATCGAAATTTCATTGGCCATAAGGGCTAAAGGAAATTTTTTTTCGTTAATAAGAAATTGGACAAAATTCTGTCGGACCCATTCCTCGGGTGTCAATGTAACGAACCGGTGACGCAACGAGTCGAAGATAACATAGTTGTCATCATTTTTTTTTATATTAAATTCATATTCCGGTAGGTTAAGTCGCATTTATTTCCTAATTTTGTTTGCGAATTTAGCAATAATATCTGATACAGTAGCACAATATGGCTGAGAAAAAAACAACAGCAACCTATAATGCCTTGCGTGAAGAGATTAAGAAGCGCAAGTTTCGTCACATATATGTTTTGAATGGTGATGAGCCCTTTTTCATCGACCAGTTGAGTGAACTGATTGTTAATACGGCTCTTACCGACGATGAACGCGACTTTAACCTGTCGATATTCTATGGCAGTGATGCCAATGTGCGCGATGTGATCAGCACATGCCAGCAGTATCCGGCCTTTTCCGAATATAGAGTGGTAGTTTTGCGCGAAGCTCAAAACGTTACTAAGCAGCCTGGGCACAAAAACGACCTGGACTTGTTTGCCCTTTATGCCCAAAGCCTCAATAAGGAAGTCAAGACCATTCTCGTAATATGCTACAAAGGCGGAACACTGAAATCGAAGGAATTGCTCACTGCACTTAACTTTGTTCCCAAAAACGGTAAGGAACCCGTGGGGGTGGTGATGAGTTCTAACAAAATTACTCGTAATGCCGACCTTCATGCTTTTATCAAGAACTATGCCGCGCAGGCCGGCTGTAATATCGACATGAAGTCAATCACAATGCTTGCCGACTTCATAGGCAATGACATGGGGCGCATGCAGGGTGAGCTTGACAAGCTGAAAATCTTGGTGAGCGCTGACAATCTCATTACGCCCGAGTTGATTGAAAAGAACATAGGCATTAGCAAGGATTATAACAACTTTGAGCTTGAGGATGCCTTGATAGCTCGCAATGCTACAAAGGCTTACCGCATCGTGGATTACTACGAGAAGAATCCGTCAAATAATCACATACCGCCCACGCTGGCGATGCTCTTCGGCTTTTTCTCTAATGTCCTTATAGTGCGCGCTACCAAGGACAAGTCGCTTGCTTCGTTAATGAGTGCCACTGGAGCCAAGAGCGATTTCAGAATAAAAAAGTTTATAGAAGCTTCGCGTAACTATAGTACTCGGGCTTGCGTGAACATAATAAGTTATCTGCGAGAGTGTGATGTTAAGAGCAAGGGCATTGGGTCGCGTCAGGGTGAGTTTGCCTTGCTGCGCGAATTAGTGTATAAAATCTTGCATTCATGATGGGCTTTTGAGCTGTCGAGGTGTAGGCGACTATGCTTATTTCAGGCGATACATGTAGCCCAACGAAATCATAATCGACATGCCCGAAGATCCTGAGAATGTGTCTTTCTTGTGATTGCTGAACACATCGTTCAAGCCATAATAGAATCTTCCTTCGAGCAAGAAAGAATTTCGGTTGCCCGAAATGAGTTCCATGCCCAGTCCGGCTGAGATGCCATAGTCGAAATGATTGTGAACATCGAGCGTAAACTGGTCGATATTTCTATTAGTGCTCGGAAAATCGGTGATGGCCGCGACATTGGTGTAGTCGAAGTTGGCCGAACGCTTGTCGCCGATCAGCAGTCCTATTTCCGGCCCGGCATTGAAGAAACCGTGTATCTTGTTATTTCCAAAGTAGATGTGTGTGAGAAGCGGGAGCTGAATGTAGGTCAGGCGCCGCTGGAAGCTATAGTCATACCCTTCAAACTTCTCTTTCCATCCCCGTTGTTCAACGTTAAGTTCGGCAATGAGTCCGAAGTGGCGTTCCTCGATATACCGGAATGTGGCTCCAAAAGAGAAACCGGGCAGCATGGTTTGTGGCACATTAGGATTGAATTGCACTCTTGAAAAGGTAACGCCAGCTTTGCCCCCGAGGGCAATGTTGCCTTCGTAGTGCGTTTGTGCTACAATTCCTATGGCAGAAGCAAAAACAATGACTATTGCTGCAATAAACCGGTGTCTCATCACTTAATTTCGGAAATTATGGTGTGGTCGGTAGTGAAGTGCACGACATGGAAGGCGTTATTGGCAAATCCGCCCCAATTATTGCTGCGTTCAAACTTGAACCCCGTCTGAATACCTTTATATAAAGGAGCGTTATCCAGTCCACCGGCATTATAGGCATTGACAATCATCATAGCAGTGTCATAGCCCAGTAGTCCCATGTTGGGGTAAGACACAAGCGTGTTTCCTCCGAACCACCGGCGGTAGAGTGTGTCGAAATCTCGCGTTCTAAAGCCCTTGGCATTAAAGAAGCGTGAAAACATATAGGTGTCGATTGTCTGGAAATCGTCCTGATAGTCTTTCAGATATAGCGTGTATTCGGGGTAACCCAATAACACCATGTCGCAGTCAAATCGGTCGTCCTTAACCTGCTTGAGTGCCTTAATGAATTTTTTCACAAGTGATTTGCTGCTTGATGATGGAATGAAGACGTAGCGTGTGCCGGGATTCATCTCTCTTGAGACTCGGTCGTCGCTCAACTCGCCTGACATAGAAATCGTGCTTGTGGGCATGGATGAAGCCAAAATGTGCGAGCGGATGTTGGTAAACATATCGTTGGGCTCAGCATCAGGATCTTCAAGGAATATGACAGAACATCCGGCAAACTCTTCGTCAAACCATTTCATCAGATTGTCGGTGAGGGTGCGGGTGGGGATGTTCACCTGATACACGTTTTGATTTTCCAGATAGTCATCGTTCTTAGTCGAGAAGCAGTTAATGATGTTAACGTTATTGCTCCGGCCGAAAGCGTTGATGCGTGCCAGCTGTTGAGGCTCGCTTGGGGCAACGATTACGTCCAGGTCACGCATTTCGGGCAGTGCCAGCAGGCTGTCGGTCACATTCAGGTTGTGACGTGTGTCATACACCTTGAGGTTGATGTTTCGGCCAGTGTCAGATTTAACACTGTCGAGTGCCAAGAGAAATCCCTTGTAAAAGTCGGTGTAGAGATAAGCCTGCTTGGGCGGATTCTCCTTGTGCAGCTGGAATGGCAGTATGATGCCTATGTTAAGTTCACCATCCTGTTTTTCGGCAAGCAGTGTGTCGTATATCTCATTGAGCCTGGGGTTGTAAAAAGCCTCGAGATCGGCAATGCTGATTGTGCGCATATCGCCCATGAGCCGCTGGTTGTATCGCTCGGGCAGGACAATCATTTTTCCTTTCTTGGGCTTCTTGGTGTTGGGATTGGCAGCCTGCAGGTCGGCAACAAAGATGCCGTGATGTTGCGCTATAGAGGAGTAGGTCTCGTCCTTCTGCGGAATGTATCGCACAAATCTCAATGCGCTTTTTTCGTAGGCAAATGGCATTGCCGACTCGGGTGTGACGCGTATTTGCTGCCCAGGTGTGTATTGCTCGGGTCGCAAGCCCATGTTAGCCCTGATGATTCCCTCGACCGATGCATTATATTTTTTCGCAATACTGCACAGTGTCTCGCCGGCCTCGATGGTGTGATTCACTGTCGAGCCACCTGATGTGATCTTCATTTCGCTCTGTTGCACAGCAGGTGAGGACTCTTGTGCAACCGGGAGGAAAATGAGTTGTTTCTTTTCAAGGCCATTTTCCACCCAGGGGTTAGTGGCTATTATCAAGTCTTGTGAAATGCCGAGTTGTTGAGCAATACCATATAGGGTTTCCTTGTTTTTTATCTCATAGTAGAAATAACGCTTGTCGCCAATTTGTTTTGTCGGAAGGCCTATTTGTGCATGCATAGCAAATGCGCCAATCAGTATCAGCGATGCAATGAGGATGTTTCTTTTAATGTTCATAATCAAACTATTAAATGGTCGAACTTACAGCAATGCTTAAAGTCGATATAAATTTTTCCATAAATTATTACTGCAAAATTAGTGCAAGGCGAGCGAAAAAGCAAAGTTTACTTTGATTTTTCCGAGCCGAAGCCTAATTTCGAGGCCGTTGCCTCAACGTTAGTGCAAGGCGAGCGAAAAAGCAAAGTTTACTTTGATTTTTCCGAGGTGAAGACTAATTTCGAGGCTGTTGCCTCAACGTTAGTGCAAGGCGAGCGAAAAAGCAAAGTTTATTCTTCGGCTGCTTAAACACCGCAGGGTCATGGTGTAACCACTCGGTCGCCGATGTAGCCCGACAGCTCTTTTCTTATTTGATACAACTGTTGCAGTTGCTTCATCAATTCAAGGCTTGAATCTTTGTTGCTATTTATTTGCTCCATCAGGTGGCTGATTTTTTTCTCAACGATGGCGTTTTTCAGGTTGTAGATAGCCTTGGGTATGATAGTGAGCAGACGGTCGAAGTCGGTGGCAATGGGTCCGTTCTGTGTGTATATTTTGCTCAACTGGTTTTTTTCGCTCACCAGGTTGTATGAGACGTTTCGCACGTCGTCGTCGGGGTGTGAGCATAGCAGTTTCTCAAGATACGACATCCTGTAGTTGTTCAGCTCTTGAATGAGCATCTTGTTCACGTCACTTAAGATGTCTTTTTCTTTCTTCTCAATTTCAGCAGCATTTAAGCCAATGGGATCGAGCTGCGCCAGGCGCTGCTTGTAGTCTTCGTTGGCTTTTTGCGTGAACTTGGCTTCGATTGCGCTATAGTCGCTGTAGAATTTCTCGGTAGTCTCGTTGACTATATTATAAATACTGGTGAAAGCCGGAACCGAGAACTCAATTTGGTCGAAGCTGAGCTCTTGCCTGACATATTCGGCCACGGTGAGAGGGTGTTGCTGGCCATTCTCGTCGGGTGCTGTGTCGCAGAAGTAGCACATTCCGTATTTAACCAAGTACTTTATGATGTCCTGCTCTTGCTTGATGGTTTGCTTGTCGGTTATTGACTTGACCTTTTCGGGTGCCGGCACATTCACAGTCGTGTCGGAGCTTTCGATTTCGTCTTGCGCACGCCGCTGCTCCCGCTGAGCCTTGTTGAATTCCTCATCCCGGCTTTTACGAATGTTCTTCTGGATTTCGCGCAGTAGCACTTCTTCCTGAATTTCGAAGCGTGTAGCGCACTCCTTGGCATAGATTGAGCGTGTAATGGGGTCGGGGATTACTGAGATTGATTTTACCACGTCGGTTACCGCCTGTGCCCGCTTTATGGGGTCGCTGGTAGCGTCTTTGAGCAGTATTGTGGTCTTGAAGTCGATAAAATCGCTCTCATGCTCTTTGATATATTGTTCTACCTCGCTTGAGCTGTGAGATTGGGCATAGCTGTCGGGGTCTTCACCAGCCGGCAATAGCAGCACCTTGATGTTCATTCCGGCCTTGAGTAGCATGTCGATACCGCGCATTGCTGCCTTGATTCCGGCCTCGTCGCCGTCGAACAGCTCGGTGACGTTCTGCGTGAAGCGGTGCAGCAGATGGATGTGCCCCTCGGTGAGCGCCGTGCCCGAAGAGGCAATGACATTTTCAAAGCCGGCCTGATGCATTGAAATCACGTCGGCATAGCCTTCGACTATAAAGCATTTATTATCGCGGGCAATGGCACGCTTGGCCTGAAATAGGCCATACATCGTGCTGCTGCTCTTGTTATAAATAATGGAGTCGGGCGAATTGAAATACTTCGCCTTTTCGTCCTTCTTTAGCGTGCGCCCTCCGAATGCAATCACGCTTCCGGCCACATTGAAAATGGGGAACATCACCCTGCCGCGGTAGAAGTCAAAACCACCACCATGATTGTCGTCTTTGCATAGGCCGAGTTTCAAGAGCAGTTCCCGGTTGTAACCTTGTTTTATAGCTTCGTTATAAAGCGTGTTGCGGTTGTCGGGCGAATATCCCAGCCTGAATTTCCTTATGGTGGCATCGGTAAAGCCGCGGTGTCGGAAGTAGGAGAGGCCTATTTCCTGGCCCTCGGTGGTTTCCCATAACTGGCGTTCAAAGAACTGGCATGCCCACTCGTTGAGCACAAGCATAGCCTCGCGCTCGGTGCGCGCCTGCTGCTCTTCGTCGGTGAGTTCGCGCTCTTGAATTTCGATGTGGTATTTCTTAGCCAGGTAGCGCAATGCTTCTACATAGGTCATCTGTTCGTGAAGCATCACGAAGTTTACGGCACTGCCACCTTGCCCACAGCTGAAACACTTGCAGATGCCCTTGGCACGCGACACATAGAACGATGGGCGGCGGTCGTTGTGAAACGGGCACAGCCCAATCCAGTTGGCTCCGCGCTTTTTAAGCGACACGAAGTCGCTCACCACATCTACGATGTCGGCGGTGTCGAGAATGCGTGAAACAGTTGCGGGATCAATCATTTTCTGTTATGACATGTTTTGTGACCACAAAGTTACTATTAAATTATGAAATATGAATTATGAATTATCGATTTCTATCTCGAAATGTCGGGTGTGAAGAACTTGAAGCAGCGGCTAAGGGCAAGGTATTTTCATGCCAATCAGGCCCGTGCGATTTATCACCCTGCTTAAGGCATATTGTAAAAAGAATGAGACCGAAGAAGTGGTCTTCGGTCTCACCTGTTTAAGTTGGGAATTCTAAGCCTTAATTCTTGCCCAGAATAATCTTGATTATAGCATTAACATCGTCAATGTCGATGTTGCCAGAACCGTCCACATTGGCCTCTCCCTTAGGCTGGCCTTCGGGTAAGGGCTTGTTGAGGATGATTTTAATCACCATATCCACATCATCAACATCAACAGTTCCATCGCCGTTCACGTCGCCGGTGACAGGTGTTACGGGCTCGTCGATCACGATATCGTCGAGCGAAGCAGTCTGCTCCTCGTCGTTGAAGATAACTTTGTAAACCGGTCCGAGATAAATGTCGCCTTCCCAGTAGCTTGCGGGATAGTCGAGGAGGTCGGGATTTTCTTCGAGCAATTCAGGAATGCGTCCTTTCCAGAACCAGAATGCATCATACTTCCACTGAGCATCGGTAATCCAAGTCTCAGTACCGCTGACAATTTCGCTTTCTTCGTTGTTCACATCCCAAGCTACCATTTCCCAGCCGCGCACCATGGGCTGTGTGGTGTGGCGCTTAACTGAAGCTTCATCATTGCGCCAGCGCACGCCGTGACCGACAAACTGTTCAGATCCGTCACCGAACACCATAGCCATGATAACAGCATTCTTGAGCTTAGTCTTGCTGGTTGGGTATGCAGCACCGTCGGTAGCACGGTTGTAGCAGCGACCTCCCCACCAGGGCTCGTCGCTCAGCGGGTCATACTGGTAGTGGATCTGCATGGTCGAGGGCACGGTGTCGTTGTAGACCATGTCGGTTCTCTTGGCGTAGAACTGGTTCTCAGGGTCGGTGAAGCCCTTCGATGAGCCAGAGCCGGCTACGGAAGCAAACCAATCGGCAGGCTCGTATTCACCAATCATCTGTTCGTGGTATTTCTGGGTGCGGTACTCACTGAGGAACTTGAACACTTTGCCTTCGGGATTAACGTTGCCGGCCAAATCGCTGAATCCACCCTTCACAGTCACCTTGAAGCACTTGTCAAGTGGCAGGTCCTGGTTGAGGAACAGCTGCAGCACCGATGCTTCGCGAACAATCATGTGAGTAAGACGACCTTCATACTTATTACCGTCGGCATCCTCAACAACGATAGCATCGGCAGCCTGGTCTTCGTTCCAGTCAAGTTCTTCATTATACTCAATGCGAATGACAGGACGCTGGTTGTACTTGTGTGTTTCATTCTCGCGCGGAGTAGTGCTGGTGATATACGGAGGCTCTACATCGGCAGGGATTGTTATAAAGTCAAACACATAGTCACCACCTGCGACGCCGTCGCCATCGCCATCAAGGAACTGATTGGTCTGGCTGTTCTTAGCCACATCGCCCTTGATGGTGATGGTGTAGAACATGTCGTCCAAGAGGTCGCTGAGCTTAACGCGCAGGGTGTAGTCGTTGTCCCACGACAGGGTAACCTGGCCGTTGTTGTTGATAGAGAATGCCTGCTCAACACTTGCTCGGTCCATGTTACGCGAGAAGGTAATAACCATGTCATAGCGAGTGTTAACTTCGTCGGGGTTAGTTGCCGTATTGCCGCTAATGGTGGCGGGCATAGTGTTGGTTAACTGGATGTTGCCCCAAGTCACGTTGTTGCCCGAGAGCCCCTGTGGGTCGGAATTCATGGTGACGGTCTGCGTTGTACTCTCATAGCCCGGGCAAGAGTAGGTGATTTCGTAGGTTTCACCGGGAGTGAGGTCTTCAAACAGGAAGAAACCGTTGTGCACGATATTGTTAAATCTTACATAGTTGTGGAATGTAGATTCAAACGTATCGGTGATGTAAGTTTCACCATTCACTGTCACAGTTACACCGTCGATACCCTGGCCGTTCTCGCTGTTAGTGACAACGCCGGCGAGCATAACCATGTCGGGACGCTCAAGGCCACGATATTCCATGATCGAGCGGAAAGTTCCGAAAGCCTCAAGGCGCTTGTATTCCTCGTTCATGTTTAGTCCCTGCTGCACCGGATGAGTGTGGAAGCCACCTTCGCTAAGCAGCGAAGCCATGTTGGTGCGGCGGTTTACCGACAGGTATGGGTATTGGTTCTCGTGTGTGTCAACATCGCCATTATAGTAAACGCGGTCGTAATAGTTGCCACGAGTACCGGTATTATACATCACACTGGTAAGGTTAGGGCATAAGATATCGCCATAAGCCTTGCCTCCATGAGGTGTCTTCTCGATATACTCACCATTTAGTTTCCAACCACCGAATAATGTTAAGGTAGTGTTATAACCGCTGCCGGCATCACTGTGGATGCTGTAGAAGAAGTCGGCTCCCCAAGCATTTGCCATATCTGAGCGCTCGTCGAGAGTGACATAATCCTGGTCGTCGTCACGTGTCATCTGGATGGTGGTGGAGTCGGCCGTGGTGAATCGGAACAAGAATTCGCGTGTGGCCAGACCGACGCGCAACACCTTCTGTGCCTCGGTGTAGTTATACAGACCGGTGTTTTCGTGTCCGGAGTGACCCGGGTCAATCCATAACTTGAAATCACCCCAGTCTTGCTTAAGTTGTGCACTTGCACCGATGGCCATGCATCCCAGTGCCATAGCCATCATATATTTGCTAAGAGATTTCATGATTTCATTAATAGTTTAGGTCAATAACGTAAATAGCACCATCGGTGTCGTTGTCGAATGCAATCTTCGAGCCATCGGGCGAGACGGCGAGGGTGACAGGAATAACATCGGTTTGCGGAGTGATGTTCACAGCATTGCCGTTAGTCACGTCGATGCAGTAGATGTCGCTCTTAGTGAACACATCGCCATTGTCGAGAATGCGTGCTGCCATCACATGGCTGCTTTTGGGCATCCACGATGCGTGAGAATACTTGCCAAGCGACTTGAGGCCAGAGCCGTCGATGTTGCACACCATGAGGCCTTTGCCTACGATTTGGAATGCAATCTTGGTGCCATCGGGCGAAAGGGTGGGGTTGATAACCATCTTTCCCTCGAAGGCATTGAGGCTTGGGATTAATTTTGTTGCATTGATGGGATCATCTACCATGATCTTCATCATGTCGCTACCGGCACTAATGGTGCGCGAACGCTTGAAGTTGCGCTCGGCTGCTGCCACTTGACTGATTTTGCCGGTTTTCACATTCACGGTCTCAATGCGAGTCATGCGGCGGTTTTCGTGCATGGTCCACGGCGTAGAGAGGATTTCGCTGTTGCCGGTCCACTTCATCTGATAGCCGGCGCCATTGGCATCGGAAATCATCTTTAGTTGTGAGCCATCGGCATTAGCCACGAAAATGCCCGCATAGTTGTCGCCGGCCATTGCAATCTGAGAGCCGTCGGGCGACCATACTGGTGCCATGAGGCCAATCTCGGCCTTTGCAATCACACGCGGCTCGCTAAACGAGCGCGGCTGCTGAGCCTGCATGGTCCCACAACATAGCAGCGCTGCAGCTGCTGCTAAATACATTTTACTTTTCATGCTTGTGTAGAACTTTAGTTAATATAAATTGTTTTATTAAAGTGTTAATATGTTGAGTGTAAAATTACATCTAATTATTCAAATGGCAAAATAAATGACGATATTTTAGCTTCAACTGGCACGATATTACTAAAATTAGTCGTGCCTTGCCGCTATCAGCACAGCTTGATGCTGTCGCCAATGCTGATGATATGAGCCTTGTATAGGTGCCCAATTGCCTTTTTGAAATCCTTCTTGCTGCAAGAGAATGTGCGCTGGATGTCGGCCGGTGATGACTTGTCGTTAAGTGTCATTGTGCCGCGATGCGACTTCATGTACTGGACAATGCGCTCTGCCAGATGTTCAACCCTCTGCTTCTCGGCATCCGAAAGTGTGACATCTATCTTTCCGTCGGTGCGCACTTGCTTGATAAAGGCCTTGTGTCGCTCACCAATGTTGATGTCGCAAAATGTCTCATTCTGATAAATAATGCCCCAATAACTATCATCGACGATAACTTTATACCCCAATTCGGTGCGTTGAATAATCAACACATCAACTTGCTGGCGCGGTGCATATTGCGGCATATTGTGAGAGATGAAGCGGTCGAGCTTAGCGCTGGCAACTATGCGGTTGCTTTCGCTGTCGAGATAGGTGTGTACGATATAGCTGCGTCCGGGATGCATTTTGACGCGCTGTTCCCTGAATGGCACCAGCAGGTCTTTGGCACTCAGCCCCCAGTCCATGAAAGCACCCACCTCGTTAACAGCCTTGACTCTTAACAACTCAAAGCAGCCCACCACGGCATTAGGAGTCTCGGTAGTGGCGACTGGGCGGTTTTCAGAATCAAGATACACAAACACGGTAACCTCTGTGCCAATTTTCATCTCGGGTGTGATGTATCGCCTGGGAAGCAACACTTCCTGACCCTGTTGGTCAATGAGATAAAACCCGAAATCAACTTTTCTATTTACTTTTAATGTATTGTAGTTTCCGATGATCATAGTTGAAAGTATAGATTATAATGCAAAAATACATCTTATTTTAATAATGATAAAATTTCGGCATGTAAATTATTTGTAGTAATTTTAGACCCGAATAAAAACAAGCGAAAAATGAGAATACTAAAACCTGTTATATTGTTTATGGTAATAGGCTTGTGCGTCAGCCTATTGCCTGCGGGATGCTCAAGCAATGGTTTGGGTGGGGCACCTCAAGCCAGCGACACAATCAAAGTGGCAACTGTCAAGATGAAGGACACTACAACCTTTGCCAAGAGCAATGGTGATGTGTGTGCTATCTATGCCGATGCCGCATTCAGCTACCCCACATCCTACAGCGATAATGCATCTCTCAAGCAGCTTCAAAAGCTATATATGAGTCTCATCCTTGATGCGGGCGACACGCTCTCGCTTAATGATGCCATGCATCGTTGCGTGTCAAACACTATGCACCAGTATGACTTAGCTCAGAATGAAGAAGCCGAAGGTGAAAGCATGCCGTATGACGAGAGCGAACCCGTGCTTGCCTATCACACCAGCACAACCATTCAGCTGCATTATAACAAGAACATGCTTGTGACGTTCTGTCGCGTGGATGTGGTGAAGAAAGACAGTCAGGTAACCTCGGTCACACACAACTATTACACAATCGACCTGAAGACGATGACGCGTGTGGGACTTGATCGCATGGTGCGTGACGATGCCATTTCACAGGTGACGGCGATGCTGCGCTCACGCCTTCTTGAACAAAACAAGGTGGAGAACAACGACCAGCTTAATGAGCTGGGCTACTACAATATCGACAACCTAATAGCTACTCAGAATTTCTATTTCGACGCTAATGGGGTGACGTGGAGCTATCTTCCTAACAAACTTGCTGTGAGTGCTATTGGAGAGCCAAAGGTGACGTTAACCCTCGATGAGCTCAAGCCACTGGCCTGCGAAGGGTCGATATTGGACCGAATTAATTGAAATGACGAAAAAGTGCCGATGCAAGCAATAACGAAATATTTTCCTGAACTAAGCGATGAGCAGCGCCGCCAGTTTGAAGGTTTATTAACCCTTTATCCGGAGTGGAACGAGAAGATAAACGTAATCTCCCGCCGCGACATTGATAATCTTGAAGTGAACCACATTCTTCACTCGCTGTCAATAGCTCGCTATATTAATTTCACAGCCGGTACGCGTGTGCTCGACTTTGGTGCCGGTGGCGGTTTCCCGTCGGTACCACTTGCAGTGATGTTTCCGCAAGTGCATTTTCACCTGATCGACCGAATTGGGAAAAAACTGCGTGTGGCCATGGATGTAGCCTCGCAAGTGGGGTTGACAAATGTGTCGGTTCAGCATGGCGACGTTAAGGAGGTTAAAGGGAAGTTTGACTTTGTTGTCAGCCGTGCAGTCATGCCACTTGCCGAAACGGTGCCTCTTGTGCGTCGCCTGGTATCGAAGGAGTTTAATAATTCATTGCCCAATGGACTGATATGCCTCAAGGGGGGTGACTTGAAAGATGAAATAGCTCCTTACCGGAAAAGCATACTCGTGGATGATATAAGCAACTATTTTGACGAAGAATTCTTTTCTACAAAAAAGATTATATACCTACCATTATGAATGTATCTTGCTTCCCAGTAAATCCCTTTGTTGAAAACACTTATATATTGTGGATGTGTGATGGCGGCGAGGCGGCCATAATAGATCCCGGTATGATGACTGATGCCGAGCGTGACATGGTGGCACAATTTGTCGCACAACACTCGCTGAGGGTTAAATACATATTAATCACTCACTATCATATCGACCATGTGACATCGGCAAACTGGTGCAAGCAGCAATATGGTGCTCAGATATTGTCGAGTGCCGAAGATGAGAGTCTGGGCAAATATGTCCAAATGCAAGCTGCTCACTTCCGCCTTCGCATCGACGTGGATGCCGTTAAGGCCGATCGTCATCTAAAAGAAGGCGACACCTTGGCGCTGGGTGATGAGGAAATTCGTGCAATAGCCACTCCGGGGCACTCATCAGGATCGCTGTCGTTCTATGTGCCGCAAAGTAATTTTGTGATAACGGGCGATGTACTGTTTGCCGGCAGCATAGGGCGCACCGACTTGCCTGGTGGTGATTACGCGACTTTGATATCTGCTATCAGAAATAAATTGTTCACCTTGCCGTCCGACACTATGGTCTATGCCGGTCATGGCCCTTCTACAAGCATCGGTGATGAGATGCGTTATAATCCTTATTTTTAACGCTCTTGTGTGTCGTTAATCTTCTGTCAGGCTGATGGCAAAGGACTTCAGCCCGGTGCTTGATGCACTCGCGGCATAGTCGTTAAGAGCATGGCTAATATTGTCGGTCAATGAGAGCCTGCCTATAGTCAAGAGGTTGGCTAATAGCCGTAATCCAATATACTGATTGATTTCAGATTTCTCATTTATCAGGTGGAGCCACAACTTGTCGGCCTGATTGAAATACCTCAACAGCTTCATGCACAGCACATCGGCAATCTCTTTGTTCTCGACGTCGTTACACCATTCGACTGCGGTGCTAAAATCCAATTCGTCGATAGGGTAGAGCATGGTTGCGGCGATGCGGCATTCGCGATGCTCCTTCTCGGCCCACAATGCCGAAGCCAGTCGAGCATCGGGCATAAATTGTTGTGCGATTTGGGCAACGTCGGGCAACATGCATCCCATGATGTAGCGGTGGGGATCGCCAGCTGCACGCAATGAAGTTGAAACAACACCGTTTCTATAACTAAAAAAAGACTTTTTAATCGATGATATTTGCTCGTTAATTTCCATCTATATTAATGCTTTATATTGCGCGGGCTTGATGAAACCATTGTCAGTAATCAGTGTGTTAGCGACTTTATGTCTAAGACGAGGCGGGCATGGGGGTGGTTAACGCTATGAGTGTTGTATATCACAAACTCCTCCTGCCCGTTAGATTCACTCACTTAACCTGGGTGAGGTGCTGAGCCACATGACTTATTTTCATCGAACTCACGTTAATAAAATTTGCAATCTGAAAAAATAGATTGCAAAAGTAAATAAAACTCCTATACCAACAAAAAAAATAATCAAAAAGCCGAGATTAAAGCATATTTTGTTATAAAACTTAAAAAATAAGAATATAAATCCTAAAAATAGCAAAATGAATAATAATGAAATTGTTTTTTATATAATTTTGTAAGTGTTTGTTAGCAAAAAAAATAAAATGAGCGAGATTATTAGATTAGAACGTGTGCGTGATTACTGTCACCGCCACCACATCGACTGCCCAAATGAGCTTGTTGCAGTCGTTGATTATTCATCCGTTGAGAATATGCGCCTGGAATTGATGAGCATGGGTTTTTATGCAATCATTCTCAAAGAAAGTTTCGAAGGCCAGATTACTTACGGATTGTCGAAGTATAACTACAGCAATGGAAGCCTTCTCTTTGTGGGGCCAAATCAAATTTTCGGTATCGACGGAGGTGTTGAACCGGCACCACTTGGCTATGCATTGTTGTTCCATCAGAATTTGTTCCGCGGTATGCCGGATGCTGCTAAGCGATTAAGCGAATTCAAGTTCTTCTCATATGAGAATAATGAAGCGCTTTCGCTGCGTGAAAATGAGCGAGAAACAATACTCAACTGCATTACCGACATAATGAATGAGTTGAAGAATCCGCAAGATCAGTTCTCTAATAGGATTCTCGCTAATTACATTATGGTGATATTGCACCTTGTTGAGCGATATGATGAGCGCTTGGTGACTGCCAACAGAGAGATAAACCATGAACTGTATATCAAGTTTAATGAGATACTTGAGGATTACTACTCTGGCGACCTCCCCGAGAAGCTCGGCTTGCCATCGGTTCAGTATTGTGCTAAGCAGCTGTCGTTGACACCTAATTACTTTGGTGACATCATTAAACGCATCAGCGGCACGTCGGCCAAGGAGCACATCCAGCAGGTCACCATCAATCAAGTTAAGAAGTTGCTTATGGATCGCAGCCTGTCGATTAGTGAAGTGGCCTATAAGTCGGGATTTAAGTATCCTCATCACCTGAGCCGCGTGTTCAAAAAGATGACAGGAGTTTCGCCATTTGAGTATCGAAGAAAAATGCTTCGAGGCGACTTCTATTAATAATTTTCCATAATCATAAAAAAGGGGATTCAGAATGCATTCTGTATCCTCTTTTTTGCCATTCAGAAGAAAATCATTAGGATTTGATTTTGTCAAACGGTGTGCTAAAGCAGCTTGAAACGTGCAAACTTGAGTAATAGCGTTCGAGGACCGGCATCAGCAAAGTCAACTGTGATTTTTGCATCTGCTCCACTTTGGTCAATGTCGGTGATTACGCCCTGACCAAATCTGGAGTGGTGAATGAGGCATCCTTCACTCAACTCGTTGACTGTGTGCGTAGAGAAGTCGGTGGCACTTGCTGCCTGCGGCGAATGGCTTGTGGCCGTTGTATTGTGGCTTGTGGTGGGAGTCTGGGGCGCGCGGTCCGATGTCCTGTTGTTAGCAGGGCTCTGTGTCGCGGTGCGTGTTTCGTGCTGTCTTGAGGGTGATGTGCTGGAGGTTGTGCTCCAGTTTGGTTTGCCTGGTCGTGTATATTGATTGCCGGCAGCGAAATTGGTTGATGATGATTGTAGATACTGCGGGTCGATGTCGCGCAGAAAGCGTGACATGGCACATGCCTTCGTGATGCCATTTTTGTAGCGTGAAGTGGCATAGGTGATAACACAGTTATTCTTTGCCCGTGTAATAGCCACATAGAAAAGCCGTCGCTCCTCTTCAATGCCTGCGAGCGAGTCGGAGCACATGGCCGACGGGAACAGTTCTTCTTCAAGTCCGACGATGATGACATTCTTAAATTCCAGTCCCTTAGCTGCATGAATGGTCATGAGTGTGACTTTCTCGGCATTGGACTCGTCGTCGCTGTCTTGGTCGGTGAGTAGCGACACTTCGGCCAGGAAGTCACCCAGCGTGTTGTCGGGGTTGCCTTCTTCGAGTTTCGCATCCACAAAGTCGTGCACACCGTTCACAAGTTCTATGAGGTTCTCTTGTCGGCTGATGTTTTCGGGTGTCTTGTCTCCCATGAGTTCGGCAAGCATTCTGGTGCGCTCAATGATGATTTTTACCATTGTGTGTGCATCCTTGCCTTTGTTGTTTAGGGCAATAAATCCATTTATCAAGGCTGCAAAGTCGCTTAGTCGCTTCTGGGTTCCCTTGTTCACGTTCAGGTCGTATTGCTCGGGCGAGTTAATCACTTGCCACATGCTCACATTGCTCTGCATTGCACAATGTTGCACATGTCCAACGGTGGTGTCGCCTATGCCTCGGCGCGGGTAATTGATTATGCGCCGCAGTGCTTCATCGTCATTGGGATTTATAGCGAGCCGGAAGTAACAGATGGCGTCTTTTACCTCCTTGCGGTTGTAGAACGAAAGCCCGCCATAGATGCGGTAAGGGATGGCATTGCGCATGTTTCCGTGCTTGTCGCGGCGCCCACCGTTGCTCAGGGCTTCCTCCAGCACACGACTTTGAGCATTGGTGCGGTAAAGGATGGCAAAGTCCTCGTAGCTGTCGCCTGTGCGCGCTTTGATGGCTGTTATCTGGTTGGCAACGACATAGGCTTCTTCATAGTCGCTGTAGCACTGAATGACAGGCAGGCGAGTCCCGACTGAGTTTTCCGAAAATATGTGTTTCGTTATCTGACGTTTGTTCTTTTCGATGAGCGAGTTGGCAGCATTGATGATGGTCTGCGTCGATCTGTAGTTTCGTTCCAGCTTAAATGTCTGCAAGTCGGGGAATGAGTTTTTCAGCCGCAAAATGTTTTCAATGTTGGCACCTCTAAATGAGTAGATGCTCTGAGCGTCGTCACCCACGACACACAAGCGGTTGTGCTGCTTGCATAGTTGCTTCACGATGAGGTGCTGAGCGAAGTTGGTGTCTTGATACTCATCGACGAGGATGTATTGAAACATGAGCTGGTATTTTTCTTGCAAGTCGGGACAGTCCCGCAGCATGATGTTGGTATAGAACAGCAGGTCGTCAAAGTCCATAGCTCCTGCCACCCGGCATCGCTCCCAGTAAGCACGATAGATGGCGTAGGTCATCGGGTGCTTGCTGCGGTTATCGCTCTCTCGCAGCCCGCTGTGGTGCTCATAGTCGTCGGGCGAGATGAGCGCATTCTTCATGTTGCTGATGTGCGCTTGCAGGGCTGCCGGTTTGTAGTCCTTCTCGTCAAGTCCCATATCGTGAACGATGAGCTTGATGAGTGATCGCGAGTCGGTAGTGTCGTATATCGTGAAGTCGTGTCTGAACCCAATTCGGTCGGCATTGGCGCGTAGTAGCCTTGAGAAGATGGAGTGGAATGTGCCCATCCACAACTGGCGGGCTACATCACTTCCCACAAGAGCTTCTATACGCTCGCGCATCTCACGGGCAGCCTTGTTGGTAAACGTCAGTGCCATGATGCGATAGGGTGGTAGTCTTAATTGCAAAAGGTGTACTATTTTGTATGTCAAGACGCGCGTTTTCCCCGAACCGGCTCCGGCTATCACCAGTTGCGGGCCGTCGCAATAGGTGACCGCTGCGCGCTGCTGTTCGTTGAGTTGTTCAAGATAATTCTCCACGGTTGATAGATATTTACTGCAAAATTAGTACATTTGCATCAAATTAACAAATCAATGAAAATGCTAAAGTTCAGTTGTGATTATATGGAGGGTGCTCACCCCGAGATATTGAGGCAGTTAGCATCGATAAACCTTGAAAAGAACGATGGTTACGGATTGGATGAATATAGCCACCGGGCAGCCGGCCGTCTGCGGGAATTGTGTAATGCACCCGAGGCCGAGGTCCGTTTTCTTGTTGGCGGTACACAAGCCAATGCCGTGGTGCTTGATTCGATACTGCGCTTCAACGAGGGTGTACTGGCTGCCACTACCGGCCACATCAATGTGCATGAAGCCGGAGCCATTGAAGCCTGTGGTCACAAGGTGATACCCGTAGATGCAAACAATGGCAAAATTGATATCGAATCGCTTGAACGACGTTTGCATCTCATCAAGGCCGAGTGCGATGTGGTGGGGTGGGAACACTATGTAGTGCCGCGTGTGCTATACATCTCATTCCCTACCGAGTATGGCTCATTATACACAAAGGATGAGCTGAAGAGCCTGCGAGCCTTATGCGACCGCTATGGCCTCTATCTCTATGCCGATGGGGCTCGGTTAGGCTATGGCCTGGCTTCGCCTGATTGTGATATAACTCTGCCTGAGCTTGCCAGTCTGTGCGATGTCTTCTATTTGGGCGGAACAAAAGTCGGGGCGTTATTCGGCGAGGCAGTGGTTGTAACCAACTCATCACTCTCGGTGCCCCGAGGGCTGATTAAACAGCGTGGAGCCATGCTTGCAAAAGGCTGGCTGCTGGGGTTGCAGTTCGACACTCTTTTGTCATCGGCCACCGGCAAGTTTGAAGACACGCTTTACTATTCCATCTCTCGTAATGCTGTTGCCATGGCTCAAAGGTTGGGTGAAGGCCTAATAATGAAAGGTTATAGGAAGTATTTAGACTCGCCTACAAATCAGCAGTTTTTCATTGCCGACAATGCTGTTCTGCCTGCTTTGAGCCGTGTGGTAGCCTTCGACTCTTTTAGTGCCTATGACGAAACTCACACAGTGATTAGATTCTGCACCAGCTGGGCCACAACTCAAGCTCAAGTTGATGAACTATTAGAACAGATATAGCCGTTGCTCCATTTTTAACACTTGAGTATTAAATTAATAAAAGAATTATTTGTAATTTTGTGCTCTAACAGCTAAATTACCTATTTATGATTTATATTATTTTCTTGCTGATTACCCTTGCCAGTTGGCTGGTTCAGCGTTCGTTAACATCCAAGTTTGAGAAGTATTCTCGTGTCCCCCTCAGTGCACCGCTTGCCGGTCGCGACGTGGCCCAGCTCATGCTTTCGCAAAATGGCGTGAACGATGTGGCAATTATGAGTGTGGGTGGTTCTCTAACAGACCATTATAACCCTGCCAACCAGACTGTCAATCTCAGTCAGCCGGTATTTGCCGCCAATAGTGTAGCCGCTGCCGCTGTTGCAGCCCATGAGTGCGGTCATGTTCTCCAGCACAAATATGGCTATGCTATGCTGTCGTTGCGCACAAAGCTTGTGCCCATCGTGTCGTTTGCCTCCAAGTGGATGTCGTGGGTGCTACTTGCCGGTATTTTGCTGATACAAGTCACTCAGGTGCCAATGATGATAGCTGTGGCACTGTTTGGCTTGACCACACTCTTTAGTCTCGTTACGCTGCCGGTTGAGGTTGATGCCAGCCGTCGCGCCATAAAGTGGCTTGAAACAGCTGGAATTACTTCGGGGCAGACTACCGACTATGCTCGTGACGCACTCAAAGCTGCGGCCTACACCTATGTGGTGTCTGCTATCGGCTCGTTGGCAACGTTGGCATATTATGTGCTGATGATATTCGGCGGCCGTCGTGATTGATAACAAAGAAATTATTACAAAACCTATAAATAAACGTAATGGCACAAAAACCATCTATTCCCAAAGGAACTCGTGATTTCTCGCCGCTCGAGATGGCGAAACGTAACTATATCTTCAACACCATCAAGGATGTGTTTATGCTCTACGGCTTCAAGCAGATTGAAACGCCGGCTATGGAGAACCTATCTACGCTGATGGGCAAGTATGGCGAAGAAGGCGATAAGTTGCTCTTTAAGATTCTCAACAGTGGAGATTTTCTTAAAAATGCTCCCGATGAGATGCTCTCGGCTCATGATTCGCTTCACTTGACCTCAAAAATCAGCGAAAAGGGTTTGCGATATGACTTGACAGTTCCATTTGCGCGCTATGTGGTGCAGCACCGCAACGAATTGCAGATGCCTTTCAAACGCTACCAAATTCAGCCCGTGTGGCGTGCCGACCGTCCGCAAAAGGGTCGTTACCGTGAGTTCTACCAGTGTGATGCCGACATTGTGGGCAGCGACTCACTGCTCAACGAGGTGGAACTTGTGGCAATGATCGACGAGGTGTTCAAGCGCTTTGGGGTGAATATTGTAATCAAGCTGAATAACCGCAAGATTCTCACCGGCATTGCCGAGGTCATAGGTGAACCCGACAAGATTGTTGACATTACGGTGGCTATTGATAAGATCGACAAGATAGGTCTTGAGAACGTAAATCTTGAGCTGGCCGACAAAGGTCTCTCACAGGCTGCAATCGACTCGCTGCAACCGCTTCTCACTCTCAGCGGCACTAACGACGAAAAACTTGCCACTCTCAAGCAGATGCTGGCCTCGAGCGATGCCGGTTTGAAGGGTATCGAGGAGATGCTCTTTGTGCTTGACAGCGTAGGCTCTTTGGGCCTTAGAAGCGTTGTGGAGTTGGATGTGTCGTTAGCGCGTGGCCTGAACTACTATACCGGCACTATAGTAGAAGTCAAGGCACTTGATGTGCAGATTGGCAGCATTACCGGCGGTGGAAGATACGATAACCTGACGGGGGTGTTCGGAATGCCGGGCCTGTCGGGTGTGGGCATCAGCTTCGGAGCCGATCGCATTTTTGACGTGCTCAATTCGCTTGAACTCTATCCTGCCGATACTCAGGCCGGAGCCAAGGTGCTTTTCATTAATTTCGGCCCTAAAGAGGCTGCCGCTGCATTGCATCACGTCATGCAACTGCGAGCTGCCGGCATTAGTGCTGAACTCTACCCCGATGCAGCCAAGATGAAGAAGCAGATGAATTATGCCAACGATGCGTCAACCCCTTATGTTGCCATTGTTGGCGAACAAGAAATGCTCGACGGCACTATTTCGCTCAAGGATATGGCCACCGGCGAGCAAGTCACCCTAAGCGTTGATGAAATCATTAAACGCCTGAAATAAGAAACATTAAGTTCTGCGTGTTATGAGATGCTTAGCGCCAACTACCCAGTGGTGAAGGCCAAAGGTTCTCATTTTGTAAGACCTGTTTAATTCAAGATTTTGCCATGTTTGAATTGTTAATGCAACTGCCGTTATTTCAGGGCTTGAGTGTAGAGTCTCTCTCGTCGCTGGTCGAGAAGTATCCGTTTCATTTCTTGAAATTCAAGGATGGTGACAGGATTCTATCGGCCGGTGATCCGACCTCACATACAAGATTCGTTATTTCGGGCAAGGTGCGTCTTGACATGCCGTTCAACAATCTGAGCGTAGTCTTGTCGCACACTTTGGCGGCTCCCTATGTGCTTGGGGCCGACTGGCTCTTTGGCATGACCACGGCTTACCCTTATGGCGTGACAGCCGTGGGCAAATGCGGTATTCTTCAACTCACAAAGGGTGACTATGTGGAGATGCTGCGTAGCGACAAAGTGCTGCTGTTCAATATCTTGAATTACCTTTCGCTGCGTGCTCAACGCTCGGCTACCTTCATGCTTGATATGCAACATGGCTCGGTAGCTGAACGCTTAGCGTTGTTGCTGAAGACTTTCACTGCACGCACAAGCACCGATGTGGTGCTCTCGTTCAAGCAGAAAGACCTCTGTTCGTTGCTGAGCACTCAGCGCAATTCTTTATTATCGGCTATGAGTGCACTTGAACAGGACGAATTAGTAGTGTTTACAACCAATCGACTGAAGATTAAAGATTTGCAAGAATTTTTTCATCAAACCATATAGACGATATATTTTAATCCAATGAAACATTACACCTATTATCCCAGCGGCACCTGCTCGACACAAATCGACATTGACCTCAATGGCGATGTTATTGAGAATGTGACGTTCACCGGCGGTTGCAGTGGCAATACGCAAGGTGTTTCAAGCCTTGTTCGCGGCATGAAGGCCGATGAGGCCATACGTCGCATGCAGGGCATACGTTGCGGCTACAAAAACACATCCTGCCCCGACCAGCTTGCCACAGCACTTCGTGAGGCATTAGCTGCCGGTTAAATAAATATGTTATAACAGTGAGGGGAGACTGTGATTGTTTCCTCTCACTGTTTTTCTTGGCGGCGTGTTTACATGTGAAATATGGCTTTTAGCCAGTTGATAGCATTATCTACCTGCCACGGGTAGAGCCAGTGCCCAGTGTCGCGTCCCACTTGCAGCTGTTTAGGTGCTGTTATCACGTTATAGGCGCTGAAGGTGGAGGTGGGGCAGCACGCCGGATCGTTAAATCCCCACGCATAGAAGCCGGGAACCTTTAGGATTCTGGCAAAGTTAACGGTATCGTAGTATCGCGACACGTCCATGCGTGCCTTAATATTGGGTTCATTCGGGTCTCTGAACAGGTGAGGCCATCCGGCCCCACGGCCATAGTAGTAACCAGTGAGATCACAAAAAGCGGGGAAATAAGAGAATAATGCACTCACGTGAGGACTCAGTGCAGCTGTCATTATCGACAGCATGCCACCCTGACTGCCGCCATAGGTGGCAATGCGGGTTGAATCCACATCGTTGCGAGTGCACAGGTAGTCGATAGCCCTCACACATCCTAAAATAGCACGTTTATAGTAATAGGTATCACGATTGTCGATGCCTATTGTCGTATAACATGAGAGGGCACCGTTCTCAAGCTGCCTGTATATTTCGGGGTCTTGGTCAACAGGAATGCCATGCACACCCACTTCGAGCACTACAAAACCCTGATATGCAAGCTCGTTGGGACCATTGAACGGCCGGACGGCTGCTCCGGGAAGCCTGAGGATGGCGGGCTTCCGGCCTGCTGTTTTGGGCACGGTGAGCACGCCATAGGTGTAATTGCCGGCTTTATAGGTCTGAATCTTCAGGTAATACACATCGACGCGGTCATTGCTTTCCTTTTCACTGTGCCTGAGGGTTGGAGTCATGGGCACCAAAGCAGCTTTTTCTATTGATTCGCTCCAGAATTGCTGAAAGTCGTCGGGCATAGTGGTCGTGGGCTTGATGTCATACGGGTCGAAGGCTATATTAGTCATCGAACTATAGTTGCGACCATCTATGCTCACCTTTAACCTCACACTGACAAATCCGGGCTCAGTGGCACCCGGAATACTGAAATGTGCCATTCCGTCACTGTCGGTCATGACGGTGCCGGTTTTCACGGCGTCCATTTTATCGGGGCCGTAGCTATAGGTGATTTCGGCATTGGTGATGCGCACGTTTTCACGGATGGCGTATGCTGTGAAGCGGGCTTGTTCTCCAGTATGATAGGTCCAGTCGGCATGATCAGGTTCAGCAACTACGGTAACATACTGGTGGCTTGAAGACTGTGCCACAGCAACGACGCTGATTAGCATCGCAAGTGTCATAATGGAAAGTAAACGCTTCATATTTGTCGTTTTTGTTTGAAGTACAAAGTTAGCGATTAATTTCATAATTGCCAAAATCTTAATGCGTCGTTATTTTAAGTGCCAACAGGAGTGGAGACAGCAATTACTTACACTATCTCCACTCCAGCCGAAGGCGGCTTCACTGTCACAAGAAAAACCGAGGCAGTACCAGTAATGTCCACCTCGGTTTTTGTGTGATTTTCGGCATTAAGTGTTATCCGCAGCGCGATGTGCCGCAATTAGTGCAAATCAAGCATCCCTCTTGATAGACGAGGCTCTCCTGGCCGCAGTTGGGGCATTTCTGTCCGTTGGCCTTGGTGCCGTTGGGCAGATATTTCTTCAGGGCACGTTCCACGCCCATTTTCCATGTGTTGATCGACTTGTTGTCGAGCTCAAGGCTGGTGACAAGCTTTAGCACTTGCTCAATGGGCATTCCGTAGCGCAACACGCCCGAGATGAGTTTGGCGTAGTTCCAGAACTCGGGGTTGAACTTTTCTGAGAGCCCCTCGATGGTCGTCTTGAAGCCGCGCTTGTTGATAAACTGGAAGTCATAGCGCTTGACTCCATTTTCATCCACGGCCTTGATAATCTTGCCGTGCGACACCGATTTTGGACAGAATATGCCCTCGTCATCGTCGGCAATACCGGTGAATATCTCATATGGACGATTGTCGATAAGGCCGATAAATGCAATCCATTTCTCTTTGTTGTTCTGGAAGCGCACCACGTCGGCTTCAAGCTCGATGGGGCGTTTGAGGATGTGTTCTTCCTCGGCCATGTAAAGGGCCTTTTTCTCCATTTTTTTCTTGTCCTCCTTGGTGAGTGAGACCAGCACGCCCGAGCGTGAGCCGTCGCGATACACGGTACAACCCTTGCAGCCGCACTTCCAGGCTTCAACATAGAGTTTGCCCACCATTTCCTCGCTGATGTCGTTAGGCAGGTTGATGGTGACGCTGATGCTATGGTCCACCCACTTTTGCACGGCACCCTGCATTTTCACCTTGTTCACCCAGTCAATGTCGTTGGCGGTAGCTTTATAATAAGGTGAGCGTGCTACCAAGTCGTCGATTTGCTCCTGGGTGTAGTCGTTGCGCACCTCGATGCCTTTTGTATTCATCCAGGTAATGAACTTGTGGTGATAAACGATGAATTCCTCAAACGAGTCGCCATTCTCATCAACATAATCGACATGCACATCCTTGTCGCTTGGATTCACCTTGCGGCGGCGCTTATACACAGGCATGAAGACCGGCTCGATGCCCGACGACGTCTGCGTCATCAAGCTCGTGGTTCCAGTTGGTGCAATGGTGAGGCAGGCAATGTTGCGGCGACCATATTTCACCATCTGCTTGTAGAGGTCGGGGTCGGCTTCGCGAATGCGTGCAATGTATGGGTTGTTTTCTTCTCGCTTTGCATCATAGATCTCAAATGCGCCTCGTTCGCGAGCCATGTTCACCGACGATGCGTAGGCTGCCAGTGCAAGAGCTTTGTGCACACCCACCGAGAATTCGGTTGCTTCGTCGGTACCATAACGCAGTCCCATGGCAGCCACCATGTCGCCCTCGGCTGTGGTGCCTACGCCGGTGCGACGTCCCTTTAGGGTCTTGGTGCGGATTTTGTTCCACAAGTTGAGCTCAGTGGTCTTCACCTCGTCGGTCTCGGGGTCGGATTTGATTTTCTCGAGAATTTTCTCAATCTTCTCCATTTCGAGGTCGATAATGTCGTCCATAATGCGTTGGGCATAGCCTATGTGCTCACGGAAGAGGTCGTAGTCGAAGTAGGCTTCGGCAGTGAATGGGTTAACTACATAGCTGTAGAGGTTGATGGCTATCAGTCGGCAGCTATCGTAGGGGCACAAAGGGATTTCGCCACAGGGATTTGTAGAGATGGTGCGGAAGCCCAGGTCGGCATAGCAGTCGGGCACCGACTCACGCGTGATCGTGTCCCAGAACAGCACTCCGGGTTCGGCACTTTTCCATGCGTTGTGCACTATCTTGTTCCACAGTTTAGAAGCATCAATCATTTTTTCAAATGTGGGGTTATCGCTCACTGTGGGGTATTGCTGCTTGTACTCTTTACCCTCGACTGCAGCGTGCATAAAGTCGTCGTCGATGCGCACGCTCACGTTGGCACCGGTAACCTTGCCCTCGGTCATCTTGGCATCGATAAACGATTCGGCATCGGGGTGCTTGATGCTCACCGTGAGCATGAGGGCGCCGCGGCGGCCGTCTTGTGCCACCTCGCGAGTTGAGTTGCTGTATCGCTCCATGAATGGCACCAAGCCAGTGGATGTGAGGGCCGAGTTTTTAACCGGCGACCCCTTGGGGCGAATGTGCGACAGGTCGTGTCCCACACCTCCGCGTCGCTTCATGAGCTGTACCTGTTCCTCGTCAATCTTGATGATGCCACCATAAGAATCGGGTTCGCCATCGATGCCTATGACAAAACAATTCGACAGCGAGCCGATTTGGAAGTCGTTGCCAATGCCTGCCATGGGACTGCCTTGTGGCACGATGTAGCGGAAGTTGCGAATAAGCTCGAACACCTGGTCGGCACTCATCGGGTTAGGATACTTTTTTTCGATGCGGGCAATTTCGTTGGCTATGCGATGGTGCATGTCGTCGGGTGTCTGCTCATAGATATTGCCGAAGGAGTCCTTCAGCGCATATTTGCTCACCCACACACGCGCAGCCAGTTCGTCACCTTTAAAATATTCTAAGGTGGCGTCGTAAGCTTCTTGGTAAGTGTAAGTCTTTCTTTTTTCCATAGTTCTTTGAAAAAATACATGTTCAAGGTTGTTCCGTAATTTTGAAAAACTGCAAGCGACTGCAAAGTTAGAAAAACTTTTTTGAAAAATCGCAAACCTTGCTTATAAAAAGTAAGTTTTCCATTTTGTTTAGTTATATTATTAAAAATCAGGGAAATAAGATTTTGAAAAGTTGAAAAAGTTTTCCAAATTGAAATTCTGTTGTGTTGCTTAGTCTCTCAAATAGCGCAAGTTGTGACATGTGTGAAATTTATAATCGTTCTAAATTGTTTTGAACTGTACGGCGATATTGACGTCCCGGGGCATCGATGCAGATTGTTGCTTCACGTGATCTTGTGTCGAAATGTTAACTCTTCATCATGCGTTGCATATCGCTCTTCTAAACATCCTGCCAACACATTGCTGATTTTATAGCCATGCTTGTGCGCCGCCTATTGCATAATAGTTGTGACGTCAAATAATTCTTAATTATCTACTAATCGCTATCATGTCAAATTGTTCATAATTCATAATTCATAAATTCGGCCGAGTCAAATAATTCATCATTCTTAATTCATAATTCATAATTATTTCGTAATTTCGCAATTTAATTAAAGTGGAGAAACATGTTTGAATATATTAAAGGGAAAGTGGCTGAAATAAGCCCGACGTATGTAGTTATCGACGTTCATGGCGTGGGCTATCTGATGAATATTTCTTTATCAACTTATGATGCTATCCAGAGCAATGCCAGCGACGGCCGTGACGATGTGCTTGTATATGTGTATGAGGCAATTCGCGAAGATGCCTTCACGCTCTATGGCTTTGCCACCAGGCGTGAGCGTGACCTGTTCTTGATGCTAATTGGCGTGAGTGGAGTGGGGCCAAATACTGCCCGTATGATATTGTCATCGGCTCCCGTCGAGCAGCTTGAAATGGGCATTGCAACAGGCAATGCCGGAGTGCTCAAACAGGTGAAAGGAGTAGGGGCCAAGACGGCTCAGAGAATAATTGTTGACCTCCGTGATAAAATAAAAGCAGGTGATGTAACGTTAATAGATAACACAGATGTTGCCACAGGAGCAGTATATGATGAGGCACTTGCAGCCCTGGTGATGCTGGGATTTCAGCGTGCCACTGCAAACAAAGTGCTCACTAAGCTCCTCAAGCAGCAGCCAGGCATCACAGTGGAGCAAGCCATCAAGATGTCGCTGAAGATGATGTAGGATTAATTATGAATTAAGAATTGCGAATTAAAAAAGAACAAATCGGTTTTTAGCAAGAAAAAGTGATGTGCGCTAAGCATCATCAGCAAGATTTTGTTCTTTTTTAGCTCTTTGTTCTGTAAATAAGATTATGAGACTGACACGAATTCTCATTGCTGTAATATTAGGTAGTGCAATAGGCTTTTTGGCCGGCAATGACACTGCACTGGCGCAATATGTGACATCAAAGTTGGCGCCACCGCCGCCTGCGCCCGTAACTCCGGTAACAACCGGGCAGCAAAAGTCGCGCAAGGCAGCCGCACTCGATACAGTGAATGTTGAATTTAACGTTCACCCCACAATACCGCGGAGCTACGAAGATATTCACACTCCAGCGGAGTATTCGCTTGACTTGAAATCGCCATCTAACATCACCACCGAGACCGAGTATGATCCCGAGACTGGCTGTTACGTGGTGCACACGCGTGTGGGCGACAACGACATAGTAACCCCCTTCATTCTCAGCGCTGCCGAGTATAACAACTTGGCCATGCGTCAGTCGATGTTTGAGTATTATCGCAAGAAGAATGCCGAGAGTGCCGAGGAAAAATCTAAGAATCCCCTGAATTTCCTTGACCTCCAGTTTGGCCTTGGCCCGCTTGAGAAGATTTTTGGCCCCGGCGGCGTGCAACTCAAGACCCAAGGTTCAGTAAAAATCAATATGGGTGTGAAGAGCAACAAGACCGACAATCCCGCGCTCTCGGTCTCGGCCCGTCGCAAGACCTATTTTGACTTTGAGAATAAGATACAGGCAACGGTTTCGGCCTCGGTGGGTGATAAGATGAAGTTTAACATGACCTACAACACCGATGCCAC
>DGVT01000123.1 GCA_002395965.1 Porphyromonadaceae bacterium UBA4277
CCGAGGCGCCAGCCACCCAATTCATAATTCATAATTCTTAATTACTCAGGCGTCAGCTCGCTTGTTTACTCGTTTACTTGTTTACTAAAAAGCCTTGTAACTTATTTGCTGGCTTTTGTCAGCGGCGAGTAGGTGCGGCCATAGCGCAGCATCTGGTCGATGTAGTTTTCGCCGTAGCTCACCTTCACGTCGGTGATGTTGCCTGCCTTGTCATAGACGGGAGTGTAGATGGGGTTGACGAAGCCCTTGTAGGGAGCAATGTCGAGCGTGTTGTAACGCTTCAGCACTTCGGCATGCAGCTTGGGGTCAACCTTCACTCCGTAGGTCTCCACGAGCTTGCGTCCTGCCTCGAAGTCGCCCTCGCTCTTGATGCGTTGCACCTCGGCAAGCAGCTGGCCGAACAAGCCGCGCAGCTTCTCATAGTCGTTGATTTTCACATATGTTTTGCCTTTGCGCTTAACGAGCTCGATGACCTTATCTTTCTTTCCCTTCTGCAAGCACCACTCGCTGATGAACTTGCGGTTGCGCATGTGGCTCTCCTCGATGTTCTTACCCGGCTCGATGCGGTAGAGCTGAGTGAGCAGACCGTTCATGATATACTTGTAATACTCGGCCTTGTAGGCGTCGTTGCTCTTGAAGATGCCAAGTTCCACCAGCTTGGGGTCGGCAAGGTAATAGAGTGCGAAGAGGTCGGCACGTCCTTCCTCGAGTGTAGCACCGTAGGCCTTGAGGGCATCGGGGTCAACGCCCGGCAGCAGTTGTCCGCTGGCATGTCCCAAGCACTCGTGCAAGTCGGTGTGCAGCTTGTCGGCCAGGGTGAGGTGGTTCTTCATCAGGTCGATTTCTGTCTGGCTGTAGGCAAACTCCTCGTTCATGCCACTGCCGTTGGCTACCTCGTCGTAGGCATCGGTGATGTTTTCGAGTGTTACCGACTTTGAGCCGTGTGCGGCACGTATCCAGTTGCTGTTAGGCAGGTTGATGCCGATGGGTGTGCTGGGGTAGCTGTCGCCGGCTAAGATGGCGGCGGTGATGACCTTGGCACTCACGCCGGTCACTTGCTCCTTCTTGAAGCGCTTGTCAACGGGTGAGTTGTCTTCAAACCACTGAGCGTTGCTGCTGATGAGCTGTGTGCGGTGTGATGCCTCGTTGTTGCGGAAGTTGACGATGCTCTCCCATGAGCCTGTCATGCCCAATGGGTCGCCATAGCTCTCGATGAAGCCGTTGATGAAGTCAACCTGGCTCTTGGTGTCTTCTGCCCACATGATCGAATACTTGTCGAAGGTCTTCAGGTCGCCTGTGGTGTAGAAGTTGATCAGCTCCTGGATGTAGTCGCGCTGTGCGCTGGTCTCGGCCACCTTTTGGGCTTGTTGCAGCCAGTAGATGATGTTGACGATAGCCTCTGAGTAGAGTCCGCCCACCTTGTAGGGTTTCTCCACAACCTTGCCGTTCTCTTTCACTACCTTGGTGTTGAGGCCATAGGAGATGGGTGTGGTGTCGTTGGGGTTTTTCAGTGCGTTGAAGTAGTCTTCCACTTCCTGCTGGGTCACACCTTCATAGAGGTTGGTGGCTGAGGTGAGGATAAGGTCCTGTCCGTCGGCTTGATTGACCTTCTTGGGCATGAAAGTGGGGTCGAAGATAACCTTCTCGAGCGTCTTGCGCAGTTTCACTGCCTTGTCGCACTTGCCCTCCTCGGTGCAGCGGTCGCACGAGTAGATGGGGAGCTTGTCGAGTGGGATTTTGTTATACTCGGTGACAAAGAAGTCGATGTCGAACTGTGGCACAAACTTGTCCATTCCATAGTGGTGATAGATGCCGTTGCCGAACCACACCTGCTTCAGATAGAGCTCCAGCCCCTTGAAGTCGTCGCTGTTGCGATCGCCCTGATAGTTGGTGTAGATCTGTTCCAGTACCTGCCGCACGGCTAAGTTGTACTTTCCGTTCTGGTCGAAGAGGATGTCGCGCCCCTGCAGGGCAGCCTCGGTGAGGAAATAGACCAGTTTTTTCTGCTTGAGCGACAGGTCGTCGAATCCCGGCACCTGATAGCGAAGCACCTGAATGTCGGCGAAGCGGTCAACCACATAGTCGAAGTTTTTCTGTTGTGCCATCATACTTGATGTTGAAATAACTGCCATTGTGGCAGCGATAATAAATTTTCGCATAAGTTGATACTTTGTATTAATGTTTACTTAAAGGGCTACAAAATTAGTGATTTTCTTGCATTGAACCAAATAATAACTGTATTACCTGTTGGCGGAATTAAATTAGTTTTGAGATTGTTTTGAGATTTGCCGGTAACACATAGATAATGTTGAAGTTCCTCTTCGAGGCACGATTTTGATTTTGCGGTCTGCACCAAGCTGCGACCCTCGGCGAGGCTCTTGCATGGTGTTTAACACATTGCGGCTCTTCGAGCCTTTCTACCTCTTCGAGGTCTGCGCTTGATAACCAATATTATACCAAAACATGTAATTCCGCCAACAGGTTGTATTATTAAAAAGTTTACCAGTGTGCGTTTTTTTATAAAAGTTTTGAATAATTGGGAAAATGTTACTACCTTTGCCAATAACCTCTAAATAATAATTTTATGAAAACTTTACTCAACCTTTCTAAGCTGCGGTCAGTTATATTGATTGCCATGTGGGTGCTGCTATGCACCAGCGATGCTTGGGCCGTGCAGCAAGTGAGCGGCTACGTGCGTGCTACCGACATTGTCGATACATACGTGGAACTGACGGGTAATACCACGTTGACAGTTAATAAGAACCTGTATCTGCGCCGCCTCTACGGCGACTATGAGCTTACTATTATGACTAATTCCAATTGCCAGCTGATGGTGGATTGCGAAAAGGATGGCGACGTTGCCGTGAGTGTTAAGAGACTTGACATAGGTGGTGTGGGTTCAGTGTATATTACCGGCTATAATCGCGGTGCCCATGTCGAGACTAATATGACTGTAAATGGTGGAACCATCACAATAGTGGCTCGTAATGGAATTACCCACCATACCTCTTATGCCTTGAAATGTGGAGGCAATCTCACTTTCAACTCGTGTACAGCAGTTATTGAAGGAAGAGACAGAGGTATAGATATTAGTGGCAACCTTACAGTTACAGGTAAGAGCTCTAAAATAATGGCTTATACCGGCAATCCAAGTGCCGCTAATGTATGTATCCATGCCGCAAATATCAGATTTTATGAAGGGGATATTAGCATTAGTAGCAAGAATTGTGAAAGCCTGAGGGCAAATGACATTTACATTGGTGAACCCGTTTATGAGAATGGTGAATATATAGAGAAAGCCGACAAGCTCAAGGTTTATCTGAATACATCCAACAACTCGAAAAGTGATTACCTTATCTTGGCAGGATGTGTGCGGGCGACGGGTAATGTATATATTGCAAACTGTGATCTGACAGCTGAAGGCAATGCCGACGTTTTCAGGGTGTTCGATAATGCCATCGTTTACCCCGGTGCAACCATCTCGGCTTGGAACCGTGGCGACTACGGATATTCCGTTTTCTCGGTTGATGGTGATTTCACTGCAATGAAAGGCTCTTCAATCGATGTCACCGGCAATCGGCAAGGCATATTGTGTGCTGGCAATGTCTCGATTTCCTGCGATTCGTTTAAAGCACGCTCTAAAGATGTGTTTCACGGCTCTCGGGCTGTGTATTCTAACGGCAATATCGTTCTGAATCCTAATGGGCAATATACGTTCCAGGCAGGCTTGGTGCGGCCAATATATGCCGGAGGCTCATTGGTAATCGATCCGCCTTATCTCATCAACAATGGTGAAGGTTACATTGTTGACGGGCACGAGGTGAGTAGCAAGCCTTTCTGTTATATTAACCGCCCGTCATTATACTCCTGGAAACCTGACGCAAGCATTGGCGAGGCATCGGTTGTAGGCGGGCTGAACGCCACTTATCAGGTGGGGCAGACCATCAACTATAGCCTGCCATCGAACGTAACGCAGAACCTTTACACTTATGGAGTAACCATGAAATATACCTGGCTTCGAAGCCAGGGATTGACACCTGATGACTTCGAGGCGGTGGGTGAAGGAGCCTCTTATACGACGACATCCGACGATGTGGGACATTATTTCAAGGTAATGACCGAAGCCGATAAATATACAGAATCCCTTGAGAGCAATACAGCCTTGATTATCAAAGCGCAGAACACAGCCCAGCCGGTAGCCCCTGTAGTGTACAACGGCACAACCTACCTTCAAGTTCAGAATGCCCGTTCAGACCAGGAATACATTGTCAAGCCTGGTGACCCAAGGACCGACCTCACCGAGGCCGACTGGGCCAATGCCGTGAGTCCATTGCCCAATTCATCTTATGTAAGCGTAAATGGTGGTACGACGGGTACTTATAATACGGTTTATACGCGCTTTAAGGAAAGCGCAACGACTTTTGCCGGAACTGTAGTTGCTCACACCACCAGCTATTTAGGCACATCACAGTCAACAGGCGACTATGTCATCAAAGTGACAGGAGTGAACGGTACCACGGTAAGCTATGAGAGTGACGGCAGTTATAACGTTCCCCTGAATGGTGTGGTTCGCATTAATCTGGTGAGCAGTAATTCAAACTTTAACGGTGTGTTGGGACAATATTTCAAGTATCATTACCAGAGCGAGGCCGTCGGCCAATATGGTGGCTTATATAGCGATCAGAATTGCACGCAACCGATTTACATGGATGCAAATCATTTCTATAAAACGGTGTATCTCAAGTTCTTCAAGTCAGGTTGCTATACAAGTGGCAATTACCTAATGATTAGTGAGCCGAGTTTGAGTGCGCGTGACGTTAATTTCAACGTTGCCAATGCCGATGGCACCCAAATTCTTGAGAAAATTCTCATCAATGGTAATAATGTGCAGTCGGTTTATTCTGGTACTACGCTCACAACCCAAACGACTATATTTCCTATGGCAGCTAACTTGAGCGGTGTGACAATCAATTATATCGGCACCGATGGCTATGGAACGACCAACACCCCACCATCGCTTAGCCTATCGTCCGACTGCCAGTATCTGACCATAGATGCCACAGGCTGCAAATCGGATGAAAATGTCATTTACATGTATCAATTTACACAAGCAAGAACATTTAAGGGCAGGGCATATATTAAGATTATTCCTACTGAGCCGCAAGGCATAACCGTTGATAAGCACTATCTGGTCGCCGATCCCGGTGATACTATTCAAGTTACTGCCCAGAAGATTCCGCCCTATGCTGAAGGCGAGATTACCTGGAGATCAGACTATCAGGGTGTAGCCAAGGTTGACGAAAACGGTAGGGTGATAATGCGCAGCAATGATAACCAACTAAATGCTTTCTTGGGCAGCACAGCCAACATCATCGCTACCGCTGGAGGTCATAGTGATACACTTGTTGTGAAGCTCAACGGGCATCGATACCCGCTTACGGTGCAAGGTAAGTATGTCCATACCTATAACGCAGAGGATGTTCTGGGCGATGGTGGCTCGGTCAGCTATGAGGCTGGTACGTTGCGCCTTAACAATGCCTCGATTGCAGTCAACACTCCTTATCCCAGCAATGCTCTTGAGCAGGTTGAATATTCAAATCTTGAAGCCCCGATTCCGCTGACTATCGAGTTGATAGGAAATAACACCATTACCACCAGAACCGGTTATGGAATGAAGCTTCTCAGGTCAGCTCGATTTACCGGTGATGGCACACTTCAACTGCAGGGTTCATACTGCGGTATAGCTTCAAACTCGAGCATTGCCATCGAAGATTCAGTGCAGGTGACTGCAATAGGGCCTACCGCATCAACTGCCTACGGGCAATGTGGTGTGCAGGCCGCAAGCATTGATGTGTCGGGAAGTTATGCTCAGCTCAGCGCTAAAGGCTTCCGTTCGGTGAGCGTGACCGATAATATCATTCACGGTTATGTGACTGAGCCTCTGAATACGATACTGCAAGACACGTTTGTCGCTTATGCCGACGGCACACCGGTGAGCAACGACTGGGTGGTGATTAAAGGTGAATATGAAGAATATATGCGCGGTGACGTTGATGGCAGCGGTTTCGTCGATATTGATGATGTGCAGGCCGTTATCTCTATAATTCTTAATATCAAGACGCAAGACGATTATCCTGGCAATGCCAACATGAATGACGACAGCTCTATCGATGTGGATGATATGAATGAAATCATTAAAATCATTTTAGGGAAGGGTTAATGTGCATTCTTGTCGATATTACGAGATAGTGCTTGATTGAAAACAGAGTGTGGCAAAGAAGAATTCTCTGCCGCACTCTGTTTCTTGTATAATAGAACTATAGACGAGTTTCTACTCTACATATAGCACGAGCCCCTTGAGGTATTCGCCCTCGGGGTGATAGATGTTGATGGGGTGGTCGGCCGGCTGTGTGAGCTGGTGCAGGATGCGCACTCGCCGCTTCGACTGTGCTGCCGCACTGAACACAGCCAGGCGGAATTGCTCTTTGCTCACGGCTTGTGAGCAGGAGAATGTGAACAAGATGCCGCCGTGCTCGATTTTCTCGAATGCCTTGGCGTTGAGCTTGCGGTAGCCTATAAGGGCGTTGCGCACGGCACTCTTGTGCTTGGCAAATGCCGGCGGGTCGAGGATGATCAGGTCGTAGGCGGCGTGCTCCATGTTGTCAAGGAATTTGAAGGCGTCTTCGGCAAAGGCATCGTGGCGCGGGTCGCCGGGGAAGTTCAGCTCCACGTTGTCGCGTGTGAGCACAATGGCCTTGGCGCTGCTATCGACCGAATGCACAAGGCTTGCCCCGCCTCGCATGGCATAGAATGAGAACCCTCCGGTGTAGCAGAACATGTTCAGCACCTTGCGCCCGCGGGCGTAGTGCTCGAGCAGGCTGCGGTTTTCGCGCTGATCGACGAAGAAACCGGTCTTTTGTCCTCTGAGCCAATCGACGTGGAACTTGAGTCCGTTTTCCATGGCCACGTCGGTGTCGTACTGGCCCACGAGATACTGATTTTCGGGGTCGAGCTGAGCCTTGTAGGGCAGGGTGGTCTCGCTCTTGTAATACACGTTGCGCAACAGTGCGCCGGGCAACTGCATCAGTGCCTCGGCAATGCTGTGTCGTGCAAAGTGCATTCCGGGCGAGTGCGCCTGAACCACGGCGGTGCCGTCGTAGATGTCCACCACGAGGCCCGGCAGAAAGTCGCCCTCGCCGTGCACGAGTCTGAAGGCATTGTTGTCATCCCTGATGAGCCCGAGTGCTTCGCGCACTCGCAAGGCATTGGTGAGGCGGTCAAGGAAGAAGGCAGTGTCGATGGCACTGTCGTCGAAGGTGAGCATGCGCACGGCTATACTGCCTATCTGGTAGTGGCCGTTGCCCATCAAGTGGCCGTCGTGGGTATATACGCTCACCAAGTCACCCTCTTCGATGCCTTGGTCCATGCGTGCTATAGCTCCCGAGAACACCCAGGGATGAAAGCGCTCCAATGAGCTTTCCTTGCCTCGGTTGAGTATGATTTGTTTATAGGTCATTACGGTTGATGTTCAATGTTATGTTTACTTGAAGAAGAAGCGGTAGATGTCGTTGCCGTTGGCAAAAATCAATAGGGCAAACAGCAGTGCCATGCCTATGGTCTGTGCGCGCTCTAAGAACTTCTCGCTGGGCTGGCGGCCGGTGATGATTTCATATATCAGAAACAGCACATGGCCGCCGTCGAGTGCCGGAATGGGCAGGATGTTCATCACAGCAAGAATGATGCTCAGGAACGCTGTTATGCTCAGGAAGTCGAGCCAGTTCCATTCGGCCGGGAAGATGTTGCCTATAGCTCCGAAGCCGCCTAAACTCTTGGCACCATCGGCAGTGAAGAGAAGCTTGAGGCTCTTGACATAGGTCGTCAGCTGAGTCCAGCCCATCTCCAAGCCGCGCGGAATGCACTGGAGCAGGTTGTATTTGTGTATTTCTACCTTATATATCTTGGTGATGTTCTTGAGCTGGATGCCTATTTTGCCGGCATCGTCAACCTCTACTTGCGACTGCATAGTCTTGCCATTGCGCAAGTAAGTGAGTGTAATAGTCTTGCCCTTATTGTTGGTGAGTGCGGCGTTAAACTCGGTGAAGCTCGGTGTGGTGTCGTTATTCACCTTGAGCAAGTGGTCGTCGGGTTGCAGACCGGCTTTCTCGGCTCCCATGCGTGGCTGAGTCTGTGCAACGACCACCGGCAGGCGGTAGTCCATAAACGGCTGGCCGTTCTCGGCGTCTTCATTGGCAGTCATTATGAACCCCTTGGGGATGGAGATGGCCACAGTGTCTTTGTTGTTGCGAAGCACAGTCACCGTTTTTGCCATGAGCATGGCCTGAAGAGTCTCACCATTGTTCTGGGTGAGCTTCTTGCCGTCGGCCATGAGTGGAATGTCGCCGTCTTGGAAACCTATCTTGTGTGCGCTGTCGCAGTAAGCCATTCCGGCGGTGGCGTCCTGCAAATTGATGGTCATGTCGCCAAAGGTATAGACTATACCGGCATATATCACCACAGCCGTCAGGAAGTTAAACAGCACTCCGCCTATCATCACCAATAGGCGCTGCCATGCCGGCTTGCTGCGGAACTCGTAGGGCTTGGCTGGTTGCTTCATCTGCTCGGTGTCCATCGACTCGTCGATCATGCCTGCTATCTTGCAGTAGCCGCCTAAGGGCACCCAGCCTATGCCATAGATGGTGTCGCGCCAGCTTGAGTGGTTGCCGGGGTGCTTGTCGGGGTCGTCGTCGGGGTTGGGTTTGCAGAATGTGATTTTTTTAGCTTTTGGATCCCACCTAACTAAAGAAATCTTAGGGTTGAAGAACATGTAGAACTTCTCTACCCAGATGCCAAACATGCGTGCAAATATATAATGTCCAAATTCGTGCACTATCACCAGCAGGCTTAGTGCTAAAATCATTTGCAGTGCTTTTAACCAGAAAGTTGCGCTCATTTTCTAAATTGTGTGTATCTATATAAAAAATATGTGTCGTGTTTTGATGTTGTGGGGGGAGAGTGAATGCTTATTGAATTAAAGTCTCGGCATAGCTGCGTGCCTCGGCGTTGGTGGCGACGTAGTCGTCGTAGGTGGGTGAGGCAAGGAATTGCACACGCCCCATAGTCTTCTTCACGATGTCGCTGATGTCGGTAAACAATATTCTGTCGTGCAGGAAGGCAGCCACAGCCACTTCGTTGGCCGCGTTCATGATGCAAGCCATGTTACCGCCCTGCTCGGCGGCATAGTAGGCAGCACTGAGCAGCGGAAACTTTTTGTAGTCGGGGCGCTCGAAGGTGAGGCTGCAGTAGTCGTCGATAGTCATTTTGCGGCTGTTGGTCGAAAGGCGCCCGTCGGGCAGTCCTAAAGCATATCGGATGGGCAGGTGCATGTCGGGCAGTCCGAGCTGTGCCTTCACCGAGCCGTCGCAAAATTCCACCATCGAGTGGATGATCGACTGCGGATGCACCACTATCTCAATGTGCTCGTGGTCGATGCCGAACAGCCATTTGGCTTCGAGCATCTCAAAGCCCTTGTTCATCATCGTGGCACTGTCGATGGTGATTTTTGCTCCCATAGCCCAGTTGGGGTGCTTCAGGGCGTCGGCAGCTCGCATGGTGTGCAATATCTCGATGGGAGTGGTGCGGAATGGCCCGCCCGAAGCCGTGAGGATGAGTTTGCTCACGTCTTGCCGTCGCTCGCCCACCAGGCACTGGTAAAATGCTCCGTGCTCGCTATCGACGGGGTATAGCTTGCTGGAGGAATGCTTCAGCAGCTGCGTGATGAGCTCACCGGCCACCACCAAGGTCTCCTTGTTGGCAAGGGCAATGTTTTTGTTTGCCTTTATGGCAGCAATGGTCGATTCCAGGCCGCTGTAGCCCACCATGGCTGTTACCACGGTATCGACTGCGCTGTCGGTAACGAGCTGCGCGATGGCACTGCTGCCGCTATGCACCTGCGTTGCGGTGCCGGCAAGGGCATCGCGCACCTTGTCATATTGCTGCTCGTCGGCAATGACCACATGCTCGGGTTTGAACCTCAGTGCCTGCTCGATGAGCAGATTGGCGCTGACGTTGGCCGTGAGCAGCCAGGGCTTGAACAGGGTGGGGTACTCGGCCATGATGTCGAGGCTCTGGCGTCCTATCGAGCCGGTGCTACCCAGAATGGCAATATTACGGTGTTTAGTCATATTCATAATTACAAATGTGCAAATTTACTAATTATCTGTTTGTGTAGAAACAATTTTCAGTTAATTTTAGAAGATTGTTATAGGTTGTTATTAAAAGAGTGTGTTGTGTGCCGCGAAACGTGATTTTAGATTGTTGATTATAAACGACTGTTAATTTAGTGCGCCTTGTAATTTGTTTGTGTTAATAAAGGTGAAATCTTCGACGAAAATCTTGCCGAAAAACTATGTTGTAAAACATAATATTGTAATTTTGCGCCGTTTTCATGGTATTTAGATTTTAAGGGTTAATAATTGATGCCGCGAGGCATGTTTTGCTACTCCTTCATCGCCATGATAATGCTGTGAAGGAGTGAGTGGTTGGTAATTTTTAAGGTTTATGTTAATGGTATTAGAGGTTAATAAGGATTGAAAAATCCGCGACGCGAGTCGCGGATTTTTTTTACTGTGTGCCCGCCAGCTATCAGGCAACAAACAGAAGGCTCAGTTGCAAAATTGTGTATAACGCTGTCGCTGGAGGCTGTCAATGCTCAGAAATAGTGACTCTGATGCCGAAAAATTCAATTTCTTTATCTCGACTGGCATGTAAGTGGGGATTTTTGACTATTTTTGCTGTGAAAAATATCAGAGTAATATAGTGGGTAATTATATTAACACGCTCGAAAAAGTCGCGGCCAGCACTTCCGTCCCGTTGGGGCAAGGCGTAACATCTTGATTACCACCCGGGACGATGCCTTGGGCTAAGTGCCTTGGGTGCTTACTGGATTTCTTCAAGCCGACCCCATTATATTGCTTTAGTTAAAGTGAGAAGATTAGATAAACGTAACTAAGATTGCAATGACAAAATTTATAGGAATCATTCCGGCTCGCTACGCCTCGACCCGTTTCCCGGCCAAGCCGTTGGCGCTGCTTGGTGGCAAGCCGGTCATTCAGCATGTGTGGGAGGCCGTGAGCCGTGTGCTTGATGCAGCCGTCGTTGCCACCGACGACGAGCGCATAGCCCGTGTGGTGACCGATTTCGGCGGAAAGGCAGTGATGACATCGGCCTCGCATCGCAGCGGTACCGACCGCTGCTATGAGGCGTATGTGAAAAATGGCGGAGCCGAGGACGTGGTGATCAACATTCAGGGTGATGAGCCATTTATAGCGCCGGAGCAGCTTGAGGCGTTGATGCAATGCTTTGACGATGCCGAGACCGACATTGCCACCCTCATCAGGCCGTTCCAGGCTTTCCGGCCCTATGCCGAGCTTGAAAACCCCAACGTGCCCAAGGTGGTGGTTGATTCCCGTTTCAGGGCTCGTTATTTCTCGCGCTCGGTAATCCCCTATGTGCGTGGTGCCGAGCGCAGCGGGTGGCCACAGGCAGTGCAGTATTACACACACATAGGCTTGTATGCCTATCGAGCCGGTGTCTTAAAGGAAATCACACGGTTGCCGCAGTCATCGCTCGAGCTGGCCGAGTCGCTTGAGCAGTTGCGTTGGCTCGAGAATGGCTACACGATAAAGACAGCCATAACAACAATCGAAACCATAGGCATCGACACTCCTGCCGACCTGGCCCGTGCCGAAGCCTATCTTGCCTCTTTACAAGCATGACCCAGCGCACGATAGCCCCGCAGGTGCGTCCGTTTAGTGACGTGCGTCTTGACTTGCCGCCGCTGCGCCACTTGAGCAACGGCATTCCCATCTATGTGATAGACCGCGGGAGCGATGAGGTGAACCGCCTCTCGGTGTATGTGCGTGGCGGGGTGCTCGACGAGCCGGAGCCCATGCTGTCGCTGCTCACGGGGGCGGCGCTGGTAGAGGGTAGTAGTCGTTTCACGTCGGCCGACATTGCACTGCGTCTTGATAATGAGGGCGCGTGGAAGGCCGTGCAGGCCTATGACGACTGGACCGAGCTCTCGTTCTGGTCGCTGAATGAGCATTATGCCAGCATCCTCGAAATCCTGACCGACTGCCTCACGGCACCGTCGTTTAATGCCGAAGACCTGGCAGTGCTGCAGCGCCGCTATGCCGGCACTTGTGCCACCCAGCGGCAGCGAGGCAAGTATTACAGTGCGTTGGCATTGAGGCAGATGTTTTATGGCGCCGGCCACCCGCTGTCGCGCGACACCACGCCCGAGCGCATTCTTGCCATCACCACCGGGCAGCTGCGTAGCTACTACAACACCTATTATAAGACCGCCTCGATGTGTGTGGTGCTTGCCGGACGGGTCACCGATGAGATGATAGCCATGACCGATGCCTCGATAGGACAGATGTCGCTGCCGGGCGAAGCTCCGCAGCCTTATGACTGGGCATCGTTCAGCTTGCCACAGTCGGGTGCACAGCGCATCATCCACCGGCCCGATGACGTGCAGGCTTCGATAGCCATAGCCATCCCTGCCGTTGCGCGTCGTCATCCCGATTACTTCAAGTTGCGCTTGACCGCAATATTGCTTGGTGGCTATTTCGGAAGCAGACTGATGACCAATATTCGTGAGGACAAAGGCTACACCTATGGCATAACGGCATTTCTTGCCGGTCGTGCCCATTGTGCTAACGTAGGCATCAACACCGAGTGTGACGTGGCTCACGCCATGCCGGTGCTCGACGAGGTGAGGCGTGAGATGCGCCGACTGCGCGAGGAGCCGGTGAGCCAGGCCGAGCTCGACATAGTGAAGCAAAACATGATAAGCGACCTGGTGAAGACGCTCGACACCCCCTTCAGCGTGGCCTCGTATGTGGCTTCGACCATAACCATCGGGGTTTACCCTGAATACTATAACGAGCAGGTGAAACAAGTGATGGCGGCCACAGCTCGCGATGTGATGCTCATGGCCGAGCGCTATCTTAATGAGGAGCGCATGCTTATTGCCATTGCCGCTCCCGAAGATAAGCTGGTGCAAATAGCACCTTGAATTGAACTGATGTGAATAACTAATGATAATAAAAGACAAGAAATATATGAATTCTCCAGTTGTGGCAGGACTGCTCACCATAGCCCTCCTGCTGGTGTCTAACGTGGTGATGACCATGGCCTGGTACGGACACTTGAAACTCCAGCAGATGGGGGTCACCACCGGATGGCCGCTGATAGCCGTTATACTTTTTTCGTGGGGCATAGCCCTGTTTGAATACTCATTTATGGTGCCGGCCAATCGCATCGGCTTTGTTGAGAACGGTGGGCCGTTCTCGCTCTTGCAGCTCAAGGTGATACAAGAGTGCATCACGCTGGTGATCTTCACAGTGTTTGTTGTGGTGTTCTTCAAGAACGAGCATCTGCACTGGAATCACTTCGTGTCGTTTTTGCTGCTCATCATGGCAGTGTTTTTTGCTTTTCTCAAAACCGACTAAATCCTTCTGAAATATGGACATTTTCAAACAACGCATCGACCAACTGCGCGCTCAGCTCAACCAGCACAATCACAACTACTATGTGCTGAACGCTCCCACGATTAGCGACCAGGAGTTTGACTCACTCATGCGAGAGTTGCAAGACCTGGAGCAGGCCTACCCGCAGTATGCCGACCCGCTGTCGCCCACTCAGCGTGTGGGCAGCGACATTAACAAGGCCTTCAAGCAAGTGAGGCATGAGCGCCCCATGATGTCGCTTGCCAACAGCTATAACATTGGCGAGGTGGAAGATTTCCTGCGTCGTGCGCAGGATGGCCTGGGTGGCGAGGCCTGTGAGATAGTGGGTGAAATGAAATATGACGGGACGAGCATCTCGGTTACCTATGAACATGGGCGGCTGGTGCGTGCCGTAACACGCGGCGACGGCACCCAGGGCGACGATGTGACGGCCAATGTCATAACCATAAAGAGCGTGCCGCTGGAGCTGCCGCACGATGCCGATATTCCCGAGCGCTTTGAGGTGCGTGGCGAGATACTGCTGCCGTGGGCCAGCTTTGAACGCTTGAACAAGGAACGTGAATTTAACGAAGAACCGCTCTTTGCCAATCCGCGCAATGCTGCGGCCGGAACGCTGAAACTGCAAAACAGCGCCGAGGTGGCACGTCGCGGCCTGGATGCCTATTTCTATTTCCTGCTGGGCGACAACCTGCCCTTCGACACTCATGCCCAGACCATCGAGGCTCTTCATCGGTGGGGATTCAAGACCGGAGAGATGACGGTGCTTGAGTCGATAGACAGGGTAGGGCAGTTTATCGACTACTGGGACACACAGCGCAAGCAGCTGCCTGTGGCCACCGATGGCCTGGTGTTCAAAATCAACTCGTTGCGACAGCAACTCAACCTTGGCAACACGGCCAAGTCGCCTCGTTGGGCCATTGCCTATAAATTTGCTCCCGAGCGTGAAGCCACACGCCTGAGGTTTGTCTCGTTCGAGGTGGGGCGCTCAGGTGTGATAACGCCGGTTGCCAATCTTGACCCGGTGCTCCTTTCGGGCACGATAGTGAAGCGTGCATCACTTCATAACGAAGACATCATTCGCCAGCTCGACATCCACGATGGCGACACAGTGCTGGTGGAGAAAGGCGGCGAGATTATTCCCAAAATCGTGGGTGTGGATGAGAAGCTGCGCCCAGCCGGTGCCCAGCCTCTGACCTTTGTGCGCGAGTGCCCGGTATGTGGCACGCCGCTGGTGCGTGTCGAGGGCGAGGCCGCGTGGGTGTGCCCCAACAAGTGGGGATGTGAGCCGCAAATCACCGGGCGCATCGAGCACTTTGTGGGGCGCCATGCGATGAATATCGACGGCATCGGCGAGGAGGTGGCAGTCATGCTGCATCGCAGTGGCCTGGTCAATGATGTTGCCGACCTCTATGACCTGACAGCCGAAAAACTCGTTGCCCTTGACCGATTTCAAGAGCGCAGTGCACAGCGCATTTTGCGCGGCATAGAGGAGTCGCTGAACGTGCCGTTTGCAAGGGTGATTTTTGCTCTGTCGATACCCTTTGTGGGAGAGACTACGGGCAAGGTGCTGGCTCGTAATGTGCACGACATAGACCACTTGATGACAATGCCGGCCGAAGAACTGGCTGCAATCCCCGAGATAGGGCCCAAGATTGCTCAGTCGATAGTCGATTTCTTTGCCGAGCAAAGAAATTGCGACATTGTCGGGCGACTAAGGGCTGCCGGGCTGCAAATGGCGCTTTCAAGCGATGAAATGGCCGGGCGCACCGATAAACTTGCCGGGCTGAAGATTGTGATTAGTGGCACCTTTGCACGCCATTCGAGGGAGGAATACAAGGCCATGATTGAAAATAACGGTGGCAAGAACGTGGGGTCGATAAGCAAGGCTACAACCCATGTGCTGGCCGGTGAGAATATGGGACCGGCCAAGCTCGAGAAGGCGCAAAAGCTCAACATCCCCATTATCGACGAGGAGCAGTTCCTTGCCATGCTTGAATAGGGATTCCACATGGCGCCGGTTAGGTTAAAAAATCTATAGTTTATGCCGGGTTGAATATAATTAACTAATTTTGTTGGCTAAACCATTATTATTAGAGAATGACGTTCCGCATTAAGAAGTTATACCTGTTCATGCTCAAGACGTTCTTGCCGCTGTTCATGATGACGTTCATGATATGTCTGTTCATCGTGATGATGCAATTCTTGTGGCGATATGTGGATGAACTTGTGGGCAAGGGGCTCGGCATAGGTCTCGTGGCCGAGCTGTTCTTCTATGCAGCTCTCACTCTTGTGCCGCTGGCTTTGCCGCTGGCCATATTGCTGGCATCGCTCATGACATTCGGCAACCTGGGTGAGCACGTGGAGCTCACAGCGATGAAGTCGAGCGGCATTTCGCTTGTGAAGGTGATGAAACCGCTCATTGTGCTGCTGTGTGCAGTGGCAGTGGGAGCGTTTTTCTTCCAGAACGATGTGCTACCCAAGTCGCAGGTGAAGATGTGGACACTGCTATTCTCGATGCGTCAGAAGTCGCCCACGCTCGACATTCCCGAGGGCACAGTCTATACTCAAATTCCGGGCTATAATATCTTTGTCAAGCACAAGGGCAAGGACAATGATATGCTCTACAACCTGCTCATCTACGATGTGTCGTCGGGCTACGGCAGTCCGCGCGTAGTGTCGGCCGACTCAGGGCGGCTGAGCATGACCGAGGACAAACGCCACCTGGTGCTCGACCTGTATCAGGGCAACTGGTATGAAGAGATGCACGCTTCCAGCTCGTCGGCAATGGGCAGCAACCTGTATAGGCGTGAGGCTTTCCACGACAAGGAAATCCTTATCAAGTATGACGATAATTTCACCCGCATGGACGACGATGCCATGCGCCAGCAGTATGTGGGCAAGAACATAACCGAGTTGCGGCGTACCATCGACTCGGTTCAGCTCAAGGTCGATAGCGTGGGGGCACGTCTGGCCGCAGAGTTGCAATCGATACCGGTGGTGGGAGTACCCACGCGCCGTGTCGTGGTGCGTGATGGCGGTAAGCCCGTGCGTGAGGTCGTGCGACCGGTGGCCATGAAGCGTCCCATCGATTTCGACTCGCTGATGAATGCGCTCACGCCCACATCGCGCTCGGCAGTCATCGAGCGTGCTATGCAAAACGCAACCAATGTGCAGCAGGACAATGCTTTCCGCAGCATCAATATGGGCGACGACCAGTTCATAATACGCCGTCATGGCATTGAGTTGCACAAGAAGTTCACGCTGTCGCTGGCGTGCCTGATCTTTTTCTTCATCGGGGCACCATTGGGTGCCATCATCAGAAAGGGTGGTCTGGGAATGCCTATAGTGATTTCGGTGATACTGTTTATTTTCTATTACATGATCGACAACATGGGCTACAAGCTGGCTCGCGACGGCCGTTGGCCCGTGTGGGAAGGTATATGGCTCAGTTCGGCCGTACTGCTGCCGCTGGGAGTGTTCCTGACCAAGAAAGCTGTCAACGATTCGGCTGTGTTTAACCCCGATGTGTGGCAAAACGCGTTGCGTCGTTTCATGGGCTTGCACCAGACTCGCAAGCTCGAGCTCAAGGAGGTGATTATTAACGATGTGGATGCTTCGCGAGCCACGGCACTTGCGACGGCTCTGAAGCAAGAGTGCAACGAATTTATTGCTCGTTACCCTCGCCGGCAAGGCTATCTTGAGTACATGCAGGCAGGTTACGACACAAGCATGATAAAGTCTATCTCGGGACACATCGACGAACTTGTGGATTACCTGTCTAATTCCCGTGACCAAATGGTGCTGGGCAAGGCCATGGACTTTCCGGTCATCAGGCAGTTACGCACCTATCGGCTCACGTCTAACAACAGGCTCGGGAAAGCACTGGCAATACTGTTCCCGATAGGCCTGCCACTATACCTGTTGGGCAGCCGCCACCAGCGAAACCTGAAGCGCGACATAGCATCGTCGGCTACGGTTTGCGACCAGCTCATTGCCATCTTGCAAGGTAACTATACTCGCGACAAGGAATACGACGTGTGAGCGCACAGCTCGTGAGCTTTTGAGAGCGCAACAAATAATCATTGACAACAAACGAAAGGCAGAAGCAATATGGAATTTTTTGATACGCTAAGTTCAATATTATGGGGATGGCCAATGATTGTGTTGTTAATAGGTACGCATGTCTTTCTCACTGTGAGGTTGCGTTTCCCACAACGATATCTGTTTAAGGCAATACGCCTGTCGGTCACCCCCGATAAAGGCACCGAGGGCGATGTGTCGCAATTCGGAGCACTGGCCACCGCTTTGGCGGCAACCATAGGCACGGGAAATATCGTGGGCGTTGCTACGGCCATAGCCTTAGGTGGCCCGGGTGCCGTGCTGTGGTGCTGGCTCACAGGCGTGTTTGGAATGGCTACAAAATATTCCGAAGGATTGCTCGCCATCAAATACCGCGTCAAGCAGCCCGACGGGTCGATGCTTGGCGGCCCCATGTATGCGCTGGAGCACGGCCTGAAGCTAAAATGGCTGGCAGTGCTGTTTGCCATTTTCACGATGTGTGCTTCGCTGGGTATAGGCGCCTCGGTGCAGGCCAATGCTATCAGCACCTTGTGTAACGAGTCGTATGGTATTCCCACGCTGTGGGCAGGCCTGACTATTGCCATTTTCACGGCACTTGTGGTGATAGGCGGTGTGAAAAGCATTGCCCGCGTGTGTGGCGCACTGGTGCCATTCATGGCTCTGTTTTATGTGTGCGGGTGCATCTATATCATCGGCATAAATGGTGCTTATGTGTGGCCGGCCCTCAAGTTGATATGCGTGTCGGCATTCAATCCCACGGCAGCCGGTGGCGGCTTTGTAGGGGCCTCGGTGATGATTGCGGCCCGTTATGGCATTGCCCGCGGCCTGTTTAGCAACGAGTCGGGACTGGGGTCGGCTCCGATTGTGGCGGCGGCTGCACAGACGCGAAATCCCGTGCGTCAGGCACTGGTGTCGTCAACGGGCACCTTCTGGGACACTGTGGTGATTTGCGCCCTCACCGGCATCGTGATTGTGAGCAGTGTGATCGCGCATCCCGATATTTCCTACACCGATGGCGCAGCTCTCACAAAGGCGGCCTTCAGCAAGATTCCGGTCGTGGGCACCCCGCTGCTTGTGGCGGGACTGGTGACGTTTGCCTTTACCACAATCTTGGGATGGTGCTACTATGGCGAGATGGCCGTGGAATATCTCAAGGGCAAGCGTTGGACCATCGTTTATCGGATTGTCTATATTATCGTGGTGTTATTAGGTAGCATTATTAATCTTATTGTAGTGTGGAACATTGCCGACTGCATGAACGCTCTCATGGCTATTCCAAACTTGGTGTCGCTGCTTCTGCTCAGCGGTGTGCTGGTGAAGGAGACGAGGCATTATCTGTGGGAAGACAACTTGGATGAAGAGGTGCTTGCCGACGACACTCCGGCTACCTAACCCCGTGTAAGGACTGCTGAGCTGTTTTGACTGGCATTGAAATGAAAGATTCGATATAAAATAAGTTATGGAAAAGCTGAACAAATTGTTACTTATTAGTGCGTCGATGTTGGCTTTCGCATCGTGGGCAGTGACGCCCTCTGATGCCCAGATGCGCACCCTGGCTGCCAGGGTGCTAAATGCTTCCCAACCCATTGAGCGCATTGCCACGTTTGAGCAGATGGCTGTTTATGGCAACGGTGAAAAGGGCTTTGCAATAATTTCTACCAAAGGCGAAAATCCCACCCTGCTTGCCTATTCTCACGAAAGTGCGTTTGATGCATCGGGTGCTAACCCGGCTTTCAACTGGTGGCTTAATGCCATCAAGGCTGCTCCTCCACGTGAAACCACAAAACCCGACACGTCGCGGTTTGCTCCTAAGGTGGCTCCACTGATAACCACCAAGTGGGGTCAAAACGAGCCGTTTCGATATATGTGCCCGTTTATGAGCTATGAAGCCGACCTTAGTAAATATGGAACCTATATCCCCGACTCAACGCACAATGCAGTGGGATGTGGAGCGACAGCCATGGCGCAGTATATGAATTTCTATCAGTACCCGAAGCATGGCATTGGCAGTGAATCGGTGGTAGTGAAGTATGATCAAGCTAATGTCACACTAAGTGTGGATTTCTCTCAAGCGACCTATGACTGGGCCGGCATGCTGGATGACTACAGCCAAGGCTATACCGGCGCGCAGGGCCGTGCCGTGGCCACACTATGCTATCATGCAGCAGTGGCGGCTAAGACCAACTGGACAAGCCTGGGTGGTGCCACCTTCGATGAAAACATTCTTAAAGCCTTCGTTGAGCATTTCGGCTACAGCGACACGGCACGGGTCGTTAATCGTCCGCTATATGACGAGCCTGCCTGGATGGAGATGGTGTACGGCATGCTCTCGGCAGGCCATCCCATTCTGTATTCCGGAAAAGATATAAACTTTGAAGTGGGGCTGCTTGTGGGGCATAATTTCATTATCGACGGCTATGACGAGAACGGCCTGGTGCATGTGAATTGGGGATGGCAAGGAAGCCAAGACGGGTATTTCGATATTGCAACACTCACCACAGGCCGATTGTCGTTCGACGACTGGCAGGGTATGTACGTAGGCCTTTACCCCAAGGTTGACACTCTGCGTGGCGACGTTGATGACAACGGCATGGTTGACATTGACGACGTAAACGCCGTAATTAGCATTATTCTCAACAAACCATTGAATCAGGCTTTGCAAAGTGCCGATGTTGACGGAAGCGGCTTTGTGGATGTTGACGACGTCAACATCATCATCAACATAATCTTGACAGAGCCTTGATTATATTAATCACGACATTATTCGGTTGTGTGGTCTTGCTGGTCACACTTTTGCTGCTGTAGTTTTTTGCGGTAAGCCTCCAGGTAGCGGTTGCGGCGTAGCTGCTTCTCGCGTTCGCGGCGGGCTTTGCGCTTGGCTATGTCTTCGGCGTGATATTGAAAGTCGTTGTCGGCCATGGCTGGATGATATGGTTAAGATTCTTGCTTGAACGAGTCGGTGAATAGCGTGCGGTTAGCGATGGAGCGTCCGAGTGTGAGTTCGTCGGTATATTCTATTTCGTTGCCCACACTCACACCGCGTGCAAGCATTGTGATTTTGAGTTGTGGCAGTGCAGCCAGCCGCCTGTAGATGTAGAAGTTTGTGGTGTCACCCTCCATGGTGGCAGCCAGTGCCAGTATTACCTCTTTCACACCGTCGCGGCTCACGCGCTTCACGAGACTGTCAATCTCAAGGTCTTGCGGCCCGATGCCGTCCATGGGCGAGATGAGTCCTCCCAGCACATGATATAGCCCGTGGTGCTGGTGAGTGTTCTCAATGCTCATCACATCTTTCACGTTCTCGACCACGCACACCGTGGTAGCATCGCGATTGGGATTGGAGCAAATGGGGCAGCAGTCGCTTTCGCTAATGTTGTGGCAGGTGCGGCAATAGCGTATTTCCTTGCGCAGGCGCATGATGGCTTCGCCCAGGCTCACGGCTTCGCTTTCAGGCCTCTTGAGCATGTGCAGCACAAGGCGCAAAGCCGTTTTGCGACCTATGCCGGGCAACTTGGCAAATTCGCTCACAGCGGTCTCGAGAAGTGATGATGCAAATTCTTGCTCCATAAGGGTAAATGATTGTTTTGAGCCGCGAAGTTACGAAAAAAAAACCTCGTAGTGCGATAATGCTTTTGGCAAATTGCAAATAATTAGTTAATTTTGGCTTTTAGCCTAAGTTACTCGCTCGGAAAAGCTCAAATAAATTTGGCATTTCGCTCGCTTAATCGTAACTTTGATGGTGCGTTTCACGCAGTGCATCTAAGTTACTCTCGCTCGGAAAAGCTCAAATAAATTTGGCTTCGCCTTATTTTGTCACGACTCAGCAAAGATAATTCAAGAATTTCTTTGCTTTCGCTGTTCCAAAATTTGGCATTTCGCTCGCTTAATCGTAACTTTGCCGATTAAAGTATAAACCAAGAAAAAAATAAAGATGAATAAGGGTAATGTAATACGCTTTGCGTGCATAGTGATATTGTGGTTCGCGTTGTGCTATCTGCTGCTGAGCCGTGCTGCGCGCATCGATTTCATGACCATATTCACAATAGTAGCTTCAGCAATAATAGTCTTTGTGCCGCTCTACAAGAAATATGTGCGCAAAAAAGATTAAGGTGTTATAATGTAAAAAAACTATGACAAAGATTGAATATATAAAGACTCATTGCCCTCTACTGGCCACGCTCGACACTCCTGCCGACCTGCGTCGGCTCTCGGTAGATGAGCTGCCGCAAGTGTGCCACGAGTTACGACAGTTTATGATTCATGAGCTGTCGATGAATCCCGGCCACTTTGCATCGAGCATGGGCGCAGTGGAGATAGTGGTAGCGCTGCATTATGTTCTCGACACTCCCAACGACCGCATCGTGTGGGACGTGGGTCATCAAGCCTATGCCCATAAGATACTCACCGGGCGTCGCGATCGCTTTAGCGAAAATCGCAAGCAGGGTGGCTTGAGTGGCTTCCCTAATCCCATGGAGAGTGAATATGACACATTTGTGGCCGGCCATGCCAGCAATTCGATTTCGGCGGCGTTGGGAATGTCGATGGCCACCGAGCTGCAGCACACCTCGCGCAAGGTGGTGGCTGTGATAGGCGATGCGTCGATAAGTGGCGGACTGGCTTTCGAAGGCTTGAATAATGCGTCGAACAATAAGAATAACCTGCTCATAATCCTCAACGACAATGATATGTCTATCGACCGGCCGATGGGCGCCTTGAGCAAATATATGACCGAGCTCTCTACAAGTAAGGGCTATAACAATTTCCGCTACAAGACCTATCAGTCGCTTCGCCGGCGGGGCATGATGGGAGATACCGGCAAAGGCATCGTGCTGCGTTTTAACAATGCCATGAAGTCGCTCCTGACAGGCCAGCAGAATATTTTTGAAGGACTGAACATACGCTACTTCGGCCCGTTCGACGGCCACGACGTCAAGCGCCTGGTTAAGCTGCTCAACGAGGTGAAAGACATGACCGGACCCAAGCTGCTGCATGTGCACACCATCAAGGGCAAGGGTTATGCTCCTGCCGAGGCCGACCCCACGACTTGGCATGCACCTGGCAAGTTCGACGAACTGACCGGTGAGCGTGCCAAGAACCGTGCCGAATATGAGCCGCTCAAATATCAAGACGTGTTTGGCAAGACTCTGGTGGAGCTTGCCGGCAAGAATGAGCGCATCGTTGGCATAACAGCCGCTATGCCCAGCGGCACGTCGATGTCGAAGATGCTTGAGGCCTACCCCGATCGCACCTTCGACGTGGGCATCAGCGAGGGGCATGCCGTGACCTTTGCCGGCGGTCTGGCGCGTGAGGGTTTGCAGCCGTTTGTGGCAATCTATAGCTCATTTCTCCAGCGCGCCTACGACCATATCATTCACGACGTGGCCATTGCTCACTTGCCGGTGACATTTTGCATTGATCGTGCGGGCCTTGTGGGTGAGGACGGAGTGACGCATCATGGCGCGTTCGACCTTAGCTACTTGCGATGTATTCCGGGCATGGTGATTTCGGCTCCCATCAATGAGCACGATTTGCGCAATCTCATGTACACGGCACAACACGAAGCCAAAGGGCCGTTTGCAATACGTTACCCTCGTGGTCGTGGTGTGCTTGTCGATTGGCATAACGAGATGCAGGTTCTGCCTGTGGGGCGCGGACGGTGTCTCACCGCGGGAACTGCGCCGGTGGCCGTGCTCAGCTTGGGGCATATAGGTAATAACGTGGCAAAGGCGGTGGCTGCCGTGAATGCCGAGTGTGCAGTGGCTGTGGCGCACTACGACATGATTTTCCTCAAGCCAATAGACGAAACCATCCTTGCCGAAGTGGCATCAAAGGCTCGTTGCATCATCACTGTGGAAGATGGCACAGCGACCGGCGGACTGGGAGGTGCCGTGGCCGAATGGCTCACAAGTCGCGGTAGCGGCGTGAAATTAGTGAGGTTAGGACTGAAAGATGCATTCATCGACCAGGGAACTGTGGCGCAACAGCAGCATGCTTGCGGCATAGATGTGGAAAGCATAACTCAAACCATTAAGAACGAATTGTCAGAATTATGAAAATCGTAATTGCCGGTGCCGGCGAAGTGGGTACACACTTGGCAAAGTTGTTCAGCAATGAGGAGCAGGACATCATCATTATGGATCCTGACGACCGCAAACTTGCCCTGCTGGAGAACTACAACCTGCTCACATATCATGGCAGTGCCACGTCATTTGCCTGCCTGAAAGACGTGAGGGTGGGCAGTGCCGATATGTTTATCGCTGTCACACCCTTTGAGGCCCGTAACATAATGGCTTGCCAGCTGGCCAAGAGCATGGGGGCAAAACGCACAGTGGCTCGCATCGATAATTCGGAGTATCTGGCAAAACAGCACACGGCATATATTCATAAGCTGGGTGTGGATCACCTGATTTACCCCGAGCACCTGGCAGCCAGCGAGATGATGACGTCGCTGCGAATGCCGTGGGTGCGCAACTGCTTTGAGATGTTCGACAGCCAGTTGATAGTGCTCGGGGTGCGCCTGCGCGACAACGCCACAATCGTGAATAAGCAACTAAAGGAGCTCAGCTCGATGGCACAGCTGCTGCATGTGTCGGCCATCAAGCGCAACCGCGAGACGATCATTCCCCGAGGCGATGATTATATTATGGCCGGCGACATAGCCTATATTGCCACCACGCTCAACTACATCGACGAGGTGCGCAAGGCTTGCGGAAAATCAACGCTCACCGTCGAGAAAATCCTTATCATGGGAGGCTCGGAAATGGCTGAGCAGCTGGCCCTGAAGATAGGCGACAAATATCATGTGAAAATCATCGAGGCTGATCGTGAGCGATGTGAGGAGCTGTCGGCCTTGCTGCCAAACTGCAATATCGTTCATGGCGATGCCCGCGACACCGACTTGCTCGAAGAAGAGGGAATCAGCGACTATGATGCTTTCATTGCCCTGACAAGTAACACCGAGGCAAACATCCTGGGATGTCTCATGGCTAAGGAGCACGGTGTGAGCAAGACGATAGCCGAGGTGGAAAACCTGCAATATATCAATGAAGCCGAGGCTCTTAACATAGGCACGATTATAAACAAGCAGCTGCTTGCATCGAGCCGCATAGTGCAGATAATGCTCGATTGCGATGTGGACAATGCCCGCTGCTTGGCCCTGTCGGATGCCGAGGTGGCCGAGCTGGTTATTAAAGACCGCGCCAGGGTCACAAAGGCCGAAGTGAAAGACCTGCGCCTGCCTGCCGGCATGACCATTGCCGGCATGGTGCGAGCCGGCAAGGGACAGCTGGTGAGAGGCAACACGCGCTTGCTGGCAGGCGACCATGTGGTGGTCTTCTGCCTCAATGGTTACATTCATAGAATAGAGAAAGTGTTTAGCTGATGGCTCGTGTACTGACACAAAATATTAATTACCCCGTCATCTTGCGTGTGCTGGGATGGCTGCTGATGATTGAGGCACTGTTTATGTGCCTTCCACTGGCAGTGTCGCTGATATATGCCGAAGAGAATACGTCGTTGGCATTCTTGATTACTACGGGTGTTACGCTGGCCGTAGGCAGTGCCATGACCTTTGGCATAAAACCCAAAATGTCAACCATGCGCAAGCGTGAGGGACTACTATTGACAGCTTCGATTTGGGTGATATTCTCATTGTTTGGAATGTTACCTTTCATCATTACCGACACGCTTCCTGACCCCATCGACGCCTTTTTTGAGACAATGGCTGGTTTCACCACCACGGGAATGTCGGTAATCAGCGACCTGGAGACACTGCCTCACGGCCTGCTCTTCTGGCGGGCACTGATGCAATGGATAGGTGGAATGGGAATAATCCTGTTCACCCTGGCAGTGTTGCCCATGCTGAATTATAAGGGTGGAATAGCACTGTTTAATGCCGAAGTAACCGGCATCACCCACGAGCGTCTGCGTCCGCGGGTGAGCCAAACGGCTAAAGACCTGTGGCTCATCTATATTGTGCTCACATTCGTGCTCGCAATTTTGCTGGTTAAGCCCATGGGATTTTTCGATGCCGCCTGTCATGCGCTCACTACCATGTCCACAGGAGGGCTCTCGACCAAGAATGCCGGCATCAATTTCTGGCATTCACATTATGTTTACATTGTGCTTTCGGTTTTCATGTTTTTGGGCGGCATTAATTTCACATTGCTTTTTTACTTGATTACCGGGCGCTTTCATCGTGTCAGGCGCAGTAACACGTTTAAGTGGTATTGTGTGGTTACTGTCGTGGCCATCCTGCTCATTGTGAGCTGTATGTGGTATCGTGGAATGTGCGACAACTGGACCGACAGGTGGGTGCTGGCCGTCTTTGATACGGTGGCGGCCATCACCAGCACAGGCTACACCAGTGTGGACTATGAAACCAAGGGGCAGTTCATCTCGTTCATTCTGCTATTGCTCATGTTCTTCGGCGGTATGGCCGGCTCGACGTCGGGCGGTGCTAAAATCGACCGCTTCATCGTGATGATGAAAAACACGATTAACGAGTTCTACCGCGTGCTTCATTCCAATTCGGTCACTTCGGTGCGCATCGACAATCGTCCGGTTCCCTATCTCACTGTTGCCAAGGTCATAGCATTCCTGTCGATCTACTTCCTGGTTTCGGTTGTAGTGGCCTTGTTGCTAACGTTCATGGGTATTCCGGGTTTTGATGCAATCTACACATCCATTTCCACAATCAGCAATCAGGGATTGGGCTATGGTGTTACGGCACCCAGCGGTTCGATAGGCTTGCTGCCCGACGGCGCGAAGTTGCTGCTGGCGTTTGAAATGCTGGTGGGGCGCCTCGAAGTGTTCACTGTGCTTGTGATTTTCACGCGCACGTTCTGGTTGAAAGATTAATCTCAGCAACGTTATGCCGAAATCCCAGCCAGCCCATAGGCACATTGCGACAGCATCGCAAGTAACGGCACACATGCACACGCTGGCCGATGCCGTGCAGGCCGTGCAAATGATGAAGTTTTTCAAGACAGCTCCGGGAGAGTATGGTCATGGCGATTGTTTCCTTGGCATCAAAGTTCCTGAGACACGTCGCATTGCAGCAATGGCCGGCACACTGCCACTGAGTGAGGTGGAACACCTGCTTGCCTCGCCGTTTCACGAGGTGAGATTGTGTGGCCTTCTCGTGCTCGTAAAGCAGTTTGAGGCACAATGTTTGCGAGGCAAACTTGATGACTTGAGTGCCCGCGAGATGCGTGACCAGATAGTGGATTTCTATCTTGCTCACGCCGAGTGTGCCAATAACTGGGACTTGGTTGACCTCACCGTGTATAAAATTGTGGGGCGATGGTTGCTGTTGCCGTCGCGTTATAGCGATAGCGAGAAACTTGCCATAGTCGATGGCCTTGCAGCCAGCTCATGCTTGTGGCGACAGCGCATGTCGATAGTGTGCACCATGGAGCCGCTGCGGCATGGCGATGCCTCTTTCACCTTACGCTATGCGCACCGGCACCTGCATCACCCTCACGACCTGATGCAGAAAGCCGTGGGATGGCTGCTGCGTGAGATGGGGAAGCGGGTGAGCATCGACATCTTGCGTGATTTCCTGCGCAGCGAGGCGCACACCATGCCCCGTACCACGCTGCGCTATGCCATCGAGCGCATGCCGGCCGATGAACGGCAACTATGGCTTCGTGCGAAGCAGTCGGTGGAAGGGCCCAGTTAATTTTTTGAAAAAGTTGCAAGTTGTGACAAATAATTCTTAATTTTGTAGTGTGTAGCAGTTGCATAGCGCAATTCTGGGAGTAAATGTGTTGAAAATCAGGGTTGTGACTATGCTGAAGCTATGACCTTTTTCATCGTGCAGATGAAAAACGTTAACCGAGAGAAACACACGATAGTGCAATTTTTTGTAACTTTACACATGCTATTCTAAAACAAGAAATTATGTCAAAGAAGACCGATCAGAATTTCAACCCAAACATAGAAACCGTAAGAGAAAGTGCCGAGAATATCGAGTATATCGAGAAGCGCAAAGCCGAAGAGCGAGGCCGCATGACGACTTGGCAACGGTTTATGGCATTTTTCAAGGATGGGCGTTTTCGCTTTGCAATGGGGATTATTTTGATAGCAACAGGAATCTACTTGTTGCTTAGCTTCATGTCGTTCATGTTCAAGGCAGGAGCTAATGACCAAGACAAAGCCGGAATGGTGATTGAAAATGCACAAAATCCCGAGAATGTATCGAACCTCGGTGCTGCAGTGGGAGCCTTCATGAGCAACTCGCTGATAGCCGACGGGGTAGGGGTGGCGGCATTCATCATTGTGCTGTGGTGCTTCACCATGGGTGTGAGAATGTTTCGTAAAGGCAAACGCGCACACTTCTTCAGCTACACGCTGGTGTCGCTGTTGAGCATTTTCACATGCTCGATGATTGTGGGCGCGTGCACGATGAATTCAACGTTCACATGGTTTCCGCTGGGTGGTGCCCTGGGGCATGAGGCCAACAAGTGGCTGTTAGGCCTGGTGGGACTTTACGGCACATTCGCTGTTAACTTTATAATCTTGATGCTGTGGTGCATAGTGTGCTATCATACCCTTAAAGCCCTGTACGATCGCATCCCCAAGTCGTTACCGTCATTCAGTATTAAGAATAAGGAAAATGGCGAAACCACACAGGGAGGCATGTCGGAATTCTTGGGCGACCGTGAGGCCCGCAGGCAGGTTGTGATGGATGAGAGCCAGGAAAGCACGCCCCAGAAGCCTGAAGTGAAAAACAAAAAGCAAGAAATGCGCGTCAGGAAACCGGAAGTGCGAAGCGGAAATGCCGAGCCGGCAGGTGATGGTAGCCATGTCAAGCTCAATCCCATCGAGCAGTCGCGCCAGATTACCAATCCGCATGATCCCACAGGCGAATATATTCACTATCGCTTCCCCACACTCGACCTAATGGCCGATGTGAAGATGAAAACCGATAGTGTGGATAAGGAAGAGCAGGATGCCAACAAGCAGCGCATCACCGAGACGCTTGAGAACTTCGGCATAAGCATCAAGAAGATAGATGTGCACGTGGGCCCCACAGTAACGCTGTTTGAGATCGTGCCGGTGGATGGCACTCGTGTGAACCGCATCCGCAACCTGGAAGATGACATCGCCCTGAGCCTTGCAGCCAAGGGCATCCGCATTATCGCTCCTATGCCCGGGCGTGGCACCATAGGCATCGAGGTGGCCAACCGTGATCCGCAGGTGGTCCCCATGCGCGAAGTGCTGGCCTCGAAGGCATTTCAGGAGTCGAAAGCCAAGTTGCCGATGGTGCTCGGGTGCACCGTGAGCAACGAGGTGTTTGTGACCGACCTTACCAAGATGCCGCACCTGCTGGTAGCCGGTGCCACCGGCAAGGGAAAGTCGGTAGGCCTGAATACCATCATCACATCGCTGCTTTACAAGAAGGGGCCGTCGGAAATAAAATTTGTGCTTGTTGACCCCAAGCAGGTGGAATTCAGCATATATGCCGACCTGCAGAAATACTTCTTTGCCCTTGCGCCGGGCGAGGACAGCGGTATCATCACAAAAACCGACAAGGTGGTGAAAGTGCTTAACTGCCTTGTCCAGGAGATGGAAGACCGCTACGAAATCCTGAAGAATGTGAAATTGCGCAATGTGGGCGACTATAACGCAATGTGGCGCCGCGAACTGCGCGACGTGCGCGATGAGCATGGCGAGAAGGTGTATCATTATATGCCCTACATAGTGTGTGTGATCGATGAGTTTGCCGATATGATAATGACTGCCGGCAAGGCTGTAGAGACTCCTATCGTGCGCATTGCGCAGAAGGCTCGTGCAGTGGGCATTCACATGATTATAGCCACACAGCGCCCGTCGGCCAATGTGATTACCGGCCTTATAAAGTCAAACTTCCCCGGCCGCATAGCCTTTGCCGTGGCACAGATGACCGACAGCCGCATTATCATCGACCGCTCGGGAGCACAGCAGCTCATAGGCCGCGGCGATATGCTCTTCAGCATTGATGGCGAGCTCACGCGACTGCAATGCCCGTTTGTAGATACTCCCGATGTGGTGAGGTTGTGCAAATACATAAAGGAACAAGAAGACGCCGACAAGAACATCTACCACGACAAGCCGTATGAGCTGCCGGAGTATGTTGAGAACTCGGGCGACGAGGGTGGCGGTGGCAGTGCCGATGCCAGCAACGTCAAGGAGCGTGACCCGCTATTTGAGGAGGCCGTGCGATGGATTGTGCAGAGCGATACTGCTTCCACATCGTCGCTTCAGCGGCGCTACGAGATAGGCTATAACCGTGCCGGACGCATCATGGACCAGATGGAAGCCGCAGGCATCGTGGGCCCGGCATCGGGAGGAAAGCCCCGCAAGGTGCTCATCTCGCCCATCGATGTGGATCAGCTTTTTGCAGCTCCTTGATTTCACACATAGCGATATTGCCGCATTGTGACGCTCCCGTGGTGAGCGCCGACAGAAATAATCGTGTAGTCGGGCGATGCTATAGTAGAGTGATTGTTTTTTACTTTCTTGGAGCACAGGTGTTATGATTTTGTTAAGTTTCGATACTGAGGAGTTTGATTTGCCTCGCGAACATGGAGTTGACATCAGTCTTGATGATTCGATGGCCGTGTCGGTGCGAGGCATTAACCGCATTCTTGACATGCTCAGTGAGTGTGCTGTGCATGCCACGTTTTTCTGTACGGTGACATTTGCCGAGCATGCGCCGCAGGTGATGCAGCGCATAGTGGATGAAGGTCACGAAGTGGCATGCCATGCCATGAATCACTGGAACCCTCAGCCCGACGATGCCCCCCGCGCCAAAGAGGCATTAGAGCGCTTGTGCCGGCGGCCGGTGCTGGGCTACCGACAGCCGCGCATGCAACCGGTTGACACTCGTGAGCTGAAAAATGCCGGTTACTGCTACGACTCGTCGATACATCCCACGGTAATCCCGGGTCGCTACATGCATCTGAATGTGCCGCGCAAGCCCTATGTCAGTGATGGCGTGCTGCAGATTCCCGTGTCGGTCTCGCCATGGTTGCGCCTGCCGGTCTTCTGGCTGGCCTGTCACAACTATCCCCAATGGCTCTACATGTGGCTGTGCAAGCGCACACTCAAGCACGACGGGCGATTTGTCATCTATTTTCATCCCTGGGAATTTGTCAATCTCAATGAGCATCCCGAGTGGCGCATACCATGGATTATCAGGCGAAATAGTGGCCGGGAAATGTTGCTCCGACTGAAGAAACTGATTGACATGATGAAACAGTGCGACAACCAATTTGTCACTTATACCGAGTTCTATAATATCTATAGCAAGCAATATCTCAAACACCATGAGTAGTGGTGAAACAACATAAAGAACTAATGAAAAAAATAACAATATTGCTTCCTGCCTACAACGAGGTGGAAACCATGGGACTGCTTGAGCACTCGATGCTGCAGGTGGCCGAGCAGAACCCCGGCTATGACTGGGAATTCCTGCTGGTGAACGATGGCAGCACCGACGGCACACTGCAGCAGATGCTGCGCATGCACAATAGCGACGCGCGGTTTTGTGTGGTGGACTTGTCGCGAAACTATGGCAAGGAGATTGCCATGATGGCAGGATTTGACTATGCAACCGGCGATGCGGTAATCATCATGGATGCCGACATGCAGCACCCGGTGAGTGTGATTCCCGAGATGATTCACTACTGGGAACAAGGTTTTGACGATGTGTATGCTCAGCGTAAGTCGAGCAATGAGGGGTGGCTCAAACGCAAGACTTCGCAATGGTATTACCGCCTGCTGCAGTCGTTTACCAGCATTCCCATACAGCAAGACACGGGCGACTTCAGGTTGCTCGACCGCACATGTGTCGAAGCCCTAAAGCAGATGCGCGAGGTGGAGCGGAATACCAAGGGCATGTATTCATGGATTGGTTTCAACAAGAAGGGTATTACCTATGAGCAGCAGGAGCGTCAGGCCGGTGCATCGAAATGGCGTCCGGGGGCACTCGTGAATCTCGCACTCAACGGTATCACCTCATACACTACTGCGCCGTTGCGCTTAGCTTCGATATTGGGACTTATTGTCTCGCTGGTGGCCTTTGTCTATTTGGTCTATATCATTGTGGTTACCAACGTCTGTGGTGAGCCGGTGCAGGGCTACCCAACGATCATGGTCACTGTGCTTTTCCTCGGGGGAGTGCAGTTGCTCAGTCTGGGCATCTTGGGTGAATACCTTGGCCGTGTCTTCAACGAAGTGAAGCGCCGGCCGGGATACTTCGTTAATTCTTACAATGGCAAACGTGAATCGAATGAACACCATAGTCAAGACCTTTCGCCGGCATCCTGAGCTGGCGGTTTTCGTGCTGGGGCTCATAGTAGCCATTGTGGCCACTGCTATCGAGACGGTTAGGCTGCGATATGCCAACTATCTGGTTTACACCGATTCGACTATCGACTTTTGGAATGGCGTCAATCCCTACACGCAGAAGTTTGTGGACGATCACGGTCGCTACTTCCTCTATACTCCGGTGTTTTCGGTGCTTTACTGGCCCATCGCCGCTTTGCCGCGGTGGCTGGGACCGTTTGTGTGGAACATAGCAAACTTCACGCTCTTTACGCTTGCGGTGTTCACCTTGCCGCAGCAGTACGACAAGCACAAGGTGTCAATCTACCTGTATCTGCTACTTGTGCTTGAGCAGAGTGTGTTTCCATTCCAGTTCAATATCGTGGTGGCATACGTCTTCTTGTTTGCCTACAGCCTGCTCGAGCGTGGGCATGCCGGGTGGGCAGTTTTGCTGATTATGGTTTCGGCCACTACCAAGGTCTATGGCATCGTGCAACTGCTCATGCTGCTATGTTACCCTAAGGTGTTGCGCAACATGTGTCTTGCGGCTGTCGCCGGTCTGGCGCTGCTCATGCTGCCGGCGCTCAAAGTGGGGCTTGACGGGCTGGTGCCTTGCTACATGAACTGGTGGAACATGCTTGCCCAGCACCAGAGTAGTGCCACCTATGTGTCGCTGCTATATGCCTGGCCGTTGAAAGCCGTGCTCGAGCATTACCGCGTGGTGCAGCTGCTCACGCTGGGGTGCGTGCTGGCAGTGTTCTTCGTGCGCTATCGCAGCTGGAACCAATTCAAGTTCAGGGCAACTGCGCTGGGTGTGCTCATGGGCTGGATTATCGTCTTTGGCGACTCTTCAGAAACGCATACCTACCTTATCGCACTCTCAGGCTACATGCTGTGGTATTATGTGCAAGAGCGGCACACGACGTTCGACAAGGTGCTGTTCTGGGCACTGCTGGTGATGTTTGGCTGTGTGCCCACCGACGTGCTTGTGCCCACCAGTGTGCATAATCTGCTCAATGGCAAGCTGATGATCGATGTGTATCTCTATGCTATGGTGTGGTGCCGAATGCTATGGAGCCTGGCAAGACCTGCGCCCCGGCTCATCTCTGTTTAACTTGGGGCAGGTGCTGAGCTACAACGACTTCATTTCCTTGAATTCGCGTGTGATTGTGCGCTGGCTGCTTAGCCATAGCTTTTGCATAACCAATTGGCGACAACGGCAGCGCAGTGTGGGCAATGAAGATTTATCGCGCGGGTATTGATCGTATTATACAAAGGCAATCTCATATCCGGCCATTGACATCAACGCAATGGGCTTCCCTCGTGGTCGGGAGAGCGAACCGCTATGGCAATAGACAATTATACAAGACGGGCGAGGATGGAAAACAGCACATCCTCGCCCGGTTTAGTTGGAAAAATACTCCAAAATAAAGAAATTTGAGTTTGAATTGAAAAAAATCGCATTTCCGCTTTA
>DGVT01000053.1:0-165 GCA_002395965.1 Porphyromonadaceae bacterium UBA4277
CGGATTGCAAATCCAGCCGAACGAGATTTTTTAGACTATAAGCAACATAAGAAAACATAATATGAATTACCAGTTCTGGCGGATTTATAATCCGCCAGGGCTTAACAGGGGATTTGTAATCCCCGTGCCGGCACGGCACCTCGGTAGCCCTCACGGGGTGGCGGA
>DGVT01000053.1:305-4938 GCA_002395965.1 Porphyromonadaceae bacterium UBA4277
ACATAAGAAAACATAATATGAATTATGAATTATGAAAATGCTCAGGCGTCAGCCCTTATGAAACCTTATGTAACTTATAGTCGAAAAAAATCTGTGCAATCTGTAGAATCTGCATGAAAATGCTCAGGCGTCAGCCCTTATGAAACCTTATGTAACTTATAGTCGAAAAAAATCTCTGTAATCTGTAGAACCTGCATGAAAATGTCTTGCGTCAGCCACAGTTCACCTTTCACAGTCTCATACCTTTTTAGCTTCTTTATCGCCGAAAGTCATAGCGAAGTGGGTGTTCTTAAACCAAAAGGCGAAAGGGAAGTCTAAAAGGAAAATTTAGCTGAAATGAAGAGAATATCGGTAGCACTTAGGACAATGGTGATAGTGGCTGTGCTGTGTGGCATCGCCCTTGATGGCTACGGCCGCAGTTACACAAGCGAGACGCTTAATTATCAGATTGTGTTTCAGTGGGGCATGGTGTGGAAGCATGCCGGCGATGCCACGCTGAGCATCCGTCGCAGCGGCGATGGCTACAAGGCCATGCTCACCGGCAAGACGCGCTCGTGGGCCGACAAAATCTACCCGGTGCGCGACACGCTCAAGTGCACCATGAAGGACGACATGGCTCCGGTGCGCTATGAGAAGCTCACGCACGAGAAGAACTACTATGCGCGTGATGTGCTCGACTTCAAGTATAATTACAGTCACACCAGCGCCACTGCCAAGCGCTATCGCAAGAGCGGCAACACCACAGTGCAGCTCAGTGCCCAGTGCCAGGCCTACGACATGCTGAGCGTGTTCTACATGTTGCGTAACCTCGAGTTCGACGAGATGCCGAAAAACAAGACCATCACCACAGTGATTTTCTCGGGAAAAGAGAAGGAATACCTCACCATTCGCTATCGTGGCGTGGAGAACGTGAAACTGCGCAATGGCAGCAAGCGCAAGGCCTACCGTGTGTCGTTCAAGTTCACGCAGAAGGGTGGCAAGAAGTCGAGCGACGACATCGACGCCTGGATGGCTGCCGACGACAGCCGCATCCCGCTGCTATTAGTGGGCAAGCTGCCTGTGGGTCAGGTGAAATGCTACTATACCAACTGACGCATTGTGCAGCTCGAGGCTGATTAACCTTGCCGGTCGGGGCCGGTGTGGTGGAGCCACCTAAAGCCGGTGGCCGGCAAGGGTGAGCACACTATCGACAAATTCATCGCGCGGCATGTCCCACTCCAGCCAATGGATGGGCGTGCCGCGCCGTTCCATGCCGCGGAACCATGTCATCTGTCGCTTGGCAAACTGATGGATGGCTATCTCGAGCTGGTCGTGCATCTGCTGCCAGGTGAGTTCGCCCAGCACATGTCGGGTGATGAACTTGTACTCAAGGCCGTAATAAATCAGGTCGTCGGGCGCAACGCCCTCGCCGATGAGCCGTCGCACCTCATCGACCATGCCGGCGCTGAGCCGGTCGTCAAGCCGCTTGCTGATGCGTCGGCGGCGCGACTCCCGGTCGATGTTCACCCCGACGACCACGGCGTCGGCAAGCGGATGCGGCTCGGTGAGAGCCTTGAGGTGGGGATGCTCGTGATAGTAGGTGGCAATCTCTATGGCGCGTATGGCGCGTGCCGGGGTGTCGATGTCGCTGTTGTTGCGCAGCGTCTTCATGGTCGATAGCATTGCAGCCAATTCGTCGAGCGGCTTGCCTCGCAGGCGTGCTCGCAACTCGGCATCTTCGGGCACCGGTGGCAGCTGTATGCCCTTAATCACGCTCTCGACATACATGCCTGTGCCGCCGCACAGGATGGCTTGCTTGCCGCGACGGCTAATGTCGTCATATACCACTTGAAAATCGCGCAGATATTCAAACAGGTTATATTTGTAGCCTGCCGGGCAGATGTCGATCAGGTGATATGGCACATCGCCGTACTCCTCCAGGTCCTTGCCCGTGCCCAGGTCCATGCCACGGTAGAGCTGGCGGGAGTCGGCACTGATTATCTCGCCGCCAATGGCGCGCGCCACCTCCACGGCACGCGCTGTCTTGCCCGATGCCGTGGGGCCGGTAATCACTATCAGGGGCTGCCGGGTGCTCATATCAGTGCTTGAGTTTGCGGTCAAAGAAGTTGAGCACACGCTGGTAGAGTGGTTCGCGCACTCCACAGCCGTTGATTGAGTGGTTCATGTTGGGATATACCATCATCTCAAACTGCGACTTCTGGCCGTGCAGCTTGGCGATGTATTGCATTGAATTGATGATGTGCACGTTGTCGTCGGCACTGCCGAACATAATCAGCAGGTCGCCCTTGAGGTCTTCCACACGGTTTAGTGGCGCACTCTTGCGATAGCCATCGGCATTCTCTTGCGGTGTGCGCATGAATCGCTCGGCATAGATGGTGTCGTAGAAACGCCAGTCGGTGACCGGTGCTATCGACACTCCGGCAGCAAAGGGGTGGCCGGGTGCCGACAGTGCCATGAGCGTCATGTAGCCGCCATAGCTCCAGCCCCAGATGCCGATGTTGTCGTCGTCAACCCACGGCTGGGCGGCCATGTAGCGTGCCGCGGCAATCTGGTCGATGGTCTCGTAGTAGCCAAGGTTCTGATAGGTGACGCTTTCAAACTCCTTGCCACGGCCGCCGGTGCCGCGTCCGTCGAAGCATGCCACCACATAGCCCTGCATGGCAAAGTAAGTCTCCCAGTCGGCCTTCCAGCTGTTGAGCACCTGCTGCGAACCCGGGCCGCTGTATTGCGACATTATCACGGGGTATTCCTTTTCGGGGTCGAAGTCGGCCGGGCGTATGATATAGCCATTGAGCGTGTAACCGTCGCTCTGGCAAGTGACAAACTCGCGTCGTGGCACATCGGGTGCAAGATAGCGTGAGGCATACTCGGCATTAAGCTCTATATCGCGCATCACGCGCCCGTCGCGAGTGCGCACGATGCGATATTGCGTAGGCACCTCGGCACTGCTGTAGGTGTGGATGTAGTAGCTGAAGTCGCTGCTGAACGATGCTCGGTTAGTGCCTTCGCGTGTTGCCACACCGGCCACCGTCCCATTGCGGTCAACGCACCGCACCACACGGTTCAGCGGGCCGCTGGTGCACTGGTAGTAATACTTGCCGCGCTTTGAGTCGAAGCCATAATAGGCCGTCACGGGCTCCTCGCCGGTGGTGAGCTGGCGCATGAGCAAGCCGCTGTCGATGTTATACTGATAGAGCTGGGCGAAGCCGCTGCGCTCGCTGGGAATGACCAGCGACTCATCGGTATAGGTCACCGAGCGGGCCAGCTCGCTGTCGATCCATGTGCTCGACGTGTCGTGATATACATCGGTGAGTGTGCCGTCGGCCGGGTTCATGCGATAGATGTGCAGGTCGTTCTGCGTGCGGTTGAGCGTCATCACCATCAGTGCATCGTTGCGGGCAAAGGCCAGGTGCGGGATGTAGTCAAAGTTGCGGTCGAGGATGCTGGTCGTGGCCTGCGCCACGTTGCACGTGACCACGTTCACCACCGAGTTCTTCTCGCCTGCCACGGGGTACTTATAATCGTAGCTGCCGGGGTAGAGTGCGTAGTCGGCATTGGCATTACAGTCGCCTTCATACATCGTCATTGAGTACATGGGCACGCTGCTTTCGTCCCAGCGGATGAAGGCCAGTGTGTGGCTGTCGGGCGACCATGTGAACGAGTTGAGCATTCCAAATTCCTCCTGATACACCCAGTCGGGCACACCATAGATTACCTCGTTCTGCTTGCCGTCGTGAGTCATCTGCACCGTGGCACCGGTGGTCAAGTCCTTCACATAGACGTTGTTCTGCTTGACGTAGGCCACCCGTGTGCCGTCGGGCGACATGGTGGCTATTTCCTCGCCGCCGTCGGTGCTGAGCTTTGTCAGTGTGCCCGAGGCGCGGTCCAGCACATAGTAGTGTGCCTTGAACGAGTAGCGGTAGATGGGCTCGGAGGCGGTCCATAGCAGGATGCGCTTCTCGTTATTGCTCATCTCATAGCCGTCCCAGCTGCTGATGTTGCAATCTTTCAGCTCCTTAGTGCGCAGCACGGCAGTCTTTGGCTTGTTAGGGCTATAGCTCACGCGGTCAATGTCGAGGCCGTCGGCACTGATTTGGTAGTAATACTCACCGTCGGCTGCCTGCTGCACGGCGCCAATGCCTGCCGGACGCGACTGCGAGAGCACAAAGTCGCCAATCTCCCAAGCCCCGGCATTAATGGCGATACTTGCTGCCACGGCAACTATATTCATGCGCTTAATCAGCCTGATATTCAAAGTTGATTTCATAGTCTTTATATTAATGTTTTTATTTCGATATTTCGGTCAATGCTTATTCATGCAAAATTAGTGCAAACCGAGTGCAAAACCAAATTTATTTGAGTTTTGCTGAGGTGCAGCCAAATTTCGCCGATATTTAGGCAAAATTACTCAATTTCTGCAAAAGACTGAGACTATTGATGTAATAAAATGAAAAAAGTCGTATGTCGAGGGCTGTCGTGTGTGGGCTGTCGCCTCGAAATTAGGCTGCGTTTCGGTGGGTGTGTCATAATTCAGAAAAAGCGTTGAAAACGCAGGCGCATCGAAGATGCGACCATTTCTTTAACACCATGCAAGCAACATCGAAGATGTGCGCAGCTTGGTGAGAGACAGCGA
>DGVT01000132.1 GCA_002395965.1 Porphyromonadaceae bacterium UBA4277
TAGTAGTGATTATTGCTTGTTTTTTGTGTAGTATTTGTGGTTTATATTGTTTGATACCAAATTGTTATAAAAGTTTTAAGAAAGTTTAACTTTTTGGCTGAAAATAGACGGACAATACGCGTCTGTTTATCAAAAAAATTAGGGCATAATCCAGTTTATGCAAATATACAACATCTTTCTCAACCGCAAGCCATGTGTGGCGTGAAATTAAATAAATTAGAAAAATTCACTCAAATTAAGTTGTATAGTTATATAACTTTACCTTACCTTTACACCATGAGAAAGACAATCGCGTACATTATCAAGAATTCATGTTATCGCTTTCGGACAAGGAGAATATTATGCGCAAAGATAACGCTTATTCGTTAAAAAAGTCGGCTTTACAACCGACTTTTTGCATTGACCCAAAAAGAGAGCCAACTGGTGAACTTCTTGTTCCAACCACACTGGCTCCCTTTTAGTTTGTGATTCCGTTGGGATTCGAACCCAAGACCCACAGCTTAGAAGGCTGTTGCTCTATCCAACTGAGCTACGGAACCATCACTTTTTGAATTTCGGCGCAAAATTACAAATTTATTGGCAATTATCAACGCTGAGCAGCCAATTATTTCGCATTTTTTCAATATCTGTGATTATTAATCCTGTTTTTTCCTTCACAAGTGTTTCAACGGCCTTTGACGTGAAGCAGCAGCGGCTCGCCACCACAGGATTGATCAGCACCAATAATTAATTGTTGGCACATTATCGAATGCCGGCAGGAAGTGAACTAACTGAACACCTGGCAATGCATCCTCATTGCGACAATCACTATCGCAATGTCGGCATGAAGATTGCAATGCAGAGCACACTCTAATAACAGCAGTTGCAGTCAATGACACTTCTCAAGCCTACCTCGCACATCGTGCGTTCTCTAAAGCCAGGCGTTTTTCCTACTTGATTACTCGTTCGACTGGGAATCGTGATTTTTAGGTAGCAAAACGGGCTTTGATGTTTGGTTGTCAGAGGCTGTGTCGATTGATTCCACCGGTGGACCGTAAACATCCTCCACCACCTGAATTTCAGGGTCAACATCAGAAGGAGGTCCATATACCGATTCAATAGAGCCTGAGTTCTTGACATGAAAACACGACGACAGACCCAGTGCAGCTCCGGCAGCTACCAATGCCCGCGCCACATTTTTCTTCATCAGGAATGCAACTTTTTTCATTTTTATGTAATTATTATAGTGGAAACGAATTGCTATTATTAAACAATACAAAGATAGCACACATTTTATTATTATGCAATAGTTCAACAAAAGTAATTGTCGATATGAAAGTGAGAAGCCGGTCAAACGCACAGCTGCCTGCAAGTCGGTGTCACTTGCAGGCAGCTGTAGCTTTCACTCACCACGATAAAGAGTGAGAAAAGTGGGTTTATGTCAGCGCGTTGCTCCGCCAAGAGCAATGTAAAGCTCAATGACACCGCACGAAGCGTCGTACATATTCATTGCTTCGTTCAGCTGAGCGCTGAGCAGCGACTCTTGTGCAGTGATTACTTCAAGATAGGTGGCTTTGCCATTGTCCATAAGCTCGTGAGTGCCGCTATAGGCATGGCGCATGACTTCTACTTGACGGTGGTAATAGCCATACTTTTCGGCAGCAGCCTGACAGTCGGCGAGAGCTTCATTCACTTGATTACCGGCATCGATAATTGTCTGCACATAGCGGTAGCGCAAGTTCTCACAGTTGAGGCGGGCAATTTCAAGATTGCCTTTGAGTTGACCGCGGGCAAACAGAGGTTGTGCAATCGAGCCGATAATGCTCGACAGGATTTTGCCGGGGTTAACCTCAAGCCCGCCGGCGCTGTTGGTCCACCCTATCGAGCCCGAGAGCGACAGAGCTGGGTAGAATGCAGCACGAGCGGCTTGCATATTGTAGAATGCTTCCTCCATGGCATGGTCTGCCAAGCGCACATCGGGGCGATTGGCCAGCAAGGAGGCTGAGATTCGCTCCTTAGACACGGGCCTGACTGGGTAGTTGCCCCAGTGATTGCGCTTGATGGGCTGTGGTGTCATGGCTAAAAGGCGGCATATTTCATTCTCAACGGCACGAATGTTACGTCGCGTGTCAACCATTTGCGTCTTCACGCTCAAGCACGACGCTTCTTGCTGGTTAACTGCCGTGGAGAAAATCTTTCCGTTTTGCCAAAGCACCTTTTGAGCTTCGAGCGAAGCGTTCCACAAGCTGTCGGTTTGGGTAAGGATGTCGAGCTGACGGTCAAGTAACTGCAGCAGATAATACTGCTGTGACACAGTCGAGATCAAGTTGGCACGCACCGCATCTTGGCTCGCTTGCGTCTGTAGCCTGACGGCTTGAGCTGCACGTTTCTTATTGGTGTAATTCCCTATCGGCCCTGGGTTCCAATTCATTTGCAGGGGCACGTCGTAGGTTTTCGATGTGTTGCTATTGAAGTTGGCTATCGAGCCCGAAGGTGAGAAGAAGAACGATGGCAGAATAGCCTTCTTGGCCATCTTCAGTGACACTTCACTTTGCTCCACAGCAATGCGTGCTGCTTGCAGGTCGGTGTTACGCGTGAGCGCACTGTCGATGAGTTGTTGCAGCAACGGGTCGGTAAAGAACTCGCGCCAAGTTACGGGCGCTGGTGCATCGGCTGCTGTCTCAATGCCGATAATGTCGGCCGGGATTGTGTTGTGCGACTCATATTTGTCATACAAGCTGCAACTTGAGGCGAGCAGGCCCAGCAATACTACAGGTAATATTATATTGTTTCTTTTCATGACTTTTCAGGGGTTATGTCGGTGTTTGATTGATTTTGAACCGGACCTTGGAACTTCTCATGCCAAGTGCGGAACACAATGTAAAATGCCGGCACGACGTAGAGCAGAGCGATTGTACCGATACTCATACCGCCGATGACGCCCAGGGCGAGTGCACGGTTACCATTGGCTCCGGCACCACCGGTGATCACGAGGGGAATCATACCGATAATCATCGTGGCAACGGTCATCAAGATGGGACGCAAGCGCTCCTTACTTGCTGCGAAGGCTGCATCGGAAATGCTAAATCCTTGCGCACGCCGTTCATCGGCAAACTCTGTGATAAGAATTGCGGTCTTTGCAAGTAAGCCAATGAGCATGATCACACCCGTCTGCAAATAGATATTGTTGTCCATACCGGGTAAGCCCAGCAGATTACCACAATAGGCAAACACGAAGGCTCCCATTAGTCCAAACGGAACACTGAGCAGCACAGCCCATGGTGTGAACCAGGAGTTGTAGAGCGAACCTAAGATGAGGTAAATCAATATGGCGCAAATCACATAAATCAAGGCTGTGGCGTTAGAGCCGGAAGTCTCTTCAAGTTCGCGCGACATTCCGGCATACTCATAAGTGGCCGTAGAGGGCATTTCTTCTTTGAACACTTCGGCAATAGCCTTGTGGGCATCACCCTCGGTGTAGCCGTTACCGGGAATGACGATGCAAGTAATTGCCTGGAACAGGTTGAAGTGCTCAATGTTAGACGGACCTACAATCTCCTTGAGCGATACAAACTCGGAGATGGGTGCCATCTTGCCGCCTCTCACCTGCACAAAAATATTGTTCAATGACGATGGGTCAAGACGATACTCGGGCGAGGCTGCTGCAAGGATGCGATACACCTTACCAAACTGGTTGAAGTTGCCGATGTAGGCGCCGCTACAGAATGAGCCCAACGTGTTGAGCACCTCGGCGGGAGTGACACCGGCGCGATCACACTGGGTGGCATCAACGTCAACTTCATATTTCGGGTAACGCTCGGAGTAGGTTGACATGGCTGAGCCAATCTCAGGTCGCTCGGTGAGCTTAGCTAAAAATCTCTCGGTATGCTTGGCAAATTCCGACAGGTTACCATCGGTGGGGTCTTCCACAATCAGACTGACACCGTTATTCGTACCATAGCCCGGAATTTGAGGCATTTGAACCGGGGTCACTTGCACGTCTTTGATTTCTTGACATGCATAGTAGAAACGAGCGGCTACTAAGTCTAATAAATGATTCATTCCGGGGCGGTCGCTCCAGTTCTTGAGGCGTATAATGAATGTAGCGAAGTTAGATGCTTCGGCCGATGAAACCATACCGTAGCCGCAGCACACTGCGAAGCTTTCCATCTCGGGAATCTCCTTGACTTTTGCTTCAACTTGCCGCACAATTTCGCGTGTCTGCTTGAGTGTACTGCCTTCAGGCACACTTACCTCGGCAATAATCACACCCTGGTCTTCCTGTGGAACGAGACCCGAGGGCAGGCTCGTCATAAAGATCACCAGCAGCACGGCAGCTATTGCCAATGAGCTCCACGCCAGCACGGGGCGTTTGATAAACTTCTTAATACTGTTGCTATATTTATTGTAAATAGCATTATAGCTCACGTCGTAGGCTTTCTTTGTATAATATGTTATGCCTTTGCCTTCTTTCTTACCCTGTGTGACTCTCAACATGATGGCGCACAGAGCCGGACACAATGTAAGAGCCGAAATGCACGACAGACCAACCGACGAGGCTATTGTTATACCAAACTGGGTGAAGAACGTTCCCGACGTACCGGGCATAAAAGTCACAGGAATGAACACTGCCATGAATACCAGCGTACACGAAACCACGGCAACCGAAACTTCGTTCATTGCCTGGCGAGTGGCTTCGCGTGCATCGCTTATGCCGCCTTCCATCTTTGCCATTACGGCCTCGACCACCACAATGGCATCATCCACCACCGTACCGATAGCCAGCACAAGGGCGAAGAGCGTCAAAATGTTGAGCGAGAAGCCTGCAATCTTGACAATGGCAAAGGTGCCTAACAGCGATACAATAATAGATATAGACGGAATAATTGTGGCTTTGAAATTCTGCAGGAAGAAGAACACCACG
>DGVT01000020.1 GCA_002395965.1 Porphyromonadaceae bacterium UBA4277
CGGGAACTTTCATATCACCGGCCGCGGCTGACGCGGCTGAAACGGCGCACCGAAGTGTCGCACGGGGCCGCAAAGGCGGGCCGGCATACTCGTTCTCTTGTACTAACCATTCTTTATAGTTGTTGCAATCATGTCAATGAACTTCTGCCAAAATTTGGCGTCAAAAAAATTCGCTCACTCGTCTTGCCGAGTCGTGAGGCGAAATCGGTGCAAAATTACAACGGATTTCTGACATGGCCAAATTTTCAGCCGGTTTTTTTCAAAAACTTTTCAAGGCGCTGTTGCAACCCTGCCGTTTTCGTTTTGCGGGTGCAAAATTACTGTCCCTGCACGACATGGCCAAATGTTTTTGCAAGTTTTTTCAAGAAAAATTACAGCATTTTCGGCAAGCCGCTGAAAAACAAGACTATATAAAATGTTAAATTTTGTAATCAAAACGAGGCAGGACGGAGGCACCGTCATTCTCACACAGATCACATAGTTTTTCACCCGTTCGGCTGGATTTGCAATCCGGCCGCCAGGTAACCTGCGGATTTGCAATCCGACGCCCCGTGAGGGCTACCAATGTGCCGGGACGGCACGGGGATTGAAAATCCCCAGTTAAGCCCTGGCGGATTATAAATCCACCAGAACTGGTTCATAAGGGCTGGCGCACGCAATTCACACACCGACCACACCTTCCACACAGCGATTTTTGACTATAAGGGACATAAGGCTCATAAGGGCTGACGCACGGAGCGAGGCCCTTTATTAGTGCTCGCCTACAGCGAGAATCTGATGATGACTTGATGCCGGGGGTGTCGCTGGTCAGCGACACCCCCGGTTACTCAGATGCTCGACTTCCAGTCGAGGTTACCCCCCCCGCGATGCCGCCTATGGAACATAGCGGATGCCTTATGTGCCCTTATGTTGCTTATATCAGGGGTTTACACCCCTGCCTATGTCCTGTCGCCCTTTCAGGGCTTACTGCGCATCGCGACTCATTCATAATCCTCGTTCGGCTGGATTTGCAATCCGGCCGCCAGGTAACCTGCGGATTTGCAATCCGACACCCCGTGAGAGCTACCGAGGTGCCGGGACGGCACGGGGATTGAAAATCCCCAGTTAAGCCCTGGCGGATTATAAATCCGCCAGAACTGGTGACGCACGCGCGACTCTCACACAGAGCTCACCGATTACACCTATTATAAGACTATAAGCAACATAAGGGGCATAAGGGCCGGCCGCTCTTTGCGTGAACTACACTCCCTCCCTGCCTCTTGACACACTTCCTCCCGGCTCCTCGACACACTCCCTCCTTGCCACTTGACACACTCCTCCCGGCTCCTCGACACACTCCCTCCTTGCCACGTGACACACTCCTCCAGCCCGCGAAGCTGACACACTCCCCCTGCCCCTCTAACTTAGAGGGGGAGCTCACGCGCGAAGGGAGCTGTCGCGCGACGAGCTCCGAGAGGGCAAAAGCACATGTGTGGTAGTTGCCATGCGGGCAGAAATCTTTTTGGTTTCAATCAAAAAATAAGGTAAAGAAACAGGTAAGCCTTTATCATCGGCAGGAGGCACTGAATAGCATGATGCAGATGAAAGTATTTGCCAAATTGGGAAAAAGTGAGTAAATTCGCAGTGAAGTTTTGATATTACTGCTATGAAGAAAATCATTCTATATATTATAATAATGTGGTTCCTTGGGGTGCAAGGTGCGACAATGCAGCAAATGCGCTTTCACTGCGACCGTGACACACTGCGCATCAACGAGCTGCTGGCCAAAGGCTACGAGAGCAAAATGAAATCGGCAGGCGAATTGGTATGTTTCTATGCCAACGAGCTATTAGGGACTCCGTATGTAGCCCACACACTTGAGGGCGACAGCGAAATGCTGACCATCAACATCGACGAGCTGGACTGCACTACATTCGTTGAGACTCTTTATGCCCTGGCTCGCACCACGCTTGACCGGCGCTACTCGTGGCGCGACTATGCAGCTAATCTTGAGAGCGTGCGCTATCGCGCAGGTGTGATGACCGACTACTCCAGCCGCTTGCACTACATCAGCGAGTGGATTATCGACAATAATGCCCGCGGCAACTTAGTGGAGGTGACCGGCGATTTGCCTCACAGTCAGCACCAGATTAAGACCATCAACTTCATGTCGCAGCACAAAGACAGCTACCAGAGCCTGAAAAGCGACAATGCAATGGTGGATAAAATCAAAATGGCCGAAAACAAGTTGCGCAAGCACCGCATGCCGGTGTTGGCAAAATCATGGTTAGGTAACAAAGAGGTGCAGGCTGCTCTGCAAAATGGTGACTTTGTGGGACTTGTGACAAAAATCGAAGGCTTGGACATTTCTCACCTTGGCATCATAGTAAAGGACGACAAGGGCGAGCCTCATCTGCTTGATGCCTCGATGAGCGGCGGCAAGGTGATGCTGGAGGACAAACCGTTGAAGCAGTATCTGTCGGGGTCACGCAGCACGACAACAGCAATTAGAGTGTTCAGGATGCCGTGAGACCACTATGACTTTTCAGGCTTTTCGGACCATTCTGACCATCCTGACTATTCGGGCTATTACCCTGGCATGCAACAGTTTTGACTAACTCGGCTTAGCCGTGGTTCTTTACATTCTCCTTGATGGGTATTGTTACTGCAAGCGTGAGCAACGCAGCCAGTGCATAGACCACTGCAGTGGAATGTAGCACATCGCCCAACCCGATGAGCGGTGCTGCCACAGCTCCAGCAATAAAGCCCACGGCTCCCAGCAGCGCCGATGCTGTGCCGGCGTGGCTACGCTCACACTCCATTGCATGAGTTGACGAACTTGTGAGCGTAATTCCCACCATAAAGAGCATTAGACACACCAAGACCTCATAGAGCCACAGCCCCATTGCGTTCCACAGCACCACAGCCTGCAGCACAGCCAGTATTGCCAGCCCCCACGCGCTGATCCTCATGCCTCGCAGGCTGCCGCCCAGCGATGGCGCCAGTCCGGCACCTATAGCCGTAAAAATGCCATTGATGCCAAGAGCCATCCCTATGCTTCCCGGCCCATAGCCATAGCTCTGCAGAATGAACGGTGTGGCTGCTATATTGCCAAATAGCACAGCCAAAGCCCCACCCTGATGCACGATTGTGAGCAAGAACTGCCTGTTGCGCAACACCACCGCAAACGAAGTCATGGTCTGCGACAGGTTCACGCCTGTTCTATTTTCAGCCTGAAGTGTTTCCTTCAGCCTAAAGCACCCGGCCAACAGCACAAGGCCTACCACGGCCATGGCTGCGAATGCACCCTTGTAGCCCGCAGCCGACACAATATAGCCGCCGAGCAACGGAGTGACAATGGGCATCAGTCCATTAATGACGTTGATGGCAGCAAGCATCTTTAGCAGTCCGTTTCCCGTACTGACATCGGTGGCCACCGAGCGCGAAATGACAATGCCCCCGCCAGCACTCAATCCTTGCAGTAATCGCAACGCAACGATCAGGCCCATAGAGGGTGCGACAAGCAGTGCCAACGAAGCCACCACATAAGCAATCATCGAGCAGAGCAACGTCATGCGCCGCCCCATCCGGTCGCTGAGAGGCCCAATGATAAGCTGTCCCAAGGCCAACCCTGCCATACTCGCCGTCAGGCAAAGTTGAGTGGCACTTGCATCACAGCCCATAGCCTGAGCCAGTGCCGGCATGGCCGGTGAGAACATATTATTAACAACTGTAGCCAATGCTGTGAGCATGCCCAGCAGCGAGAGCAGGAAGAACTTGTTATAGCTTGCACTTGGAGTAGTCATTGTTGTAGGGGATTATGAGGAATAATGAGGTTTTATGAATGGAATTGAGAGGTTATTTGGAATTTTCAAACTGGCGGAAATGCAGCGGCGACAAGCCGGTCATCTTTCGAAAGAACTTGCCCATGCTCGACTGGTTGGCAAAGCCATAGCGGGCCGCAAGTTCTTTCATAGTCATGCCAGAAATTATCAAGTCGGTCTTTATGGCCCGCAACAGCAGCGCCGAGATTATTTCCTTAGCCTTGCGACCGGTCTTCGCCTTGCATATTTCGCTCAGATACTTGGGGGTTATACTCAGCTGGGTTGCATAGAAAGTCACTTCGTGTTCGGTTCTCACATTCTCGCTGACAAGACTCATAAAGCGTCTGAAATATCTATCGGTCGATGAAAAAGGCGGCAGCGGAGCCATCGTTTCCCTGCTCTCATCGAGCTGGATTAGCACCATTATAATGCTCCGCGCTATGGCCATGCTCACCTGGAGGTTATGCAGCTCGGGCGCAACGGCCGAATGGGTTTGCATCACATCAAGCATCATCTTCAGCATATCGGCAAACCGCTCATCGCTCACACCTGTTGCCGGCGATATAAACAAGTTCTGCACGGCCTCGGCATTAATGCCTTGCGTGCAATTAAAGATGAAGTCATGGCTCATTACGAGCAGGTGCAAGCACAGGTCGGCCGAGCACTCCAGCACTCGCACCTGCAGCAAGTGCGAAATGCAAATGCGCTCACCGGCCTTGATGCCAACGCGCTCCATATTGAGCTCACAACTCACGCCTCCCGCCGTGCACAGGCCCACAATCGAGCATCTGGTCAGCTCAGGAGATAGAGACGCCAGGTGCGCATTTCCAGTCAAGGTGAGCACACAATAGCCATTCTGCCTAAGTGACTCCAAACTATGATCATTCATCGCAAATTCTTTTTTGGACTGCAAAAATAGCATTTTTCGCTTACATAGACAAGCCCGTCATGCGAAATGGAACAGTCGCATGACGCACCCGCCCGAGCCGGCGATGCCACGATAAATTTGCATAATCAAATTGTTAAGACTAATTTTGCAAAGAAAAAATGCGGCAGCTCTCCCCTGCCTCACATAATTAAATAATATGCAACTAAATGATTTCATAGGACTGGCCATAGGTGCCGGCACATTTTTAGCGATAGGAATCTTCCATCCCATAGTCATTAAGGCCGAGTATTACCTTGGCACCCGCTGCTGGTGGGCATTTCTGCTTGCCGGCATTGCATTTGTCATCACAAGTGTGATAGTGAGCAACGTCGTTGTCTCATCGCTGCTCGGGGTGGTAGGTTTTTCATGTTTCTGGAGCATACTGGAGCTCTTTCAGCAGCAGGAGCGCGTGCATAAAGGCTGGTTCCCACGCAACCCCAAGCGCAAGTATCCGTGGGATGCACAATAAAATGAAGATTCCTGCGTTTTATTCATTACATGAATAAGAAAACATTACATATCATCATAGCAGCCCTGCTGGTTGGGCTGTCACTCAGCCTTGGAGCCTGCAAAGGCGCTAAGTTGCGCGATGCCGACGAGGCATTCGACCGTGGTGAGTATTACGATGCGTCGGTGATCTATCGCAAGGTGTATAACAAGCTCACTAAGCGCGAAGACCGATGGCTCAGGGGCGAGGTGGCCTACATGATGGGGCTGTGCTATCGCAAATTAGGGCAGAGCTCACGCGCCAGCGCAGCATTTCAAAACGCCATAAGATATGAGTATGAAGACTCGATGGCACTATTCTACTTAGCCGAGGCACAGCATCACGAGGGCAAATACAGCGAGGCCATCAGTAATTATCACGAGTTCCTTGCACTGCGGCCCGGTCACTACGCTTCGGAAATAGGCATCCGCGGCTGCCAGCTGGCACAACAATGGAAGCGCGAAGGCTCACGCTACATTGTCAAGAGCGCAAAGCTGTTCAATTCGCGCCGTGCCGACTTCTGCCCGATGTTCCTTGACGCAAATGCCGACCAGCTTTACTTCACCTCGAGCACAGAGAAAGCCACCGGCGATAATAAAAGCGAAATCACCGGCACGAAGAAAAGTGACGTGTTTTTCAGCAAACTCGACGACAAGGGCAAGTGGACGCGCCCCGAGGCCGTGGAAGGCGAGCTCAACAGCGAGTGGGACGAGGGCATCACCTCGTTCACGCCCGACGGCACGACAATGTATTTTGCCAAGGCCATTCGCAAAAATGCGCCCAGCTCAATCGACATCTACACCAGCACTCGCAGCGAAGCAAAATGGAGCGCTCCGCAAAAGTTTGAGATCACTGCCGACACGCTGAGTGCCTACTGCGACCCGGCCGTGAGCCACGACGGCACATGGCTGTACTTTTCGAGCGACATGCCCGGCGGCCAGGGCGGCAAAGACCTCTGGCGCATCAACATCAAGGACAAGCATGGCACACTGGAAAACCTGGGCGACCAGCTCAACACTCCAGGCGACGAACGCTTCCCCTACAGCCGCACCGACAGTGTGCTCTACTTTGCCAGCGACGGCCACCCGGGCATGGGAGGCCTGGATCTGTTCAAAGCCACACTGCAACCATCAGGCAAATGGTTCATCGAGAACATGGGGTCGCCCATGAACTCGGCCTTCGACGACTTTGGCATCACCTTCGGCAAGGGCGAGAGCGGCTACTTCTCAAGCAATCGCGGCGACGCACGCGGTTATGACCACATATTCTCGTTTGAGAAGCCCGAGCTCAAAGTGTGGATTAGCGGCTATGTGCTCGACAAAGACGACGAGCCGGTGCCCAACGCCATCATCCGCATCGTGGGCGACGACGGCAGCAACCAGAAAGCCGTTGCCAAGCCCGACGGGTCGTTCCGCTTCGACCTGCAGCGCGGCGTGAGCTATGTGATGCTTGCCGGTGCCAACGGGTATCTGAACAATAAGCAGGAGTTTGAGAGCGACATCGAAGAAGCCGACGCCGAATATAATGTTGACTTCATCCTCGCCGCCATCAACAAGCCGCAAGTGATCGAAAACATCTTCTACGACTACGACAAGGCCGTGCTGCGCGACGAGTCGAAAGCCGCCCTCGACGAGATGGTGCAAGTGATGAAAGACAACCCCAACATCAGCATAGAGATGGCAGCACACACCGACCGCATAGGCAGTGACAACTACAACAACCGCCTGAGCGAGCGCCGTGCACAGAGCGTGGTTGACTATCTGATCAAGAACGGCATTGCCCGCGAGCGACTGCAGCCCCACGGCTATGGCAAGACACGCCCCAAGACGGTGACCAAACGCATCGAGAAGCTATACCCGCAATTTCACGAAGGCGACGTGCTGAATGAAGAATTCATCGAGAAGCTGAGCGACGAAGACAAGGCAGCCGCCGACCAGGTGAACCGCCGCACCGAGTTCCAGGTGCTCAGCACCACCTACGACATGTATTGACACTTTCAACAGAGACCAGCGAACAAAGGCCAGAGAGACAGCATTGAACTTTCAAGCGAGATAGCATAATCAACGCGAATAAAGTTTTTGGCGACAAAACATTGCAGGAAAGAAAAATTTTAGTACCTTTGCAGTCGCTAAAGTGAAAGGAGGTCGTTGAGACTCACAGCTAAAAAGACTTAAACCACATATAACCAGAACATTGCATCACCCACCGTGCTGCAAGATGATTGTGATGACATGCGCTGAGCATGGCAGCCAATCGCAAATATAAAACATATTAACAACAAAAATAAAGAAAAAAACATTATGATTATCGTACCAGTAAAAGATGGCGAGAACATCGAACGCGCTCTTAAGAAATTCAAACGTAAAACCGAAAAAACCGGTGTGATCAAGGAACTCCGCACCCGTCAAGCATTCCAAAAGCCTTCGGTGGTTAACCGCCGCAAGATGATGAAGGCCGCTTACGTTCAGCAGCTCCGTACTCGCGAAGAGTAATATCGCCACGGTTTTTCAATGCGATATATAAAGCTATAGTCGAAAGATTATAGCTTTTTTTTCGTTAAAACAGGCTGAATTGTTGCAATTCTCATTTTTATTTCCTAACTTCGTGCCGAAGCATTATTTATGCACCAGCTAAAAGTCATAACACATGAGTATAGGCACGATTGACAACTTCCTGCAATACTTGCGAGTAGAACTCAACTACTCACAACACACAGTTGCGAGCTACAAGCGCGACTTGACTCAGTTTGTGGACTTTATCACCGACCACGGCAAGCGCGCAGCCCACCTTTCGACCATCGACACCACCGACATTCGCCTGTGGGTGGCCGAACTTTCAAGCCACAATCTTGCCCACAGCAGCCTTCGCCGCAAGGTGCAAGCCGTCAGAGCGCTCTACAAATACATGATGCGCAAGCAACTGGTTGAAGAAAATCCGGCTGCCGATGTGGAACTGGCACGCCTGCCGCACCGCCTGCCGCAATTCGTGCGAGAACAAAACATGTCGGCACTACTCGACGACGCAATCGACACCGACGACGCGATTGAGGTGCGCAACCGACTAATTGTCATGATGCTCTACGAAACCGGCATGCGTCGCGGCGAACTTATCACGCTACAGGACAAATGGGTAGATACCACCAGCTGCCAACTGCGCGTTCACGGCAAGCGCGACAAGGATCGCATCATTCCATTTGGCACAGAACTTGCACAATGGATAGAACGATATCGCAGCGTGCGCGACAAAGCCGGGATGAAGGGCGACACGTTCTTCACCCGCACAGGCGGACAACCGCTCTACCCGTCGCTGGTGTATCATGTGGTGCACGATGCACTGATGAGCGTGGGGGGCAGCGACAAGAAAAGCCCGCACGTGCTGCGACACTCGTTTGCCACAGCCATGCTCAATAATGGCGCCAGGCTCGACAGCGTCAAGGAACTGATGGGTCACGAATCCATCTCCACGACACAGATTTATACACATGTCACACTGAGTGACTTAATGAACAATTATAAACTTGCCCACCCAAGGGCCCTAAAAAAAGGAGGATAACTATGGAAACAAAAATCAAAGCCATCCACTTCGATGCCACCGAGAAGTTACAGTCGTTCATCAACAAGAAAGTTGAGAAACTGGTAAAGCATCACGAAGAAATCTCCGACGTAGAGGTAAACCTCAAAGTAGTAAAACCTGAGACAGCTATGAATAAGGAAGCTTCAGTCAAGCTGTTTGTGCCACAACGCGACGACCTGTTTGCATCGAAGGTGGCCGACACCTTTGAAGAAGCCGTCGATACTTGCATCGATGCCCTTAAGCGTCAGCTCGAAAAGGGCAATAAAGATCGGTAATTCTTCTCCTCCACACATAATCGTTTAATTAGCAATATCGGCAATGGCTGGCAGTCGCATCACTACCAGTCATTGCTGTTGCTATCGCCCGAAAGACAAGTGTAGCACAGCATTCGCTTTGCCGATTATAAATCGGGCTATATTGCCCGTCGGTATTATTTCACCGCCACATTACTCAGGAAACAGTCTGAAAAAGGTGGAAAGCATTGAATATCTTCACCACAAGCGCAACATTAGCCAGTTTTTTTGTATCTTTGCAACCGATGCCAACGAGCACTATAATGCAAGTCACATTTGAAACTAATCGTTAATATATTACGGGACATGAACAATTCACTGGCAAGATTTCTAACTGCTTCATTATTGCTTATTTTGTGCAATGTTATGGCCGGTGCACTCACTAATGAAAACCTCTTAACCGATAACGATAGCGTGCAAAGGCCCGACACACTGAAGCTGCTGTGCGTGGGCAACAGCTATACAAGCGATGAGATGAGTTATCTGCCATACGTTTTAGAGCAGCTATGTCCCGAAATGCATGTGAGGATTGGGCACTTGATTAGCGGGAGCGCATCGGTGAGTGAATGGTGGGTGCAACGCAACAGCGCAAAGATAATAGGCACTCCCGTCTATTCTTCAGGTCCGCGGCATCGCTACAATCCCGAGGGTGGCTTCCTATGGACAGGCACTCGCTATGTGGAGTGGACCTCATCATCGCGGACGTGGAGCAATGCTTTAATCGATTCAGTAAGCCTCACTCAAGCCCTAACGACAGAATCGTGGGACTATGTGACTTTTCAGCAGGTGAGCGAACTTGTCCGCGATTATTCATCGATATCTACACCACTGTCAAACCTTACCAACTATGTGCGCGAGAAACTGCCGGGAGTTAAAATAGGCTGGATATTTACCCACGTATGGAATGACCGATACTCGGCCGAGAACAATATTGGAGACAGTGACACTCTCTGGGGAATAGCTATAGATGTAGTAAGACAAATTGTTGACAGCAACTTAGTGGATTTCGTAATTCCTAATGGGACAGCCATTCAAAACCTGCGTCACACCCAAGCCAAAAGCCTTGGAGAGTATTATAGCACAGAGTACCCTTATCCTGGCCTGTCGGCCGACGGCTCACACCTGCACGAGGGGTTGGGTTGCTTGGGTGCATCGATGTGCGCAGCCGCAGTGTTTACGAATAGGCACCCCAACGTATTAATAGAGTACGATGAAAGCTGGAACGTGTATGGGACAAATTTCACCGATAAAGATAACCCAGTTCCTATCGGAATGACACCTGAGCTGGAAAACACGGCCTACAGATGTGCCTGGGCTGCAGTGCAGTCACCATACGAGATTACTGACATTAGCAACATACCCGGCGATGTAGATGGCTCAGGCATTGTGGATGTTGACGATGTGAATGCAGTAATCAACATCATTTTAGGCAAGATTCAGGCTTCTGACTATGGCGATGCGGCCGATGTTGACTGCAGCGGCATCGTTGACGTGGACGATGTGAATGCCACTATCAACATCATTCTTCAATCATAACGGTGTACAGAACGAGTCTTTCAAGTAATAAATCGAAAACTGAGGATGCACGCTAACGGGGCACCCTCAGTTTTTATGTCAGACCGATTGGGAAAGTTTATTCAGCCATTTTTTCTTGGTACTCCAACCAGACCTCCTGAGCAAGGTATTTTTCACTGCGACAATGCAGATCGGCAATTCCGTCTTCGATCAAACAGGCCGTCTCAGAGTTATAGAAAATGTCGGTAGCCTCTTGCAGCGAGACATGATACATCTCGCTGATGCAAGTAATAATTCTTGCATTCTTGGCACTTCTCAATATTTGTTTTGATTCGTCGCTCATATCTGTTCACTACTGATGAATGTTAAGCACTGCTTCAATAGTTGCTCCGAGCGGATAACAATTTGTTTAATAGGCAATTACAAATTAACGCTTTTCTTTCTTGAAAAAAAGTGACGAAGTCAGGAAAATTAGGACTGGACTCTTCGCAGGAACGGCTCACTCAATTTTACCCACTTCTTTAGTGAAGTTAAAATACAAGCACTGCCCCTTATTGCCCGCAACACGATAGCCGAAATTGGAAGGATCGTTCTGATCCTCTCCCATGCCTCGATATTCAATTTTCCCATTATATACCATGAACTCACTCTTCCACCAATTGTAGGATGCTATTTTTACATAGGCTCGCACGCCGTCACCCTCACCTCCGGGCACCGACCTTGAGAATACCGGTGACACAAACTCCCCGTCAGGGCCGTCAGGTACTGCGAACTTGCATCCGTCTTCAAGCTCTTCCCACATGCCTCGTGGCGTGACTGGACCCATCAACCACACTTCAGGATTGTTGAAATGCACATTATAAACGCCCTTGTTACTTTCAAGAGAAGTTGAAACTATCATTAAATACCAACCCGGTTTATTTGAAGCAATCTTGCCATCGGCACTAAAAATTTCGCTTGCTCGGTCACCCATCACATTGATGTCTGAATAATTAATCACATGGCTGAATTTATTATGCCTGTGGATTAACTGCACACCCTTTTCATTAATATATACAAGATGCCAGAAAACACTTGGTGCGCCATACACTTGCACCATATCGAGGGCCGTTTCCCAGCCTATATTGTCATAGTTAGCCGTAACACTCATTGCCTCTGGCAAATCAACAATATTATTCTCAAGAATAACATTGACAATGGCATTCACATCATCCACATCAATAACTCCATTACAATCCATGTCGCCACGCCCCATATAACCGCTTACGAGCTCTAATCCAAGGATAATATTGATAACTGCATTTACATCATCTACATCCACCATTCCGCTAACGTCTAAATCGCCCAATGCACCATAATGAATGTTATCAGCATCAAGAATATTTTTGAAATAATTCCACTGCTCGCATTTGCGATAAAATGATATGGTTTGACTTGGTATGTGAAGCATGCAATTTTTATTAGACACACCAGTAAATACCTGTGTACCCGTTGTCACCTCATCCGGTCTCAAAATATAGCTAAATACATTTGTCAAACCGTTGCAGCCAAAAAAAGCATAATCACCGATAAAAGTGACCTTATCGGGTATTGTCACACTTTTCAAGTTTTCGGAGTATAAGAAAGCATAGTTACCTATGAAAGTTACAGAGTTTGGCAATAATACATTTGTTAAACTTTCACATCCAGCGAAAGCTAAATTGCCTATTGATGTAACCGAATCGCCTATTATTACGCTTTTCAAGCTCTTACATTCCTTAAAAGCTAAACTTCCTATGGTTTTCACAGAATTAGGAATGGCAATGCTTTCCAATTTAGTATGACCCGAGAACGAGCCACTGTCAATTGTAATAATAGTCTCAGGAATAAATGAATTCATGCAACCTGCTATCAACTTATTAGTTGCTTTCTCAATTATCGCATTACAGTGATTGCGTGAATCATATACTGCATTCTCATTATCAACAGAAATATAAGCTAAAGCAGAACAATTTTGAAATGCATAAGCACCAATAAAAGTAACTGAGCTGGGGATGAAAATACTCGTTAGGCTATGGCAGCTATCAAATGCACCATTACCAATAGATATTACAGTGTTTGGAATTTTCACCGATGTCAAACCACTACAATCCAAGAATGCACCATTGCCAATTTCAGTGACTGTGTAGGAAACGCCTTTATACGCTACATTTTCAGGAATTTCAACATCACCCGAATAATTATTATCTGTTACAGTGACAGACATATGATCTAAGTTAACAATATATGCTATACCATCAACCTCGAAATCGGAAGCGATGGCAGGCAATACAGCCATAATCATTATGATAGCAGAAAATAGTGCCTTTTTCATCTTAATCTATGTTTTATAAAATTGATTTTGGCAACTGTTAAACAACCTGGGAGGGTTTTAAGGCTATTATCTTCTCAACTGATGAAAATATAGTGTATATAAAAAGAGGATGCATTAAAATGCACCCTCTTTTATATAGCGGAGTTTATTCTGCCATTTCCTTCTTGAGGCGTTCGGTGAGCATGGGCACAATCTTGTGCAGGTCGCCCACGATGCCGAGGTCGGCCACGCTGAAGATGGGAGCAAACTTGTCTTTGTTGATGGCGATGATGAAGTCGGACTCCTCCATGCCGGCAAGGTGCTGG
>DGVT01000128.1 GCA_002395965.1 Porphyromonadaceae bacterium UBA4277
TGCTGTATATCTGCACTTAACAGCGACAACTGTCAAAGATGGGAAGTTACAACATTTTTCTTGAATGGCAATGCTTTTTGTCAAAAAAAATGCTGAGGCTGCTGGGACTGCTGGGGTGGCTGGGGCTGTTGGGACAACTGGGGCTGCTGGGGCCACTGGGGCTACTGGGACTGCTGGGGTGGCTTGAGATTGCCGGGGTGGCTGCTAGCGGGCAATTAGGTGAGGTATTGCTTGATGTATTGGTGGCAGGTGAGTGCCAGTTGGTCGTACCATTGCTGCCCGAAGCGCTCGATGAGTGGTGTCTTTAGAAACTCATACACGCGTATGCCTTGCTTGCGTCCGAGCACTTCGGCGCACTTGCATATTTTCCAGCGGTGGTAGTTCACGGCGGCGTAGCCGTCATATTGCTTCACTCGCACGGGGTAGAGGTAGCAGGAGATGGGTTTGCGGAAGTTGATTTTCCCGGCGCGAAAGGCGCGCTCGATAGCGCATGAGCACAATCCGCCGGGCTCGTAGCATGTGAAGACGCAGTTTTTGCCATCGATGATTGATGTCACCAGTTCGCCCTCGGGGTCAAGGTAGGCCACTCCGTTGTCTTTGATTTCTTCTTGTGCTCGAGGCAGGAGGTCGTCCCAGATGTGGGGCAGTATGGCTTCGATTTGTTCTTTTTCTGCTTGTGTGATGGGTGCTCCTGCGTCGCCGTCGATGCAGCAGGCTCCCAAGCAAGTGTCGAGGTCGCAGCAGAAGAATCGCTCGACCAGGTCTAAGCTAACGAGTGTGTCTTGGATTTGGAACACGGGATTGATAATTAATAATGAATAATTAATAATGAATAATTAATAATTAATAATGAATAATTGATAATGAATACCTGTTGGCGGAATTAAATTAGTTTTGAGATTTACCGGTAACACGTAGATAATGTTGAAGTTCCTCTTCGAGGCACGATTTTGATTTTGCCGCCTACACCAAGCTGCGACCCTCGGCGAGGCTCTTGCATGGTGTTTAACACATTGCGGCTCTTCGAGCCTTTCGACCTCTTCGAGATCAGCGCTTGATAACCAATATTATACCAAAACATGTAATTCCGCCAACAGGTAATGAATAATTGATAATTAATAATGAATAATGAATAATGAATAATTTGGTTGCTACGAGTGGCTGATGCTGTGATGATTGATAATGAATGATTATGCTGGGGTTAGTGAATTGATAATGAATGATTTTGGTTGGGCTATTAGTTGCTTTCGGCCAGTTGCGAAAGTGCGTGCTCCAGGTCGGTGCTGCTGAGTTTCTGGTGCAGCTCGCCTTTGTGAGCATACGATATGTTGCCTGTTTCCTCGCTCACCACCACTGCAATGGCATCGGTTGCTTGTGCGATGCCGAGTGCCGAGCGGTGTCGCAGTCCTAAGTATCGTGGTAGCGAAGTGTCGTGTGAGACTGGCAAAATGCATCCTGCGCTCTTGATTTTGTTGTCGGCAATGATGAGTGCTCCGTCGTGTAACGGGCTGTTTTTGAAGAAAATGTTCTCGATGAGTCGTGTGTTGATTTTAGCGTCGATCACGTCGCCAGTGTGCTCGTAGTCGTCGAGCGGAATTTGTCGTTGGATGACAATTAGTGCCCCGGTCTTTGACTTAGACATACTCATGCATGCATACACCACTGGCATGACCCATTGCTTGGCCTCGGCCGCTTGCGACTTGTGCCTGAACACATTGCTGATAAATCCCCAACCCTTGTGTGAGCCAAGTTCGATGAGAAATCGCTTTATTTGGTCTTGGAACAGGATTACGAGGATGAACAGGCCGATGTCGATGAACTTGTCCATAATGGTGCCAATGAGCCTCATGTCGAGAATCTTGTACATCACCACCCAAGCGATGACAAACGCCAGCACGCCGATGAAGATATTGAGCGAGCCGGAGTCCTTCATCGTGCGGTAGAGATAGTAGAGCATGGTGGCCACGAGCAGGATGTCGAGTAGGTCTTTGATGCCGAATATCGAGAAGATAGAGTTCATAGTCGTGATTAGTGATATGTTGTTGAGATTAGTTGTTGCTGTTGATTATTAGGCCCGTGAGAGTGCGTGCCTGTGCTGCCGGTTCCACGTCGTGCACCCGCAGGAAGTGTGCTCCTGCCAGCAGTGCGGCAGTGTTGAGTACTGTTGTGCCGTTGAGCGCTTCGTCGGGTGTGCATCCCAGCGTGCGGTATATCATCGATTTGCGTGAAATGCCCACCAGCAGTGGCACGTTGAGGCAGTGGAATGCTTCGAGGTGTGCCATGAGCTCATAGTTCTGTTCGGTGGTCTTGCTGAAGCCGAATCCCGGGTCGGCGATGAGCTGTGTGGCACCTGCCTGACGCCATGTGTCGAGCCTCTGGCGCAGTTCGTCGAGCACGTTGGCCGTCACGTTGTCATATTGTGTGAAGTGCTGCATGTCGGCCGGTGTGCCTCGCATGTGCATCACCACAGCCGGCACTGCAAGCCGTGCCACGGTAGCTGGCATGTGGGGGTCGATAGTACCGCCCGACACGTCGTTGATCATGTCGGCTCCCATCTCCTCGACAGCCGCCCTTGCTACTGTGCTGTTGAATGTGTCGATTGACACGAGCGCGTCGGGGGCTGTGTCTTTGACGATGCGCATTGCTTGCCGCAATCGGGCAATTTCCTCTTTGTCGTCGATGATGTTGGCACCGGGTCGTGTTGAGCATGCACCGATGTCGATAATGTCGGCGCCGTGCGAGAGCATTGTCTTGAGCCTTGAGGCGATGGAGTTGTCGTCGAGTGCCCGGCTTGATTGGTAGAACGAGTCGGGTGTGACGTTGATGATGCCCATGACCCATGGGTGCGAGAGCTTGAACAGCCGCCCTCGCATGGTGAGTGTGTATTGCTTGAAATTGCCTGTAGTCATTAGCGCAATGTTGAATAACTTGCGAAAATAGTGTTTTTTTCGGTCATGAGCAAATATAGTGGAGAAAAAATGCCGGGACTGCCGAGGTGGCTGGGGTCACTGGGGCTGCTGGGACCACTGGGGCTGCTGGGGCCACTGGGGTGGCTGGGGCTGCTGGGATTGTCGGGGCCACTGGGGCTGCTGGGGCTGCCTTAGGGTGGGTATTGGGTCAGAAGTTGGGCACGGCCGGCGGCAGTCCGGTGGGTGGCGGTGGTGTGCTTGGTTTGCGGGCCGGCTTCTTGGTGGCTTTGCTGTGCGAGTTGTCGTTATTCTTGCCGTGCTTGGCGCGTTGGCGTGCAGTTTTGCGCATGGCTTTCTCGGCCGAGTCGCGCTGCTGCGCTTCGTTGCGGGCGCTGTCGGCCTGTGCAGCCCACAGTTCCAGTGCTTTGTCGTCGGTTTGCGGCTGAGTGTGCAAACACGACTTTCCAGCCCATATCATAGCCAGCACAATGGCCATGAGTGTGAGCACAGCCAGTGCGCCGTTGCGCTCGTGGCGCGACATTGACAATATGTCTTTCAGTTTGCTCATGCAGTTTCGGTTGGGTTGCCGGGCTAAGTCGTGATTTTGCTGCACACTAAGATGATGTGCCTGCCCGATGCTGTGGTGGTGCCGAAGATGTAGTTGTCGCCGCCGTCGTGCAGCCGTAGCCGCTTAGCGAGTTCGGCCGCCCGTAGCGGGAAGTTTCTCACGGCCACGTTGGCGGTGGTGATGCCCGTCAAGGCTTGCTTGATCTCCTTCTTGTTGAGTGTTGACACGTGCCTGACGACAAATGCTCTTCCCGGGAATTTATGGGTGAGTTTGTCGGCAATGAGCAAGTGGCTGTCTCGGCTCATTAGGCTCATTCCGTAATGCTTAGCCAGATGGTTGAAGCAGGCAGCCTTCATGGCTGAGGCATTAGGCTCGTAGGCAAAAAGTGCTGTTTCGGGCTGGAATTTCTCGTCCCACAGCGGTGCATCGCCCGGTGTGTCGTCAAGGCTGAAGGAGAAGACATCGTCGTCGTTGACGCAATGTAGGCTTGTGCCGGCTTGTTCCGTGTGGCTCATGATAACCAGCAATTCCTTGCACTCGCCTGCGGTGCTCACGATGTGCACTTGTGTGACGCATGGCAATGCCTGAATCACTCGGCTCACGTCGAGCATGGGCGAGAGCTTTATCATCACCTGCCGTGCCTTGCTGAGCAGCAGCTGTGCCATCACGGTGACATCGGGTGTGCAGTCGGCAATGTCGTAGGTGCGTCGTCCGTCGTGGTCGCGCCTTGCAGGGTCAATAAAGATGAGGTCAACCGGCTCCATGCTGCTGAGGAAACTTTCGGCATCGCTGTTCACTACGGTGATATTGTCATTCCCGAGCAAGTGAAAGTTGTGCTTGGCCATCTTGCATAGCATGGGCACTTTCTCGACATATACCACCTTGTTAAAAGCCCGTGCCATGAATGAGCAGTCCACTCCCAGTCCGCCTGTGAGGTCGGCCATAGTGTCGCCGCTCACGATCGAGGCCTTGTAGCGTGCCGTTGCCTCGCTCGAGCATTGCTCCATCGACAGGTGTGGTGGATAGATGATGCCTTCGGTAGCGGCCCACGCCGGCAGTTTGCGTCGGGCATAGCGTCGGCCGGCAATCTGGTCGAGGGCGAGAGGAAAGTTCACGCCCGGGCCTGCAGTGCCGCGCAGTGCCAGCTGTGGCACGTCGTCGGCAGCATGGCTGGCGACAAACTGCCTGGTGGCATCATTGATCAGGTTGTCAAGTTCAGGTTGCATTTCGTTAATTAAATCACAATGCAAAATTAGCTCACAGCGCGGCTAAATCCAAATTAATTTGCCATATCAGTCAGAAATTATTACTTTTGTCCTCATAAACCTAAAACAATAGTAAAATGAGTACAATAAGGAAAATGATTTTGGCTGCGGCAGTGGCTTTGGTGTGTGTAACAGGTGTCAAGGCCGACCATGTGGTGATAATCGGTGCCAACGACACCCACTCGCAGATAGAGCCGGCCTCCGACGGTCAGGGAGGTGTGTTGCGCCGTCGTGCCATCTACGACGACATCCGTCGTCACAACAAGAACACGGTGCTCGTTCATGCCGGCGATGCTGTGCAGGGAACGGTGTTTTTCTCGCTCTATGGGGGCGAGGTGGAATATTCGCTTATCGACTCGCTGGGCTATGACATGATCATTACCGGCAATCATGAGTTTGACAACGGCCTTGAGAGCCTGGCCGGTTATTACCGTAATATCAAGGCCAAGAAGCTGAGTGTGAACTATGACGTGAGCGGCACTGAGCTTGAGGGCATGTTTGAGCCTTATGTGATCAAGGCTTATGGCGACAAGCGCGTAGCATTCTTCGGCATCAACGTCGAGCCCGAAGGCCTGATTTCGGCCAAGAACTACGCCGGCATTCGCTATGTTCGCTCGATTGATGTGGCCGATGCCATGGCGCGCTTTCTCAAGGAGGTGCTGAAGGTTGACTACACAGTGATGATTTCGCACATAGGCTACACGTCCTACGACCCCAGCGAGCCCAACGACGTGGACATTATCAAGTCGAGCCACTACATCGACCTGGTGGTGGGTGGCCACTCCCACACCGTGGTGAAGCCCGGTAGCGAGTATGCTGCTGTGCTCAATGCCGATGGCCGCCCCATAGTCGTCGGCCAGAACGGAAAGAGCGGAAAGTTTGTCTCTACCTACGACCTTGACCTTGAAACCGGCAAGGTGGTGTATAACCTGATTCCGGTGAATGCCCAGTGGGACGAGGCCGCCAAGGCTTATCCTGCCATGGAGGCCTGGCTGAACCATTACAAGCAAGGAGTTGACTCGCTGATGAACAACCCTGTGGGCGAATCGGTGCGTTATATGAAAAACTCGAGCGCAGCGTCGCAGAACTGGGTGTGTGATGCGGCGATGGCCATAATCCCCGGTCTGTCGGGCATCAAGGATGTGCAGTTTGCCATCATGAACAAGGGTGGCATTCGCACCGATATGCCTCAGGGCACTGTTACCGAGGGGGTGTTAAGCTCGATGTTCCCCTTCGACAACCGCTTTGTGGTGCTTGAGATTTCGGGTCAGGGCCTGCTCGATGCGTTGAAGGTGATGGCCGGACGTGGCGGCGATGCAGTGAGCAAGGAGCTCAAGGTGACTTTTAACGAAAAGGGCGAGATCACATCGGCCAAGGTCAAGGGCAAGAAGGTTGATCCCAAGAAGACCTACCGCATGGTGACGATCGACTATCTGGCCAATGGTGGCGACTACATGGTATCGCTCAAGGAAGCCAAGCGGCTGTATGTGGATGATGTGAAGTATGGTGTTCACATCCTCGACTATGTCAAGCGGCTTACAGCCCAGGGCAAGAAGATTGAGAGCACCGACGAAGTGCGCATGCTCAAGAAATAAGGTCTCAAAACACAAGCTCGTTGCACTTGGTAAATCATCACTGTTACAATGCAAGATCAGTTTTCACGCACACGGCTCCTGCTTGGTCAGGCAGCAATCGACCGCCTGGCCAGTTGCCGGGTAGCGGTCTTCGGCGTTGGAGGTGTGGGAGGCTATGCCGTCGAGGTGCTGGCACGCAGCGGCGTGGGAGCCATCGACGTGATTGACAACGACCGCATCTGCCCGAGCAACATCAACCGGCAGATTATAGCACTCACCACCAACGTCGGCCAATATAAGGTGGATGTGGCGCGCGAGCGAATTCTCGCCATCAACCCGCAGTGCAAGGTCAACGTGCACCGCATGTTCTACCTGGTGAGTAATGCCCACGAGCTGGATCTTAGCGTCTATGACTATGTGGTTGACTGCATCGACACGGTGAGTGCAAAAATGGAGCTCATCAGGCAGTGCAAACGCCTTGACGTGCCCATCATCTGCAGCATGGGCGCGGCCAACAAGCTCGATGCAACGGCTTTTCGTGTGGCCGACATAACGAAGACCATCATGGACCCTCTGGCAAAAGTGATACGCAAGCGGCTGCGTCGCGAAGGCATCAACCACTTCAAGTGCGTTTACAGTCCCGAAGTGCCCCGTGTGCCACTCGATGAACTGAACACCGAGTGCGCTCCTTCCGACGGCTGTGCTGACAACGAGAAGAGAACCCCTCCGGCAAGCAACGCATGGGTTCCGGCCGCTGCCGGGCTTGTCGTGGGTGGAGAAGTGGTGAAAGACCTCATTGCCGACTGCCCGGGCCAGGCACCACCCAGCCGCAACAACTAACTTTTTACATGTGTACTCAAAGATATAATGAAATATTGATAATGAACGATATAATGAAAAGGAAAGTGTTATTTGCCTTGGCCATAGTGGTAGCGCTGTGTGCCGGTGCCCGCGACAAAGGCGTGGAGCCATCGCTTTTTAATAGTGTTGATAAGGCTGCGATGCAGGCTTGGGTGGATGCCCAGATGCAGGCAATGACTCCCGCTCAGCGTGTGGCTCAGCTCATCATCATGGCCGTAGATCCCAAAGATGATGACGCCACTCGTGCCTTGGTAAAGCGCTATGTGGCCGACAACTGTGTGGGCGGACTGATATATAATGGTAGCTCGCTGGACGCGCAGCTGAGTGTTACCAACTATGCTCAGCAGCAAGCCCGTGTTCCGCTGATGATAACCATCGATGGCGAGTGGGGTCTGGCCATGCGCGTGGAGAGTGCGCCCCGTTTTCCGCGTAATCTTGTGCTTGGAGCCGTCGATGACGATGCCCTGCTTTACCGCTATGGCCGCGAGGTGGCTCGCGAATTGCGCCGCGTGGGCATCCATGTGAATTTTGCGCCTGTGCTCGATGTTAACGATAATTCGCAGAATCCTGTTATAGGCACTCGTTCATTCGGTGAGAGCCCCGAGTTGGTCTCTCGCCATGCCATAGCCTATGCCCGTGGCCTTGAAGATGGCGGTGTGCTGTCGGTAGGCAAGCATTTTCCCGGTCATGGCTCCACGGTCGAGGATTCTCACAAGACATTGCCTCTTATCGACAAGTCGATGCGTGAAATCAACACTTGTGAGCTGATACCTTTTCGCAACTATATAGCAGCCGGCTTATCGGGCATACTGATTGCTCACCTCAATGTTCCTGCCATAGATGCCAGTGGTCGTCCCACCACCATGTCGCGCCACTGCGTTACCGACTTGCTGAAAGATCAGCTTGGCTTTCGTGGGCTGGTGTTTACCGATGCCCTGAGCATGGAGGGTGCCAAGCGCAATGTGAGTGGCTCGCCTTGTGTAAATGCCCTTCTTGCCGGTAACGACGTGCTGCTCATGCCAGCCAATGCCGATGCCGAGGTTCAGACGGTGCTTGCTGCAGTAGCAGCTGGCACGCTCAGCCAGAAGGATATCGACGATCGCTGTCGCAAGGTGCTGAGCTACAAATATGCCTTAGGGCTGACCGTGCCGCAAAGTGTGGTAGTGAGCGGAGCATCGGCATCGGTTGCCGGCGGTGATGCCAACGCATTGCAGCACCAGCTTGTGGCCTCGTCGATCACTGTAGTAAAGAACCACGACGGCATTCTGCCAGTGCGCAACCTCCAGAGCCGCCACATAGCCGTGGTCACACTGGGTGATGAGCGCGGAGTGAAATCGATGTATGCCCGTCGCTCGACCGACTATGCCCAGGCCACGCACTTTGCCTGGAAAGCCGGTGATGATGCTATGGCACTTGCTCATCGCATAGCCGATGGGAATTTCAACCTTGTGAGTGTGGCTGTGTGCGGCACCGATTCTGCCACATGTGCCGCAGCTTCGGCCATAGTAAAGCGGTGCAAGAACGTGGTGCTGACAGTTATGGGCAAGCCCTACGAGATTTCGCGCTGCGGCAGTCTGATTACCAACAGCCATGTGAAGGCCGCCTTGGTAGCCTATCAGACCGACGACCTTGCGCAGGACTATGCCGTGCAGACCATCTATGGCGGCAATGCCGCCCGCGGCATCCTGCCCATAGCCCTCAAGTGCGGGTCTAAGACCTATCATGCCGGTCACGGCATCCATTATGCCGCCACCCGTTTAGGCTATGGTGTTCCCAGCGAGGTGGGTGTGAATGACCGCCTGCTGCAACAGATCGACTCCCTTGCACGTCTGGGTGTCCGCGAGAGGGCGTTTCCCGGCTGCCAGGTGCTTGTGGCCCGCCACGGAAAGATTATCTGCCAGCGCTCGTATGGCGAGATCGACTTCGGCAGTGGCATACCGGTGACCGACAACACCCTGTTTGGGCTCGCCTCGGTATCGAAGTGTGCCGGTACGCTCCCGGCGGTGATGAAGGTGTTTGACGATGGCAAGTTTGAGCTCGACGAGCCTGCCAGCCGCATCATCACCGACCTGCGCGGCGGCGACAAGGCCGACATCACGTTCCGCGACCTGCTATATCACGAGACCGGCATGCCGGCGTCGATGAACATGTGGACCATGATGATGGACACAGCCACCTATCGCGGTGCACTCATTGCCGAGAGTGCCGATGCTGATCACACCATTAAAATCATGAACGGAGCCTGGGGTCACAAGGATGCGCGGCTGCGCACCGATATACTCTCCAACCACCAGACCGAGCGCTTCAACATAGCCATAGCCGACGGCCTGTGGGGTGGCCGTGTGACCTACGACTCGATAATGCAGCGCATCTATCACATCGGGCTTGGCAAGAAGAAGTATCTGTACAGCTGCCTGAACTTCTGTCTGCTTGCCGATGCCGTGCAGCGCCTCACGCACTCGCCGCTCAACTACTATGTGAATACTAAGATTTTTGCCCCGTTAGGAGCTTATCGCACGCTGTACCGTCCGTTGTCGCGTTTCCCTCGCGATCAGATAGCCTATACCGAGGTTGACACCTACCTGCGGCGCCAACACATTCACGGTTATGTGCACGACGAACTTGCGGCCTTCTCGGGCGGTGTGCAGGGCAATGCCGGCCTGTTTTCGACGGCAGCCGACCTTGCCAAGCTGCTGCAGATGTGGCTCAATGGTGGCACCTATGGCGGTGTAAGGTTCTACAAGCCCTCGACGGTAGAGATTTTTACCACGCAGAAGAGTGCCAACAGTCACCGTGGCCTGGGCTTTGACAAACCAGTGGTGGGCAATCCCGAGGCGTCGAACACATGCCCTGAGGCCACTGCCGAGACCTACGGCCACACCGGTTTCACGGGCACGAGCTTCTGGGTGGATCCAAAGAACGATATGTTCTACATCTTCTTGAGCAACCGTGTGAGCCCCACGCGCAATAATCCCAACTTCTCGCGCATCGGTGCCCGCAGCCGCATCCACTCGCTGGTGTATAAGAACCTGGTGAAGTGAGGTGGTGGCGATGCCGGTAAATAAATAAGGTGAAGCACGACGCGTTGTGCTTCACCTTATTTATTTAACTCAAAATTAGCGGTCTTGACCGATTAGCGCTCGTAGAGGCCGAGTGTGATGTTGATGATGATGTTCACATCGTCCACGTCGATGAGGTGGTCATCGTTGAGGTCGGCCTTGCCGGGGTAGTCGGCCTGTGTCTTAAGGTCGAGTGTGATGTTAATCACAGCGTTCACATCGTCCACGTCAACCATTCCGTCGCCAGTTACGTCGCCAAACAGCCCTTGTACCGGTTCGTCCTTTTCGTCGATCCACATGGCCGAGAAAGTGTAGCGGTCGGTGATGAGTGCCAGACGTGTAGCCTCACCGGTGGTGATATCTACCTCGTAGAGTGCGGTGTCATACTTGCCGTTGGTGCGCCAATCGCGGTCGGAGAGGTTAGTCAGGTTGCCATACTCGTTGTAGCCCTTGCCGCTGTTCACATAGCCGTTCCAGTACATCTTGTTGGGGTCTTTCTTGCTGAAGCAAGCGCTCTGACGCTTAGCCTGTGAGCAATAGCCGGTGCCTGCGTTAGGATATTCGTTGATCATGAGTCCTGTTGCGAGGTCAAACTCGTGCAGGTGTGCTCCTGCCAGGTTTCCATCGATGTCATAGACCTTTACGTCTT